>JANOLJ010000173.1:0-30546 GCA_031419715.1 Burkholderiales bacterium | reverse complement strand
ACATCGCGGCGCTCGAGCAGGCTCTTCGTGCAGCTCAGCCGCATCTGCTCGATGTGTTCGTTGATTGCGCTGTCCTTCTCGATGAACAGGTCGCGCTGCGGCACATAGGCCTCGGGCTGGTAGTAGTCGTAGTAGCTGACGAAGTACTCGACGGCGTTCTTCGGAAAAAACTCGCGAAACTCCGCGTACAACTGCGCCGCGAGCGTCTTGTTGGGCGCGAACACGATCGCCGGGCGGCCGATGCGCGCGATCACGTTGGCCATCGTGAACGTCTTGCCCGAGCCGGTAACGCCGAGCAGGGTTTGAAAACTCAGGCCGTCACGTATGCCCTCGACAAGCTTAGCGATCGCCTGCGGCTGGTCGCCCGCCGGCGCATACGGCTGGAACAACTGGAACGGCGAATCGTCGAACTTGACGAACTCGCCTTGCGTCGTCGCATCAGCGACGGCGATGGCTGTGGAAGCGGACGAGTTCGCCATGACAGATAAAATTTGCACCGTTGAGCCCGGCCCAAAGGGCTGAGCAACCGCGCAGGGTATCGGAAAAACGCTGGCGCGGGTCGTTCATTCACCAGCTTCACCTCAGTAAGGACACTCATGGCCTCGCACTTGGCCGGCGTTGAACTCGCGCCGCGCGACCCCATCCTTGGCTTGACGGAACAGTTCAACGCCGACCCCAACCCGGCCAAAGTGAACCTCGGCGTCGGCGTGTATTGCGACGAAACCGGGAAACTGCCCCTGCTCGATTGCGTGCGCGCAGCCGAAACAACGATTGCCGAAGCACCGAAAGCGCGCGGCTACCTGCCGATCGACGGCATCGCCTTGTATGACCAGGCCGTGCAAGGCTTGGTGTTCGGCAAGCGCAGTGATGCGGTGAGCCAGGGACGTGTCGCGACCGTGCAGGCGCTGGGCGGAACGGGTGGCCTGAAGATCGCGGCTGACTTCCTGCGTCGGCTGCAACCCGCCGGCAGCCCCCCGGCGCGCGTCATGATCAGCGACCCGAGCTGGGAGAACCACCGGGGGCTGTTCGAGGGGGCTGGATTCGTCGTGGAAAGCTATCCTTACTACGACGCCGCGCGCCGGGGCCTGAACCTTCCCGGCATGCTGGCCGCGCTGAACGCGGCACCGGGTGGCGGCATCGTCGTGCTTCACGCCTGCTGCCACAACCCGACCGGCTACGACCTCGACCCGGCGCAGTGGCAGGAGGTGATCGCTGCGGTTAGAGCACGCGGCCTCGTGCCCATACTCGACATGGCGTACCAGGGGTTCGGCGACGGTATTGCCGAGGATGGAGCCGTCGTCGGCATGTTCATCGCGTCGGGCCTGGAGTTCTACGTCGCGACCAGTTTTTCGAAAAGCTTTTCGCTGTACGGCGAACGCGTCGGCGCGTTGAGCGTGGTGTGCAACACCAAGGAATCTGCCGCTCGCGTATTGAGCCAGCTCAAACGCGTCATTCGGACCAACTACTCCACCCCGCCTACCCACGGTGCGCAGGTGGTCGCCGCCGTGCTGACATCGCCGACACTGCGCGCGCAATGGGAAGACGAGCTCGGCGCGATGCGGCGGCGCATCCAAGAAATGCGCACGCTGCTGCGAACCAGGATCGAGGCCAAAGTACCCGGAAGCGACGCCAGCCACATCACCACGCAAAAGGGCATGTTCAGCTACTCGGGCCTCAACCCGGCGCAAATGCAGCGGCTGCGCGCGGAGTTCGGCGTCTACGGACTGGACTCCGGCCGGATTTGCGTGGCTGCGCTGAACCACGCCAACATCGACCGTGTGGTCGACGCTATCTCCAAGGTCTCCTGATTCTCGAATTGGCAGGGGAAACGCTGGCTCATCGGGGCAACTCCCTAGACAAACTGGCCCAACATGGAGTGAATGTCCGTAGAATGCTGCGGTGCACAATGAACGTTCCTGGGTCAACCTTCGTTCCGTAGCGTTGGCGCCAGGAAGGTTCTGGCCAGGGAGAGATTCGCGATGATTTACCAATGGTATGAAACGCAGCGGGCGATGCTCAGCCCGTTCTCCGAGTTCGCGAGCGCTTCATCCAAGCTCTACACCCACCCACTGTCGCCGCTGTCGCACACGCCGCTGGCGCAGCGCGTCTCGGCCGGGTTGGACTTGATGCATCGCCTGTCCAAGGAATACGAAAAACCCGAGTTCGGCATCACCTCGGTGAACGTCGATGGCATCGATGTGGCGGTGCAGGAGCAGGTGGCGCTGTAGAAACCGTTCTGCCGCCTGCTGCGATTCAAGCGCTTCACCGACGACTCGGCGATGTTGGCGCGCATGAAAGATCAGCCCACGGTGCTGGTGTTCTCGCCGCTGTCAGGCCACCATTCAACCTTGCTGCGCGAAACGATACGCGAGTTGCTGCGCGATCACAAAGTGTTCGTCACCGACTGGACCGACGCCCGCATGGTGCCCGAGGCCACCGGCCCGTTTCACCTCGACAACTACGTGGCCTATGTGCAGGAGTTCATCCGAGAAGTCGGCAGCGCGGTGAACGTGATTTCGGTGTGCCAGCCCACTGTGCCGGTGCTCGCCGCGGTGGCACTCATGGCCACGGCCGGCGAGACCCTGCCGCACACGCTGACGATGATGGGCGGGCCGATCGACGCCCGCAAGAGCCCGACCGCGGTGAACAACCTGGCGATGAACAAGAGCCACAGCTGGTTCGAGCAGAACGTGATCTACCGCGTGCCGGTCAACTACCCGGGCGCGGGACGGCGCGTCTACCCCGGCTTCTTGCAGCACTCCGGTTTCATTGCGATGAATCCGGGGCGGCACCTCAAGTCGCACTACGACTATTTCCTCGACCTGGTGCGCGGCGACGGCGACAGCGCCGAGTTCCATCGCGATTTCTACGACGAATACAACGCCGTGCTCGACATGCCCGCCGAGTATTACCTCGACACGATCAAGACGGTGTTTCAGGAGTTCGCGCTGGTGAACGGCACCTGGAAAGTCGGCGGGCAACTGGTGCGGCCGCAAGACATCAAGAGCGCGGCGCTGCTGACGATCGAGGGCGAACTCGACGACATCTCCGGCGCCGGGCAAACGCGCGCGGCGCATGACCTGTGCACGGGCATCCCGAAGTCGCGCCAATTCCACTACGACGTGGTGGGTGCCGGCCACTACGGCATCTTCTCTGGACGGCGCTGGCGCGAGCTTGTCTACCCTCAGGTTCGCGACTTCATCGCGGCAAATCAAGGCAGCGGCGCGAAGCGCCCGCAGGCTCCTACGCCCAAGAAAAGGCGTGTGACCTCGGCGCGCTGACAATCCCGGCGTGACATCCAGCGCCAGCCTCGCCGAACAAATCAACGACGCACTGCCGCAAACGCAGTGCCAGCGGTGCGGCTATGACGATTGCCGCGCCTACGCCGACGCCATTGCGCAGGGCATTGCTGCGATCAACCAATGCCCGCCGGGCGGCCAGGAGGGTGTCACCCGTCTCGCCGCGATCACCGGCCAGGCTGCCCTCCCCCTGAGCGCGCAGCACGGCGTCGAAGGGCCGCTGCGCCTGGCGCGTATTGACGAGGCCGCGTGCATCGGCTGCACTTTGTGCATCGACGTCTGCCCGGTGGATTGCGTGATTGGCGCGCCCAAGGTGATGCACGGCATCATCGAGCCCCTGTGTACCGGCTGCGAGCTGTGCCTTCCCGTGTGCCCGGTGGACTGCATCACGATGCATGCGGTTGACGCCGCCAAGTCCGGCTGGTCGGCGTGGAGCGCTGCCCAAGCAGAGCAGGCGCGAGATCGCTATGCAGCCCGCGTGCGCCGCATCGAGCGCGATCGCAGCGAACGCGATCGCGCGCTGGCCGCCAGGGGCAAGGCGCGACCGAACGTCAGCGCAGGGCCGTGAAGAGCATCAAGGCCCCGATCAGCACCGGCTGATGCGCCATGTAGAAGCTCAGGCTCCAACGGCCGAGCCACGCCAGACCGCCCAGGCCACGCGGCAGTGCAGCCGCCAGCCAGAGCGGGCGGCGGCCGAGTATCCAGCGCCCACTGGCCAAGCCCCACCACATCACCCCGAGCCACGGCAGTATGGGAGCGTAGTCTTCCGTGACGGGCTTACGCGTCACCAGCCCCACCCAGTTCGTCCAGCGTGTGTCGAACCACGGATGCTGCACCCATTGCGGCAGCGCAATCGCCAGCAGGCCCGCCAGCCACAGCCACGCGCCCGCACCTTGGCTGAGGCGAATGACGATCAGCATCACGGCGAATCCATGAAGAACGCCGAAGCTGATGTAGCTCTTCGGGAACATCAGGGCCGAGCCGGCGCTGACCAGCACCGCGCACCCGGCGATTTGCGACCAGCGCCGCCAGAAAGGCCTCCAACCTCGGTCTTGCTGCAACGCGACCGCCTGGCTCATGCCGGCAATGAACATGAACATGCTGACGATCATCGCGCGCTGTACGGTCCAGAACGGATCGGTGTAGAAGTTCTGCTGAATGAGCTTGAAGTAGTTCAGGTCGAAACAGAAGTGGAATACCGCCATCCACGCGATGGCCAGGCCGCGCAGCGCATCGAGGCGCTCGAAGCGCGCGCCGGGCGGCGATGTCGGGCCGCCCAGCGCTGCGCTCAAGCGAACCACCGCCTGGCGTTGTCGAACATGCGCAGCCACGGGCTGGGTGCGCTGATGTCGCTGCTCGTCCAACTCATCTGCACGTTGCGCAACACCCGTTCGGGGTGCGGCATCAGCGCCGTGAAGCGCCCGTCGGCGGTGGTCACCGCGGTCAGCCCTTCAGGGCTGCCGTTCGGATTGAACGGATAGGTTTCCGTTGCCTTGCCCAGGTGGTCAACGAAGCGCAGTGCGCGCTGCACTGCCGCAGCGTCGCCGCGCTGTGAAAAGTCGGCATAGCCTTCGCCATGCGCCACGGCAATGGGAATGCGGCTGCCCGCCATGCCGGCGAAGAAGATGGACGCGCTGGGCAATACTTCAACGAGGCTGAGTCGCGCTTCGAACTGCTCGCTGCGGTTGCGCGTGAACTGAGGCCAGGCGTTCGCGCCAGGGATGATGGGCGCGAGCGCCGCCATCATCTGGCAGCCGTTGCACACACCCAGCGCCAGCGTGTCGGGTCGCGCAAAGAACGCCGCAAACTTGTCCAGCAGGCGTGGGTTGAAAAGTATCGAGCGCGCCCAACCTTCGCCCGCGCCGAGCGTATCGCCATAGCTGAAGCCGCCGCACGCCACCAGGCCCTGGAACATGTCCAGGCGCGCGCGACCGGCCTGTAGGTCGCTCATGTGCACGTCGAAGGTTTCGAAACCCGCCTGGTGCATCGCATAGCTCATTTCGATGTGGCTGTTCACGCCTTGCTCGCGCAAGATGGCGATCTTCGGGCGCACCCCACTCCCCAGGACAACCGCGCTGCGCGTTGCAGGGTCGAACGTGGTGTGCACATGCAAGCCGGGGTCGCCGGTCTGGCCAGCCGCGGCGTGCTCAGCGTCGGCGTGCGCTGGTTCGTCGCGCAGCCTGGCGATGCGCCAGCTCACCTCATCCCAGCACTGATGCAGCTCGCGCAGCGGGGCTGAGAACTGAACCTTCGCGTCGCGCCAGATTTCGACGTTGCGCTGCGCGTTCGGGCGGCCGATGACATGGCTGTGCCGGCTCAACCCGTGGCGGCGCAACACCGCCATCACGGCATCGCGCGATTTGCTGGGAATCTGGATCACGACGCCCAACTCTTCGTTGAACAAGGCGCGCAGGGTCAGCTCGTTACGGCGCGGCCCGACTTGCGTTGCCCAGTTTTTCGAGTCCCCGTACTCGGCACGGCTGTCACCGATGCCGTCGCCCTGCGTGACCAGCATATCGACATTCAGGCTCACACCAATTTGGCCGGCGAACGCCATTTCGCATACCGTTGCCCATAGCCCGCCATCGCTGCGATCGTGATACGCGAGCAGCCAGCCCGCCGCGCGCAGTTCGTTGATCGCCGCGACGAGCGCCTTGAGCTGCTGCGCATCGTCGAGATCGGGAACTTCATCGCCGAATTGGCCGAGTGCCTGCGCCAGGATCGAACCGCCCATGCGCATTTTCGCAGCGCCTAGATCGATCAGCATCAGGTGCGTTTCGCCGCCGCGCAATTGCGGTGTCAAGGTCGTGCGCACGTCGTGGAGCGTTGCGAACGCAGTGACGATCAGCGACACCGGCGCGGTCACCTGGTGCGCTTGGCCCTGTGCGTTCCAGCGCGTTCGCATCGACAGGCTGTCCTTGCCCACCGGCACACCGATGCCGAGCGCCGGGCACAGCTCCATCGCGACGGCATGCACAGTGTCATAGAGCGCGGCGTCTTCACCCGGCTCGCCGCAGGCCGCCATCCAGTTGCAGCTCAGCTTGACCGTGGCCAGCTCGATCGGCGCGGCGAGCAGATTCGTCAACGCTTCCGCGACCGCCATGCGCCCTGATGCCGGGGCGTTGAGCGCGGCCAGCGGCGTGCGCTCGCCCATCGCCATCGCCTCGCCGGCAAAACCCACGAAGTCAGCGAGCGTCACCGCGCAATCGGCCACCGGCACTTGCCACGGGCCGACCATTTGGTCGCGCGCACTCAGCCCGCCGACCGTGCGGTCACCGATCGTGATGAGGAAGCGCTTGCTGGCCACCGTCGGGTGGCGCAACACATCGAACGCCGCCTTGCTCAACTCGATACCCGTGAGCATCAGCGCCGAACCGCACCGCTCGATGCGGCGCACATCGCGCTGCATGCGCGGCGGCTTGCCGAGCAACACCTCGAGCGGCATGTCGACGGCACGCTCACCGCCCGGCCCGTCTTCCAGCACGATCTGATCGTCCTGTGTGGCCACGCCAACGACGGCGCTGGGGCATCGTTCGCGTTCACACATCGCTTGCAGCAGCGGAAAACCTTCCGGCGCGACGGCGAGCACATATCGCTCCTGGCTCTCGTTGCACCAAATTTCCTTCGGCGCCAACCCGCTTTCTTCAAGCGGCACCTTGCGCAGGTCGAAACATGCGCCCACGCCCGCGCCATGCACGAGCTCGGGGAATGCGTTGCTCAAGCCGCCAGCGCCCACATCGTGGATCGCCAGGATGGGATTGGCCTCGCCCAGCGCCCAGCAATGATTGATGACTTCCTGCGCGCGGCGTTCGATCTCCGGGTTGCCACGCTGCACGGAGTCAAAGTCAAGCGCGGTCGCATTCGCGCCAGACGCCATCGAACTCGCCGCCCCACCCCCCATGCCAATGCGCATGCCCGGGCCACCCAGTTGCACGAGCAGCGTGCCCGCGGGGAAGCGTTTTTTCTTCGTTTGCGATGCCGCGATCGAACCCAGTCCGCCCGCGATCATGATCGGCTTGTGGTACCCCCAATGCACAGCGTCAGGCCCCTCGCCGACGGCCTGCTCATAGACACGAAAGTAGCCCGCCAAATTGGGCCGGCCGAATTCATTGTTGAACGCCGCGCCGCCCAATGGCCCGTCGATCATGATTTGCAACGCGCTCGCAATGTGCTCGGGCTTGCCCTTCGCACCACGCTCCCAGGGCTCGCCGGTTCCGGGCAGGTGCAGGTTCGAAACACTGAAACCGGTGAGGCCGGCTTTCGGCCGCGCACCTCGGCCAGTGGCGCCTTCATCGCGAATCTCTCCGCCCGCGCCCGTGGCAGCGCCCGCGAACGGCGAGATTGCCGTGGGGTGGTTGTGCGTTTCCACCTTCATCAACACATGGGTGAGTTCGCGTCGCGCACCATAGGCCGGGGCGTTGGTAAACCCTTGTGGCAGCCAACGTTCTATTTCATGCCCCTGCATCACCGACGCGTTGTCGTCATACGCAACCACGGTGCGTTGCGGCGAACAGGCCTCGGTGTGCCGGATCATCGCGAACATGGAACGCTCTTGTCGCACACCGTCGATGATGAACTGGGCGTTGAAGATCTTGTGCCGGCAGTGCTCGCTGTTCGCCTGGGCAAACATCATCAGCTCAACGTCGCTCGGGTTGCGCCCGAGCTTGGTGAATGCCGCGACAAGGTAGTCGAGCTCGTCGTCGCTCAGTGCCAGGCCGAATTCGCTGTTGGCCAAGGCCAATGCGGCGCGGCCCTGGCCGAGCACATCAACTCGCTGCATCGCCTTGCCCGGCTGCGCGTCGAACAAGTGCGCCGCGTCATCGCTCACGGCGAACACGCTTTCCGTCATCTGATCATGGAGCAGGGTCGCCGCGGTGCTCCACTGCTGCGGTTCCAGCGGTCGCGCCATGCCGAGCAGCACAGTGGCAAGCGACAGCCGATATTCCGTGACGCGTTCGATGCGCCTCAATGCCAGGCCGCAGTTGTGGGCGATGTCGGTCGCCTTGGACGCCCAAGGCGATACCGTTCCCAGCCGCGGCGCGACCACAACCAAGGCGCCCTGCACCGGACCGGCATAGGCCGGCCCGTAGCGCAGCAGGCCTTCGAGCTTGTCATGTTCGCCGCGCGCCAGGGCAGCGTCGCTGCACACCCAATGCACATGGCGCGCATGCACCGACGCAATGCGCGGGCACACCTCCCGCAAGCGGGCGAGCAAGGCCGCGGCGCGAAAATTCGACAGCGCATTGCCGCCTTCGAAACGGAGCAGGTGCTTGGGGGTGGGAGTCACGCTTGGATGAGTCGACGCGGTGGTGGAACTGCTAAACAGGGCGGCACGGCGCCCAGCGAATCGGGCATTTTACGGGGCCGATGTGATAATCCCGACTCATGACGATCACGATCAAAAGCGCCGCCGACGTTGAAGGAATGCGCGTCGCAGGGCGCCTCGCCTCCGAAGTGCTGGACATGCTCACGCCCCATGTATTGCCGGGCGTGTCCACCGACCAGCTCGACTAGCTTGCGCACGACTACATCATCAATGTCCAGGGCACGATACCCGCGCCGCTGAACTATGCGCCCCCGGGCTACACGCCTTATCCGAAGTCGATCTGCACCTCGGTGAACCATCAGGTCTGCCACGGCATTCCGAACGAACGGCCACTGAAGAGTGGCGACATCGTCAACATCGACGTGACCGTCATCAAAGACGGCTGGCATGGCGACACCAGCCGCATGTTCGTCGTGGGCGCGGGGTCGATCGCCGCCCGGCGCCTGTGCCAGCTCACCTACGAGGCGATGTGGCGCGGCATCCAGCGCGTCAAGCCGGGCGTGCGGCTGGGCGATGTGGGGCACACGATCCAGACCTTTGCCGAGGGCAATGGTCTGTCGATCGTGCGCGAGTTCTGTGGCCACGGCATCGGCCGCAGGTTCCATGAAGAACCCCAGGTCATGCATTACGGGCGACCGGGCACACAGGAAGAATTGGTGCCGGGAATGATGTTCACAATCGAGCCCATGATCAACGCCGGCCGGCGCGACGTGCGCGAAACCGGTGACGGCTGGACCATCGTGACGCGTGACAAGTCGCTGTCGGCGCAATGGGAACATACCGTGCTCGTCACCGAGACGGGCTACGAGGTGATGACGCTTTCGGCAGGAAGCCCTCCGCCGCCTTCGTTCGTCACTGGCTGACCCGCGCCATGGCCACGCCCGCCGCAGCGAGGGCGCACGTCGAGCCCAGCGCCAGCGTCACCGCGCTTCGCACGCAGTTCCGCAACGGCAAGGCCGCGCTGCTCGCGCAGCACGGCCAGGCACGCGCCACCGCCACGTCGGCGGGTCGCCTGTTGCGGGCCTTGGGCAGGCACGTCGACCAGGTGTTGCAGCAACTTTGGCGCATGGCCGAGGTGCCCGACGCAGCCACTTTGGTGGCTGTGGGCGGTTACGGCCGTGGCGAGCTGTTCCCGCATTCCGATATCGACGTACTGATCCTGCTCGCCCCGGGCTGCGAACTCACCGATGCCGACGCCTCGGCCACCGAGCAAACCCCGCAAGCCGCGCAGCTGCGCAGCGCGATCGAAGGTTTCATCACGCTGTGCTGGGACACGGGGCTGGAGATCGGCTCCAGCGTGCGCAGCGTCGAGCAGTGCGTTGCGCTGGCGCTGCGCGACGTGACGATCCAGACCGCCCTGCTTGAGTCGCGCTTTCTGTGCGGGTCGCGGCGCGTTTTCAATGAGTTCTCGCAAGCCTCGGCGGCCGCCATCGATCCCAAGGCGTTCTTGCAAGCCAAGACCCTGGAGATGCAGCAGCGCCATCACAAATTCGAAGACACGCCCTACGCACTCGAACCCAATTGCAAGGAAAGCCCGGGCGGCTTGCGCGATCTGCATGTATTGATCTGGGTCGCGCGCGCCGCGGGTCTGGGCAAGACCTGGAGCGCACTCGCCGCGAACGGCTTGATCACCAATTTCGAGGTCAATCAGTTGCAACGCAACGAAGGCATGCTGCGCCTGATTCGCGCGCGGCTGCACATCGTCGCCGGGCGCCGCGAAGACCGGCTGGTGTTCGACTTGCAAACCGCGGTGGCGCAGAGTTTCGGCCATGTGCCCAAGCCCGGCCAACGCGTGTCGGAGTTGCTCATGCGGCGCTACTACTGGGCCGCCAAGGCCGTGACTCAGTTGAACCAGATTTTGCTGCTCAACATCGAGGAGCGAATTCAAGGCTCGCAGAGCGCCCCGATGCGGCCGATCTCCGCGAAGTTCTTGGAGCGCGGCGGCATGCTCGAAGTGGCGAGCGACGACCTGTACCGGCGCGACCCGCACGCCATCCTGGAAACGTTTCTGACCTACCAGCAGACGCTGGGCATCAACGGCTTGTCGGCGCGCACGCTGCGCGCGCTGTACAACGCGCGCGACGTGATGGACGCGAAGTTTCGCCGCGACCCGGTGAACCGCGCCAACTTCATGCGCATCCTGCGCGAGCCTCGTGGGCAAACCCACGCCTTTCGACTCATGAACCAGACCAGTGTGCTCGGTCGCACGCTGTGGGTGTTTCGGCGCATCGTCGGGCAGATGCAGCATGACCTGTTCCATGTGTACACCGTCGATCAGCACATCTTGATGGTGCTGCGCAACGTGCGGCGCTTTTTCATTCCCGAACACGCGCACGAATATCCTTTCTGTTCCCAGCTCGGCGCGACTTGGGACAAGCCTTACTTGCTCTACATCGCCGCGCTGTTTCACGACGTTGCCAAAGGCCGCGGCGGCGATCATTCCGACTTGGGCGCTTGGGAAGCGCGGCGTTTTTGCCGTGACCATGGCCTGCCGCGCGATGAGTCGGCGCTGATCGAGTTTCTCGTCAAGAACCACCTGCTGATGTCGCACGTCGCGCAAAAAGAGGACCTCTCCGAGCCGCGGGTGATTGAGCAATTCGCCGCGACGGTGGCAACGCCGCAGCGCCTGACGGCGCTGTACCTGCTGACCGTGGCCGACATTCGTGGCACCAGCCCCAAGGTCTGGAACGCCTGGAAAGGCAAGCTGCTCGAAGACCTCTACCGATTGACACTGCGTGCTCTGGGCGGCGCGAAGCTCAATCTCGACGCCGAGATCGAGACCCGCAAGCACGATGCGCGCAACTCGTTGAACCTGTTTTCGATTCCGGCCGGGGCCGAAGTGGCGCTGTGGAACACACTGAGCGTGAGCTACTTCGCGCGGCACGATGCCGCCGACATCGCCTGGCATGCGCGGGTTCTGCATGAACACGTCACCACCCAACAGCCCATCGTGCGCGCGCGCTTGTCGCCGCTCGCGGAAGGCTTGCAGGTACTGGTGTACACCCCCGATCAGGAGGATTTGTTCGCGCGCATCTGCGGATACTTCGACACCGCCGACTACAACATTCTCGACGCCAAGGTGCACACCACCCACACAGGCTATGCACTCGATACCTTTCAAATCACCAGCACGGCAGCGCAAGACAGCTATCGCGACCTGATCCTGCTGGTGGAGACCCAACTTGCCCAGGTGCTCGCCGCCAAGGGGCCGTTGCCTCAACCACGCCACAGCCGCATCTCGCGGCGCGTCAAGTCGTTTCCGGTGACACCTCGCATCACCTTGCGGCCCGACGAACGCGCTCAGGCCTGGTTGTTGGGCATCTCGGCGAATGACCGCACCGGACTGCTCTTCGCCATCGCCCGGGTGCTGGCGCGGCATCGCGTCAACTTGCAGCTCGCCAAAATCACGACGCTCGGCGAGCGCGTCGAAGACACGTTCCTGATTGACGGGCCCGAGTTGCAGCACAACAAGCAGCAGATCGCCATCGAGACGGAATTGCTCGAAGCCATCCGGGTTTGACCTTCGATGTCCGTGACCCGTATCACTGCCGCTGACGCACTGGCGCGGCTGGGAAGTTTCGACACCCTGATCGACGCCCGCTCGGAAAGCGAGTTTGCCGAAGATCATGTGCCCGGCGCTGTCAACTGGCCGAGTCTGGACGACGCGCAGCGCCATGCCGTGGGAACTGACTACAAGCAGGTCTCGGCGTTCGACGCGAAGAAGCGCGGCGCCGTGCTCGTGGCGCGCAACATCGCCGCGCACATCGAGCGCGAGGCGATGCAAAAACCGAAGGACTGGTGCCCGCTCGTGTATTGCTGGCGCGGCGGCCAGCGCAGTGGCGCGCTCGCCACGGTGCTCGGCCAGATCGGCTGGCAGGTGCAATTGCTCGACGGCGGCTATCGCGAGTACCGGCGCGCCGTCATCGCCGAGCTGGAGGCGCTGCCCGAGTTGCTGGACCTGCGCGTCGTGTGCGGCACCACCGGATCGGGCAAGAGCCTTTTGCTGCAGGCGTTGGCGCGTCTGGGTGAACAGGTTCTTGACTTGGAAGGCCTGGCGAACCACCGTGGGTCGGTGCTCGGGCTGATTCCGGGCCAGCACCAGCCCGGGCAGAAGATGTTCGAGTCAATGTTGTGGGATCGACTTCGCGGCTTCGACTCGAAGCGCCGCGTCTGGGTTGAGAGTGAAAGCAAAAAGGTCGGCGACGTGCAGGTGAGCCCGGCCTTGGTGCAGCGCATGCGCGCCGCGCCCTGCGTGGTGCTTGACCTGCCGCGAGAGGCACGCGTGGCGCTACTGATGCGCGAGTACCGGCACTTCGTCGACGACGTTGAGGCTTTCTGCAATCGCCTCGAAGCGCTGCGGGTACTGCGTGGCCACGAGGTGGTTGATTCGTGGCAGCAAGCGGCACACGCCGGGCGCATCGAGTCCGTGGTCCGCGACTTGCTCGTGGACCACTACGACCCGGTCTACCTGCAATCGATGCGCCGCAACTTCCCCGGTTTCTCAGCGCCGGAACTGCACATCGAGTGGGATGGCAGCGAACCGAGTTTGCTCGCTGCCGCGCAGCATCTCGCGGCGCTGGGCGGGCGCAGCCTCAGCCCATGTGCAATCCACCATTGACGGAGAAGTCGGCACCGGTAGCGAAGCCCGACTCATCGGAAGCGACCCAGGACACGATCGACGCGATGTCTTGCGGCGTACCCAGGCGCTTCACCGGAATACCCGCCACGATTTTGTCGAGCACGTCTTGGCGGATTGACTTCACCATGTCGGTGGCGATATAGCCCGGGCTGACGGTGTTCACCGTCACGCCCTTGCTCGCCACTTCTTGCGCCAGCGCCATCGTGAAGCCATGCATGCCGGCCTTCGCCGCGGAGTAGTTGGTCTGGCCGAATTGGCCCTTCTCGCCGTTCACCGAACTGATGTTGATGATGCGGCCCCAGCCCTTCTCCATCATGCCTTCGATGATCTGCTTGGTCACGTTGAACAGGCTCGTCAGGTTGGTGTCGATCACGGCGTGCCAGTCGGCGGGCGTCATTTTGCGAAACATGCCGTCGCGCGTGATGCCGGCGTTGTTCACGAGCACGTCAACCATACCGTGTTCGGCCTTGACCTTCTCGAACGCGGCGACGGTGGAATCCCAGTCACTGACGTTGCCCACCGAGGCATAGACGGTGTAGCCCAGCGCTTGTTGTTCGCCGATCCACTTCACATGGTCGCGGCTCGGGCCGCAGCCGGCGATGACTTTGAAACCGTCCTTGTGCAGGCGCTGGCACATCGTCGTGCCGATGCCACCCATGCCGCCCGTGACGCATGCAATTTTTTGGGCCATCTGTCGCTCCTGATTGTTCGCAATGTGATCAGCGCTCGAGCGTCATCGCGACGCCCATGCCACCGCCGATGCACAACGATGCGATGCCGCGTTTGGCGCCGCGCCGTTGCATTTCATGCAGCAGGGTCACGAGGATGCGGCAGCCTGAGGCACCGATCGGGTGGCCGATCGCGATCGCACCGCCGTTGACGTTCACTTTGCTCGTGTCCCAGCCCATTTCCTTGTGAACCGCGCAGGCCTGGGCTGCGAAGGCCTCGTTGATTTCGAGCAGGTCCAGGTCGGACGGTTTCCAGCCGGCACGCTCAAGCGCACGGCGCGATGCCGAGACCGGCCCCATGCCCATGAGCGCCGGGTCGAGGCCCGAGCTGGCGTAGCTCGCGATGCGCGCGAGCGGCTTGCAGCCGCGCTGATCGGCCGTCTTCGCGCTCATCACGACTACGCCTGCCGCGCCATCGTTCAGCCCCGACGCATTGCCTGCCGTGACGCTGCCCGCCTTGTCAAACGCCGGGCGCAAGCCGGCCAGGGCTTCGGCGGTGCTCTTGCGATTGATGAATTCATCGGCGGCGAAGACGAGCGGGTCGCCCTTTTTCTGCGCGATGCTGAACGGCACGATTTCGTCCGTGAAGCGACCCGCATCCTGGGCGGCCGCGGCCTTTTGCTGCGAGGCAAACGCCAGCGCGTCCTGGTCGGCACGGCTCACGCCATACTTCTTGGCGACGTTCTCCGCCGTCACGCCCATGTGGTACTGGTTGTAGACGTCCCACAGGCCGTCGCTGATCATCGAGTCGATCATCTTCCAGTCGCCCATGCGCTGGCCGTCGCGTGAACCCATTAAAACGTGCGGGGACAGGCTCATGCTTTCCTGCCCACCGGCGATCACGATCTCGGAGTCGCCATCGCGAATCGCCTGCGCGGCGAGCATCACGGCTTTCAGGCCCGAGCCGCAGACCTTGTTGATCGTCATCGCCGGCACGCCATGAGGCAGCCCCGCCTTGATGCTGGCCTGACGCGCCGGGTTCTGGCCGGCGCCGGCCTGCAGCACTTGGCCGAGGATGACTTCGCCGATCTGGTCCCCCGTGAGCTTGGCGCGCTTCAACAGCTCGGAAATGACGGCGGCGCCCATTTCAGGTGCGGGTGTCTTGGCCAAGGTTCCGCCAAACTTGCCGACGGCGGTGCGTGCGGCGGCGACGATCACGATCTCATTCATCACAAACTCTCCTGTAAAAAACTCAAACCTTTTGTTTAACGTAACGGCCAGGTGCGGGTTCAAGGACTCTGTGCTTGCGATTGCCCTGGCACTTCGGTGCCGGCACGAGTTTGCCAGCATGACCATGCAACCAATGTGCCCAGTCGGGCCACCAACTTCCCGGCCGTTCTTCAGCGCGCTCCATCCAGCGCTTCGCTTCTGCCGGCAATGCACCGGAGCCTATCCAATGGCTGCGTTTGCCTTTGGCCGGCGGGTTGATCACCCCGGCGATGTGCCCGGAGGCGCCCAGCACGAAGCGTACCTTTCCGTCGAGCACCTGCGTATTGCGATAAGCCGCTTCCCAGGGCACGATGTGGTCTTCGCGCGAGGCGTACACATAGGTCGGCAACCTAATCGAACGCAGATCGACCTTCGCTTCGCACACCTGCAACGCGCCCGGCTGCATCAGCTTGTTTTCGAGGTAGGTGTGGCGCAGGTACCAGCAGAACATCGGCCCGGGAAGATTGGTGCTGTCGGAGTTCCAGTACAGGAGGTCAAACGCCGGTGGTTTTTCGCCTTTCAGGTAGTTGCCCACGACGTAGTTCCACACCAGGTCGTTGGGGCGCAAAAAGCTGAATGTCGTGGCAAGTTCCTGGCCTTTGAGCAAGTTGCCGCCACCCGGGCTGTCCGGGCCGAGCGTCGTCTCGCGGCTGCGCACCATCGCTTCGTCGATGAACACGTCGAGCACGCCGGTGTCGCTGAAATCGAGCAGCGTCGTCAACAGCGTCAGGCTCGCGACCGGCCTCTGGCCACGCGCGGCGAGCACCGCCAGTGCCGTGCAAAGTATCGTGCCACCAACGCAAAAACCCAGTGCGTTGAGCTTGTCGCTGCCGGTGATCTCTTGAACCCGCTCGATGGCGCAGATGGCGGCGTCTTCGATGTAGTTGTCCCAGGTGGTGCGGGCCAGGCTTTCATCTGGGTTGCGCCAACTCACGACGAACAGGCGATGCCCTCGCTCGACGGTGTAGCGGATCAGCGAGTTGTCGGGCTGCAAGTCCAGGATGTAGTACTTGTTGATGCACGGCGGCACGAACAGCAGCGGCCGCTCATGGACCTGGGGCGTCGACGGTTTGTACTCAAGCAACTGGAACAACTCGTTTTCGAACACGACGCTGCCCGGGCTCGTCGCGACATTGACGCCGACTTCAAACACGCTTTCGTCGGTTTGCGATATGTGCCCCTGCCGCATGTCGCTCAACAGGTGCTGCACGCCTTGCGTGATGCTCTCGCCCTGGGTGTCGACGGCCTTGCGCAGGGCCTCGGGATTCAACGCCAGATAGTTGCTCGGCGCGGCGGCGTCGACCCACTGTTGCACGGCAAAGCGAATTCGTTGCCGCGTCTTGGCGTCACCATCAAGCCGGTCTGCCAGTTCCATGACGGTGCGCGCATTCAACAGGTACATCTGGGCGTTGTAGGCGCTGAGCGGATTGGCGGTCCAGTCCGCCGCGGCAAACCGCCGATCGGCGATTTTTTCGCGCGGCGCCGACGCTGCGGTGCCCTGGCCGGCTTGCAGCGCTTGCAACGTGTGATTCCAAAGATCGCTGGCCTCTTGCAAATAGCGGCCCTGCAATTCGGTCAGAGCCTGCTGCGGCACAATGAGGCCGGCGAAACTGCCCATCGCGCCTAGCATCGCGGTGAGGTCCGGCGCCGCCTGTGGCAAAGCTTTGGTGTTCTTCATGCAAGCTCCTGCGCGCACTTCCAATTTCCGCATATTGTGATCGTGTGCGGCGAATGGGACTGCGGGCTTGCAACGTCTAGAGGCATGGTGCCGGGAGGATCAAGTCTCGATCCAGATCGCCGCGGCCATTCGGCCGGAGCTGCGGGCGCGCCGATAAGAGAAAAAGCGCGCCGCGTCTTCATGGGTACACCATGAGCCGCCAGAAATCGCCGAGACGCCCGCCGCCTTCAGGCGCGAACGCGCGAGCAGGGGCAGGTCAGCCAGCCACTTGCCGGCCCCCAGCGGCGTGAACTCCGGTGCCGCACTGTCGATTCCTGCTCCGAAGGCATGAAGCACGTCGGCGCCGACTTCAAAGCGACGCGGCCCAATGCACGCCCCGAGCCAGCATTGCACGGAGCCGCTCTCGCAGCCCGCCGCGGCGCAGACCCGGCGCAGCGTGGCCTCCAGCACTCCTGCCGCCAAACCGCGCCATCCGGCGTGCGCCGCGCCCACCGCTCGGCCTTGCGGCGCGGCGAACAGCACGGGCAGGCAATCCGCGACGAGCACCGTGCAGGCCACTGCGGGTTCCGTCGTCACGCTGGCGTCGGCTTCGCGCTCGACTGTGGAGGCGCCGACATCGGACCGTTCCAGGCGCAGCACGGTGCATCCATGAACCTGCTGCAAATAGACCGGGCGGGCACCGATAGCCTCGGCCAACCGCAACCGGTTGAGCGCCACCGCTGGCGCGGCGTCGCCAACCCGCGGGCTGAGGTTCATGGTGTCGAACGGCGCCGCACTGAAGCCGCCGGCACGCGTGGTCATCAGCGCGCCCACGCCCGCCACGTTCCAGTCCGGAACCAGCCATTGCGGATCGCGCCCTTGCGGCTTCACGCGGCATCCGGGCACGCTGAGGCCTGGGTCATCGAGAAGGCCTCCAGGCGCATGCATTCTTCGTAGATCCGCAACACCGTCGGCACATGCGCGAGCTGGCAATTGAAGCGCTGTGCGTTGTGAATCTGCGGCACCAAGGCGCAGTCGGCCAGGGTCGGCGCGTCACCATGGCAAAACCGCCCGGTGGCGGGATGCGCTGCGAGTTGCCGCTCCATCGACTCCAGCCCCGTCTCGACCCAATGCCGAACCCAGCGGTTCTTGTCGTCTTCGCTGAGTTTGAGGTCGTGTACCAGGTAGCGCAACACGCGCAGGTTGTTCAGCGGGTGAATCTCGCAAGCAACGTCATACGCCAAGGCACGGACGCGCGCCCGCGCCACGGCATCTGCCGGCAGCAGGGGCGGCGCGGGGTGGGTTTCTTCCAGGTATTCAATGATCGCCAGCGACTGCGTCAACAGGGTGTCGCCGTCTTTGAGCAACGGCACGAGTCGCGCCGCGTTGAGCGCGCCAAAGCTTGGTTGCAGGTGTTCGTTCTTCGCCAGGTGCACCGCGACGTAGTCGTACGAAACGCCTTTGATCGCCAGGGCGATGCGCACCCGATACGATGCCGAAGAACGGAAGTAGTTGTAGAGCTCCATGGCACCTGCCTTGCACTGGGACGCCGATCATGCCATGGGCCCCGCGCTACACTGATTCGCATGTTCACGCCACGCAGCATTCGCCACTGCAAGACTTGCGCGGGCACAATCCGCTACGAGATTCCCGCCGACGACAACCGCGAACGCGCGGTGTGCTCCGCCTGCAACGCGATTCACTACGAGAACCCCATCAACGTGGTGGGCACCGTCCCGGTGTGGCAAGACCAGGTGCTGCTTTGCCGGCGCAACATCGAGCCCCGTCACGGCTTCTGGACTCTGCCGGCGGGTTTTCTCGAACTCGGTGAAAGCACCTCACAAGGCGCGGTTCGCGAAACCGTGGAAGAAGCCGGCGCGCGCATCGAACTCGAAGGCTTGCTGACGCTGCTCAACGTCGTGCGGGTCGGCCAACTTCACCTGTACTACCGCGCACGATTGATTGACACCGACTTCGCTCCGGGCCCCGAAACCATCGAAGCGCGGCTGTTCACGGAAACGCAGATACCCTGGGACGAGTTGGCGTTTCGCACGGTGCGGGAAACGCTGCAACGCTACTTCGAAGATCGGCGCAAAGGCCAGTTCGGCGTGCACTGCGCCGATATCGGCTGACAGCCGGCCGCCAGCATTCGGGCGCAGCCTACGTCAACTCAACCTGCGCGGAAAGTCCGGCTGCCGCGCCGGCCACTGCATCCACGCCGAGTTCATCCAGCACATGGGCGTCGGCCTGGTCGTTCACGCTCTCCGCGTAAACATCGATCGAGACGCTGTGCAGCATCGCCACGACACCGCTGATGTAGGCGGCCCGGCTGGTATCGGCGGCCACGCCCATCGTCACCGAACTGTCGAGCTTGACGAAGTCCAGACCGGCGTCAAGCAGGCGATCGATCTGCGACAAGCGGTTGCCAGCGTGCTCCAGACCGAGCTTCACGCCAATCGGCCGCAGTTGCCTCGAGAGTTCGCGCACCCGAGCGAACTGGTCAATCGCGGCGCCCTCGGCGACCGTGATCGATAACTGTTTCGCCGAGCGCGCCGAGTCGGCCAGCGCCGCGCGCAGCTTGGGGATGAACTCGATGTCGGCAAGCGACGCACCGGAAACGCTGATGCAGCGTGCGCGCCCATCGTTGCCGATCTCCCGCAGCGCGCTCACCGCCGTTGTAATGTCGATCAACGACGTCAAGCGCCCGCGCATCGCGAGCGGCAGCCAGCGCGCCGCCACTTCATAGTCGCCATCGGGTTCCAGCTGCAAGCGCAGCGGGCATTCGATGTGGATCAGGCGATTTCCCGGCGCCAGGACCGCAACCTCGCCGAGTTGCAGACGCCCGGCTGACAGTGCGGCCTGAATGTGTTGGCGCCAGGCAGCCTCGCCCAGGCCCACGGAAACCGAAGGCACTTCCCCTTCGACCTCGACGGCAAATCCGCCCCGTGCCTCGGCGCGCGCCAGCGCCATGTCGGCCGCGTTCATCAATGCCGTCATTGACATCGCGCGCGATATCTCAACCGCGCCGAACACGACGTCAACGTTCGAACCGAACGCAGGCAATGCGGCACGCAACGCGCTGGCGATGGCCTGCGCGGTTTCTTCCGCCACACCTCCCACGGGCAGGCCCAGCGCGAAATCGGAACCGTTGAGCCGCCCCACCAGGCAACCATGACCCCGCTGCGTATAGGTTTGCATGACGTGGGCGATGGCGACGAGCATCTGGTCCGTGGTGGCGTGGCCCAGGGTCCGGTTCACGTCCGCCAAGCCGACGACGCGCAACAGCACGAGCCCCCCATAGGCCGTGCCATCCTCGCGCTGCATGGCAACTGACATTTGACCCAGGAAGTGCGATCGATTCGCCAAGTCGGTCAAGGTGTCACAGTTGGCCTGACGCCGCAGCGTTTCCACTTGCACCGCTTGCGCTTCAAACACTTGTTTGAGTCGAGCCACCATCGAGTTCATCGCCCGCGTGAGGCGGCGAAGCTCCGGGGTCTTCGGTTCAGTCAAGGTTACGTATTCACCGCGCTCCAGCGCGCGCGCCTGCTGAACCGCGGCGTCGATGGGGGCGCGCAGCCGAGCCACGCCCAGCATCGCGAACATCGCGGCGAGACCACCGACCAGAGCCAGCGCCACCGCGGAGCGTTGACTCACGAGCCAGAGTTCGTCATGCAGAAATGCGGCGTGGCCTTGAACCTCGACACTCCCGAGATCGCGCGCACCGTCGATGACCGGCGAGACACCCGGGGTGGCTTCGAGCCGAACCCAACTGACGAACCATCGCGGCGCGTGCCACGGCGCGGCCGTGCCGGCGCGATCGAACGGCACCGTGCCGTCGGTGGCGATGAACCGTATGCGCCGGTAGGACCCCGTGTCAAACAGCGCCGTCATGGCCTTGACCATCGCCTGCGGGTCGCCCTGCTGATGCGATAGGAGCATCGCGAGTGAGTCCGCATCGTCGCGGTTCTTCCCACTTAACTGCCCCTGGAGCGACGCGCGAGAACTGTCCACGTTGACGCTCACGCTGCCCAACAGGGACAGGAACAACGTCGCGAACAACAACATCCAAATTTGGCGGATCAACGACATAGGCGCATTCGTAACTGCGAATGCGCATTGGAATCCTTTCGCGACGAACTTTGCAAGATTCCAGGCGCAGCACATCGAGTGCGCCATCGAATCCTCCACAGAGGCCGTCATTCCGTCGCGTTTCGCAGCCCTCGCAACGCAACTGCCGTCTGCAGAAAGCTCAACGCTTGGTTGGTGGCAAGTCGGTACAGACGCCCTCGAACGCTTCCGCCGCCATGCCGATGCTCTCCCCCAGCGTGGGATGCGGGTGGATCGTCTTGCCGATGTCCACCGCGTCGGCGCCCATCTCGATGGCCAACGCAATCTCGCCGATCATGTCGCCCGCATGTGTTCCCACGATGCCGCCGCCGACGATGCGGTGCGTCTCTTCGCTGAACAGGAGTTTGGTGAAACCTTCGTCGCGCCCGTTGGCGATGGCACGCCCGGACGCCGACCAGGGAAACAGGCCCTTGCGCACCTTTAGACCTTTCGCCTTGGCCTCGTCTTCCGTCACGCCGACCCAGGCGACTTCAGGATCGGTGTAGGCCACACTGGGAATGACGCTCGCGTCGAAGCTTGCCAGGCGCAGCTTGGCATCGCTCAATTGTTCGCCGGCCGCCACCTCCGCCGCCACATGCGCTTCATGCACGGCCTTGTGGGCGAGCATGGGCTGGCCGACGATGTCGCCGATGGCAAAGATGTGCGCCACGTTGGTGCGCATCTGCGCATCCACCGAGATGAAACCACGCTCGCCGACCGCCACGCCCGCCTTGTCCGCGCCGATCATCTTGCCGTTGGGTGAACGACCCACTGCTTGAAGCACCATGTCGTAGAGCTGCGGTTGGCTGGGCGCACCTTCGCCTTCGAATTGAACTGAAATGCCTTCGGGCTTGGCCTGCGCACCAACAGTCTTCGTCTTCAGCATGATCTTGTCAAAGCGCGGTGCATTCATTTTTTGCCACACCTTGACGAGATCCCGGTCTGCGCCGAGCATCAGGCCGTCGAGCATTTCAACGACATCCAGCCGCGCGCCCAGCGTGGAGTACACCGTGCCCATTTCCAAGCCGATGATTCCACCACCGACGATGAGCACGCGCTTCGGACGCTGGCGCAACTCCAGTGCGCCGGTGCTCGTCATGACGCGCGGGTCGTCCGGCAAGAACGGCAGTTTCATGGCCTCGGAACCGGCGGCGATGATGGCGCGCTTGAACCGTATCGTCTGCGCAGCGCCACTGGCCAGCTCGACCGACATGTGGAAGGGGTCGACGAATTCGCCGCGACCTTGCAGCACCGTCACCTTGCGCATCTTGGCCATCGCCGCCAATCCGCCGGTGAGCTTGCCCACCACCTTGTCTTTGTGCGCCTTGAGTTTTACCAGGTCCACGGCCGGTTCGGCGAACGTGATTCCCAGCGCACCGAAGTGCCGGGCTTCGTCCATCACCGAGGCCACATGCAGCAACGCCTTGGATGGAATGCAGCCGACGTTCAGGCACACCCCGCCGAGCGTGGGGTAGCGCTCCACCAGCAGCACCTTCAAGCCCAAGTCAGCCGCGCGAAACGCCGCCGAATACCCGCCCGGCCCGGCACCGAGGACCACGAGATCGCACTCCGTGAAGTGCCCGAGATCGGCAACCTTGATGTCGGTGAGCGCCATGTCAGGCTTTCAGCTTGATCGTGTGGGCACGCACAGGCCCACTCGAGTTTTTGTCGAATTCGCAACCCGCACGCACCCCCAGCTCGGCCAGGGCGCGCGCGGACTGCACGCAGGCATACGAAGCGTACATCGCACCCAGCGCGAATCCGCGGCCCGTGCCGATGCCCCAGAAGCGGTCGAATTCAAACACTTCGCGGTACGAGTAGACGGCGTAGATGCCCGAGGGGTTGGCGATGAGGGCGGTGAACTGCGAACTCTCATAGGGGTCGGCTTCTTCTTCCTTGGTGTTGAGGAAGTAGGTCTCCTTGAGCTTGGGGTGAAGCTTGAGGAAGGTGTCGAAGACTTCGTCGCGCGACTGCAATCTCAGCTCGTCGGGAGGCAGCGCAGACAAGGCCTTGCGCAACACCGGAAAGTGCGCCGTGGTGCCGGCCATGCCAATCCACGAGTTGCCGCACCGAAACAGCTTCTCGTTCGCTTCATAGCCATGCGCCAAGCGCGTATCGCCGAAGGTCACCAGGCTGTCCGCCGCGATCGCCACCGTGTCGCCCTTGCGCACCACCACAACCGTCGTCATCGACGCGGCTCAGAGCAGCACGCGGCGCAAGTCCGCCAGGATTGCGCCGAGATAGGCGTTGAAACGCGCCGCGGCGGCGCCGTCGATGACGCGGTGGTCCCACGCCAGCGACAACGGCAACATCAGCCGAGGGACAAAGGTCTGGCCATCCCAGCGCGGCTCCGTCGCGCTCTTGCACACACCCAGGATCGCCACTTCCGGGGCGTTGATGATGGGTGTGAAGTAGCGCCCACCGATGCCGCCGAGCGAGGAGATCGAAAAACACCCGCCGTTCATCTCGGTGGGCGACAACTTACCCTCGCGGGCCTTCTTCGCCAGTTCCGACATCTCCGCGCTGATTTGCAACACGCCCTTCAAATCGGCGTCCTTGATCACCGGAACCATCAAGCCGTTTGGCGTATCCGCGGCGAAACCGATGTGGAAGTATTGCTTGAGCACGAGTTGATCGCCATCCAACGAGGCGTTGAACTCAGGGAACTTCTTCAGCGCCGCGACCGAGGCTTTGATGAGGAAGGCGAGCATCGTGACTTTGACCCCGGCCTTCTCGTTCTCCTTGTTCAGCTGAACGCGCAATGCTTCAAGGTCAGTGATGTCAGCGTCGTCATGGTTTGTGACGTGGGGAATCGAGACCCAATTGCGGTGCAGATTCGCGCCGCTGATCTTCTTGATGCGCGACAGATCCTTGCGCTGCACCGGCCCGAACTTGCTGAAGTCGACCTGCGGCCAGGGCAGCAGCCCAGGGAATGCGCCGCCTGCCGCCGTGCCCGGCGATGCCTTGGATGCCTGCGCCTGTGTTTTGGTGGCG
Organism: Burkholderiales bacterium; assembly: GCA_031419715.1. Lineage (GTDB taxonomy): Bacteria > Pseudomonadota > Gammaproteobacteria > Burkholderiales > Burkholderiaceae_C > JAEMQF01. The sequence goes on along the minus strand of JANOLJ010000173.1, from coordinate 6,587 downwards.
CCAGCCAGCACGCTCTTGACGAAGTTTTGTACGTCGTCCTGGGTGATGCGCCCTTTCGGCCCGGTGCCGGTGACCTCGGCCAGCGGCACACCCAACTCGCGCGCGAGTTTGCGTATCGTGGGCGAGGCGTGGGGCAGCGGTGCCGCGGCTGTCGGGGTGACCGAGGCCTCGGCCCCCGACACTGCCGCCATCGGCGCCGGCCGGCCAGCGGCCACGCCTGCGGGTGCGGGTGGCGCCTGCGCGGGCTCTGCGGCAGGGGTCAACGGGGCAACGGCCGCTGCGGCTTGCATCCCGCCGACGGCGTCGATCAGAGCCACGACGCTGCCCTTCGCAACCTTGTCGCCGAGCTTGACCCGAACTTCCTTCACCACGCCGGCGTGCGACGACGGAATCTCCATCGATGCTTTGTCGCTTTCAACAGTGACCAGGCTTTGTTCGATCTTGACGGTGTCGCCCGGTTTGATGAACACCTCGATCACGGCGACCTCCGCGAAGTCGCCAATGTCAGGCACGCGCAATTCGATTGGTCCACCGGGCGGCGCGGCCATTGCTGGCGCCGCGGCAACCGGGGCAGCGCTCGGTGCCGGTGCCGGTGCAGGTGCCGGTGCCGCAACAGTGGCCAAGACGGGAGCGGCCGCGCTGGCCTCCCCGGTCTCGATGAGCAAGACCGACATGCCCTGATTGATCTTGTCGCCGAGTTTGACTCTGAGTTCTTTCACGACACCCGCGTGCGACGAAGGAATCTCCATCGACGCCTTGTCGCTCTCCACGGTCAGCAGCGACTGCTCGGCGCGCACGGTGTCGCCCGGCGCCACCAGCAGCTCGATGATCTCGACGTCCTTGAAGTCGCCGATGTCCGGAACCTTGACCTCTACCAATGGCATTTCTGTCGTCTCCAGATCTCTGATTGCGCGGCTTTACCGTCCAGGTGCGTCAGTCAAGCATTGAGCGGGTTGATGCGCTCGGTATCGATCTTGTATTTTGCGATGGCCTGGGCCACCAGCGCCGGGGTCAATACGCCCTCGTCAGCCAGCGACTTCAATGCCGCCACGACAATGTAGTAACGGTCGATCTCGAAATGAGTGCGCAAGCGCGAACGGAAATCGCTGCGACCGAACCCATCGGTGCCGAGCACTTTGTAGCTGCGCCCCTTGGGAATGAAGGCGCGAATCTGCTCGGCGTAGTTCTTCATGTAGTCGGTCGAGGCCACCACCGGCCCGGCGTGCGGAGCGAGTTGCCGGGTGACAAAGGCGACACGGGGTGTGGCCTGCGGGTGCAGCAGATTCCAGCGCTCCACGTCTTGGCCGTCTCGTGCCAGCTCGTTGAAACTCGGGCAACTCCAGACGTTCGCGGCAACGCCCCAGTCGGATTCCAGCAAGGCTTTCGCGAACTGTGATTCACGCAAAATCGTTCCGCTGCCCAACAGATTCACCGCAGGCCTCTTGGCCGCGCCGCAGGGGTGAGACGCTTCGTCGAGCAAATACATGCCCTGGATGATTTGCGCTTCGGTGCCGGGCCTCAGCCCAGGCTGCGGGTAGTTCTCGTTGAGCAGCGTCACGTAGTAGTAGACGTTGTCTTGCTTCTCGACCATGCGTTGCAGGCCGTGGTGCAGGATCACGCCCACCTCATGCGCGAAGGTCGGGTCGTAGCTGATGCAGTTGGGAATGGTTCCCGCCAGGATGTGGCTGTGCCCGTCTTCGTGCTGCAAGCCCTCACCGTTCAGCGTTGTCCGGCCCGACGTGCCACCCAGCAGGAAGCCGCGCGCCTGCATGTCGCCCGCGGCCCACGCGAGATCGCCGATGCGCTGGAACCCGAACATCGAGTAGTACACATAGAACGGCACCATGATCCGGTTGTTCGTGCTGTACGACGTCGCCGCGGCGATCCAGCTGCTCATGCCTCCGGCTTCGTTGATGCCTTCTTGCAAGATCTGCCCGGCCTTGTCTTCCTTGTAGTACATGACCTGGTCTTTGTCGACCGGCGTGTACTTCTGACCATCGGGGTTGTAGATGCCAATCTGGCGAAACAGCCCTTCCATGCCGAAGGTGCGCGCCTCGTCCACGAGTATCGGCACGACTCGTGGCCCGAGTTCCTTTTCACGCAACAACTGCGTCAGGAAGCGCACATAGGCTTGGGTCGTCGAGATCTCCCGCCCCTGCACCGTGGGTTCGAGCACAGCCTTGAAAGTCTCCAGCGAAGGTACTACGAACTGCTCGTCCGCGCGGGTGCGGCGCTTGGGCAGGAAGCCACCCAACGCCTCGCGCCTGGCCTGCAAGTAGCGCATCTCCGGCGTGTCGTCGGCCGGTTTGTAGAACGGAATGTCTTGCAGCCGATCGTCTGGAATCGGAATGTTGAAGCGATCGCGAAATGCCTTCACATCTTCATCGACAAGCTTTTTCGTCTGGTGCGCCGTGTTCTTGCCCTCGCCGATCTTGCCCATGCCAAAACCCTTGACGGTCTTGATCAGCAGCACGGTCGGCTGGCCCTTGTGGTGCACGGCGCGGTGGTATGCCGCGTACACCTTCTGCGGGTCGTGCCCGCCGCGCTGCAGGCGCCAGATGTCTTCATCGCTCATCTTGGCCACCATCTCCAGCAGCTTGGGGTGCCTGCCGAAAAAGTTCTTGCGCACGAAGGCACCGTCGTTGGCTTTCATTGCCTGGTAGTCGCCGTCCACGGTGTCCATCATCACTTTGCGCAGAATTTCGTCTTTGTCGCGCGCGAGCAGCGGATCCCAGTAGTTGCCCCAAAGCAGCTTGATGACATTCCAGCCCGAGCCGCGGAATTCGCTTTCCAACTCCTGGATGATCTTGCCGTTGCCGCGCACCGGGCCATCCAGGCGCTGCAAATTGCAGTTGATGACGAAGATCAGGTTGTCGAGTTTTTCCCGCGCCGCCAGGCCGATTGCGCCCAGTGATTCGGGCTCATCCATTTCACCGTCGCCGCAGAACACCCACACTTTGCGGTTCTCGGTGTTGGCGATGCCGCGTGCGTGCAGGTACTTGAGAAAGCGCGCCTGGTAGATCGACATCAACGGCCCCAACCCCATCGACACCGTGGGGAACTGCCAGAACTCGGGCATCAGTTTGGGGTGCGGATAGCTGGAAATGCCGCGCCCTTCGACCTCCTGGCGGAAGTTCAGCAGTTGCTCTTCACTGATGCGCCCCTCCATGAATGCCCGCGCATAAATTCCAGGCGAGGAGTGGCCCTGGATGTACAGCAGGTCGCCCCCGTGGCCTTCATTTTCCGCATGCCAAAAGTGATTGAAGCCGGCGCCGAACATCGTCGCCAGCGAGGCGAAGCTCGAAATGTGGCCACCCAAATCACCCCCATCGGCCGGGTTCAGGCGATTCGCCTTGACCACCATCGCCATCGCATTCCAGCGCATGTAGGCGCGCAGCCGCTCTTCAATCTCCAGGTTGCCTGGGCAACGCTCTTCCTGGTCGGTCGGGATGGTGTTGACATAGGCCGTGTTTGCCGAGAACGGCATGTCGATGCCCGCCTGGCGCGCGTGCTCCAGCAACTGCTCGATCAGAAAGTGCGCGCGATGCGGGCCTTGCGCGGCAATCACGCCGGACAGGGCATCCAGCCACTCCCGGGTCTCCTGAGAGTCGGCGTCGTTCGCCGCTGCACCTAAGAACGGTTCAGGCATTGCAGACATCTTCGTCTCCGCGATTGGTTTGGCGATTTGGGGCGGCGCAGTCTCGCACAATCCGCCGACTGTTCCAAATAATGGACCCGTCTTCCGCCATACGAAAATTCTCGCTACTCCTCGGGCTCGATAATCAAGTCATGAGACCAGCGACACATGCGGCCGACCCCAACCTCGGGGCACGCCGTTGGCTCGTTCGGTTGATCTCGCAATGGTGGCGCCGCCAGTCGGTTGCGCGTCAGGACCGTTACGCAACCTTCGCGCCGTTGGCCTCAGTCGTGCTGTTCCTGGGCGCGATCATCTTGGCTTTTTGGTATCTGCGCAATGAGGAATTCGAGCGCGAGCAAGACTCCGTCAAGCGCGATACGGAGATCACACAGCAGCAAATCCGCCTGCGGCTCATCGAGAACCAAGAACATTTGGTGCGCATCGCGCGCGACATCGTCACGCGCGTCATCGATCCGGCCGAGTTTCTCGGCGACGCGGAACTTTTCACCCAGGAGCGGCCCGAGATCACGCAGTTGACCTGGCTCGCTGCCAACCGCACGCGCAAAGCCAGCCACTCGGCAAGCAGCTTCCAGCCTGAGCTCGCCAGTCCTGCCGAAGCAGCCTCGGCGCCGTCACCGGGCAAGGGAGGCGCAGCCGAGCGGGCTTTCATCGCCGCGCAGAACCTGCGCCAACCGGTGTATTCGTTGCCATTCGATGACGTTCATGGCACTGCCGTGTTCCAGGTCCACATTCCCTTGCTGGACCGCAACGCGTTCACGGGCACCCTGGTGGCCGAGTACTCCATCGAGAATCTGATTCGTTACTTCGTTCCTGCTGAGGTATCGAGTCGCCACGCCATCGTCTTGCTCGACGCGCAAGACCGGATGCTCGCCGGCACGGTGGTGCCTACCGCGAGCGGAGAACCCGCACGCCCCTCGATCATCCACGAGGTTCCACTCGCCCCGGCGGGCAACGGCCTCGTCCTGCGGGGTCAAGGCTATCGAACCTCGGCCGGATTGATCAGCAGCACGCTGTTCTGGATCGTCGCAGCGCTGTCGGTGTTGACGGTGTGGATGTTGCTCGGCACCTGGCGCCACATGCGAAACCGGGGCCGCATGCAGCTCGCGTTGCTCAACGAAACAAATTTTCGCCGCGCCATGGAAAACTCCATGCTGACGGGCATGCGCGCGATGGACAAGGAAGGCCGCATCACCTACGTGAACCCAGCGTTCTGCGCGATGACGGGGTTCGCCGAAGCCGACCTCATCGGCCGCAAGCCTCCGTTTCCGTACTGGCCACCGGAGCGCATTGAAGAAAACTCGCGCCTGCTGCACCAGGAGCTTCAGGGCCGCAGCCCGGCCGGTGGCATCGAGGTCAAGGTGCGCCGCAAAGACGGCGTCCTGTTCGACTCGCGCATGTACGTCTCGCCGCTCATCGACCCGAAGGGTCAGCAGACCGGCTGGATGACCTCGATGACGAACATCACCGAAGCCAAGCGCATTCGCGATCAACTCTCCGCCTCGCACGAGCGCTTCACGACCGTGCTCGAAGGGCTCGACGCCGCGGTGTCGGTGCTGTCGGTGCAGCAAGGTGAACTTCTCTTCGCGAACCGCTCATACCGCGTGTGGTTCGGTGCCGACTCGCAGGGCCATGCCCTGTTGGCCGGAGTCGAACCAGGCCGACCTTACTTGGCGGACATGGACGATGCAGTCGAACACCTCGGCGGGCTGCCAACGCGCGAACTCACCGAGGCCGGCTCCGACTCGCGCGAAGTGCTCGTCACCCCGCTGCAAAAATGGTTCGACGTGCGCGCGCGTTACCTGCAATGGACCGACGGTCGCCTCGCGCAAATGCTCATCGCCACCGATATCACGGCGCGCAAACACGCCGAGGCGCAGGCGGCACAGCAGGCGGACAAGGCGCAGATGACGAGCCGCCTGGTGACGATGGGTGAAATGGCGTCGTCGGTCGCGCACGAGTTGAACCAGCCGCTCACCGCGATCACGAACTACTGCAATGGCGTGATCTCGCGTGTCAAGGGCGGCGGCATCCAGGAGGCGGACCTGATCGCGGCGCTCGAAAAGACATCGCGCCAGGCGCAACGCGCCGGGCAGATCATTCATCGCATTCGCGCCTTCGTGAAACGCAGCGAGCCGCAGCGCCAGGCGGCGCAGGCGCACAGCATCGTCGAAGACGCGGTGGACCTGGCGGGAATCGAATTGCGCCGCCGCAACGTCACGATCCAGACCTACGTCGCACAGCGTCTGCCCACCTTGATGGTCGACCCGATCCTGATCGAACAGGTGGTGCTGAACCTGCTGAAGAACGCCGCCGAAGCCGTCGACAACGCGCAAATGCCGCCGGGGCGCAGGAACATCGAGCTGCGCGTGATCCCACGCCACACACCGGAGGATGGCGGGGTGATCGAGTTCAGCGTCACCGACATGGGGCCGGGCCTGCGCGATGAAGTGATCGCCCGACTTTACGAGGCCTTCTTTTCGACCAAGGCCGACGGCCTGGGCATCGGCCTGAGCCTGTGCCGCACCATCGTGGAGAGCCACAGGGGCCGGATTCGAGCCCAGAACCTCTACAATGGAAGCGTCGCAGTCGGCTGCCGTTTCTCCTTCACGCTGCCCGTCGAACCACCGGCCAATGCGACCGAATCGCCCGTGTCCCGCCTGATCGAAAGCGCATGAGTCTGATTCCCAAAAAGGGCACCGTGTATGTCGTGGATGACGACGAAGCGGTCCGCGATTCATTGCAGTGGTTACTCGAAGGCAAGGACTACCGCGTCAAGTGTTTCGACTCGTCCGAGTCGTTCCTGTCGCGCGTCGATCCGCGCGAAGTGGCCTGCCTGATCGCCGACATCCGCATGGAGGGCATGAGTGGCCTGGAGCTGCAAGACAGATTGGTCGAGCGCAAGAGCCCGCTGCCGATCGTCTTCATCACC
>JANOLJ010000172.1:0-6639 GCA_031419715.1 Burkholderiales bacterium | reverse complement strand
CGGTCAGGGGCGAGTCGACGAACCACGGCGAGAAAGCAGGCGTCACCCACTGACGCGCCGCGGTGCCGCGCGACAGGATACGCGAGTCCACCGCGACTCGTGGCCGAGCCTCGCGGACGAATTCGCGCGCATGCATGGCCTAGACGGTTGGTCAGGTTCCCGTCAGCCGTCGCGTGAGACAACGAACCTATGCTCGTTTCTGCCCACGTCGTGCTAGGAGCTGTCGAATGAACTTTCAGAACTTCTCCCCGGCCCGCCTCGCGCTCGTGGTCGCCGCCGCGGGCGTGCTCGGCAACCTGTACTTCATGCTCGGCGATGCGCTGGCCTCCAAGGTCGGTGCGTCGGCACGGTCAGCGATTCCCTCCAGCGTCGAGGCCGCTCGTGGGCGTTTTCCAGGTGAGCCCCTGCTTTTCAGGAACTCGCAACGCCGCAAGGCACCGTGAAGCCGAAACGCCGGTTCGTGGCGCCGGTGGTCAACCCGCGCCCCGTTTTCAGTATCTCGACGCGCGCCGCTGCGGCAGCCGGGCACTGGCGGGGGCCTTCGTGGCCGAGCCGAGGACAGAGCGTATCGAGCCGTGGCTTGGCGCGACGGCACGCCGCGCGGCCTTCACCGACGCACGGCGGCGCGACGTGCCGTCAGGTACGAAAACGATCATGGCGTTGTCCGCCAGATGTTCGGACACATCGGTCCGATGCGCCGCCGGGCGCGGAACGATCAGTGTCGAACCCACCTTGATCAACATGCGCGCCGGAATGTTGTTGAGCGCTCGCAAGCGCGTTTCGCTTACGCCGATCTGTCTGGCGGCGTCTGCCGGCTTCATGGTCTTGGGCGCCACCCAGGCTGTCCAGCTCGACTGGCGAGCCGGTTGGCGCGACAGCTCCTCGATGAACTGGGCGGCGTTGTCGTGCGGCAGCAGTACCTGCGGAGTGCCCGCCGCAAGAATGACGGGCTTGTTCATCTGCGGATTGAGCGCGCGAAAATCCTCCATGCTCAATCCGGCGAGCTGCGCCGCGGTATCGACATCGATGTCGTTTTCGATCGCGACACTGACGAAATAGGGTTGGTCCGCCAGCGCGGGAAGCGCCAAGCCAAACGCCTCCGGCAGGGCGACAATGTTCTTCACCGCCTGCAGTTTCGGCACGTATTGCCTGGTCTCGGTGGGCATGCGCAAGTGGCTGTAGTCGACGGGTTTACGCGCCCTCCTGTTCCTCGCGATCGCGCGAGCCACATTGCCTTCGCCCCAGTTGTATGCCGCCAGGGCGAGGTGCCAATCGCCGAACATGCCGTGCAGCTTCTCCAGATAGTCGAGTGCCGCGCGTGTCGAAGTGAGCACATCGCGCCGGTCGTCGCGAAAGACGTTCTGGGTCAGGTCGAAAAACCTTCCCGTCGACGGCATGAACTGCCATACGCCCGAAGCGCGTGCCGAGGACAGGGCTTCTGGATTGAAGGCGCTTTCGATGAAGGGCAGCAGCGCCAACTCGGTGGGCAGGCCGCGCCGTTCGACTTCCTGAACGATGTGGAACAGGTAGCGCTCAGCGCGTTGGGTCATGCGCCGCACGTAATCTGGCCGCGCCGCGTACCAGCGCTCACTGGAGCGGACCTGTCGTCCCTCGAGATTCTGGACGCCGAATCCGCGGCGAATGCGGGCCCAGAGGTCGGGCAGCTCAGCGTGGTTGTTCGGGCCGTAGAACTCGACCGGAGGTACCTCGTCGATGAACTTGAGTGGCGCGACGGGCGCGGGGTCGGGCGGTGCTTGCGCACTCGGGACATCAGGAAGGACGCTAGCGTGAGCTGGGAGTGGCGGTGTCGGCAACTCGCGGCCGACATCGATGGCCTCGATCGATTCCGGCGACACCTGAACCAAACCCGAGCTGCCGAGGCTCTCCGAGGCCACTGGCGAGCCCAATTCGTCGCCCTGGATCGCGGGCACCACGACAAGCGCCGAATGTGCTGGCTGAACGAGAGAAACACCCATGTCGGAAAGCTCAACGCGTTCGGACTGCGCGCTGTCCGCGGGCCGAGGGCCGAATGAACCACAGGCCATCACGCTCAGTGACAAGAGACAACACACGAGCGCGCTGGGCAGGCGCCGCGAAAACTGAACGACGTGAGCCACCAGCACGAGCCGCGGATCCATGGGTTGTTGCCTCATGCCTGGACCGCGCGCATTCATTGCCTGGGATAGTTGAGATCCGCGCGCCGGTTCCGCGACCACGCCGACTCCGCCTGCCCTTCTGCCTGGGGGCGCTCTTCGCCCCAGCTGACGGCTTCCAACTGCGACTGTCGGGCACCATGGACCTGAAGCGCACGCACCACCGCCTCGGCGCGCTTTTGCCCGAGCGAGAGGTTGTACTCGGCGCTGCCCCGCGCGTCGGCATTGCCTTCGACCTTGATCCGCAGGGTGGGTTGCGAAGCGAGGTACATGCCGTGTCTGTCAAGCAAGGCGGTGAATTCGCTCTTCACCGAGAAGTCGTCGAAGTCGAAATACACACTCCTTTGCGCCGAAATGGAGTTGCCCGGATCGAGATGTGGCGGCAACGACATGGTGGACATTGCGGGCGTGGTGATACGCTGCGATGCTCCTGTGTTGACCGGCACGCTGGGAGCCAATTCGGGTTTGGCGGGAGCCGCCGTCCGCACCGTGGGCGCGGCCACCGCAGGCGGTGCAACCGATTCACTGACCGGCGTGCTGCTGCAGCCAGCGATAGCCAAACCGACAGCCGAAAACAGCAACGCGAAGCGCGAACTCGTCATCTCAACTCCTCCATCGGAACGGTTCCAAAGCGAACCGTCGTTGCCCGATCCGCGCAAACCGGTACGCGGTACAAGCCGGGGTTATCGCACCGCGAACCTGACCTGAACCTGACACCGGAGAACGCGACGGAGCGAACCGTGCAAGGGCCTTCAATTCACGCACAATGTACGCGCACCGGGCAATGATCCGCAACGCACTGTCGAGCCGCGGGGGTCAACACCAATTCACTCATGACACCACTTCCGCTGTTCACGCTCGAAGGCCTGCGCACCGCCGACCCACTGTTGGCGATGGCGTTGCTGCTGCTCGTGGCGGTGGTTTTCGCCGAGAGCCTCTACCGACTCTGGCGCCTGCCCCGCGCGTGCGGCCACATGCTGATGGGCGCGCTGGCCGGCCCGTTGATGTTGGGCCTGATCGAGCGCAGCGACGTCGACGCGTACAAGCCGCTCATTGACCTGGCCATCGGCGCGGTGCTGTTTGAACTCGGCAGCCGGATCCGCCCGCGCTGGCTGCTCGACAACCGCGCGCTGGCGATCGGTTGCGTGCTGCAGGCGCTGCTTTGCGCGCTGCTCGCCTTTGTCGCCTTGCTGGCGCTTGGCGCACCGCCGCTGTCGGCCGCGGTGGCGGGCGCGGTGGCGGCGTCCACCTCGCCGGTGATCACCCTCAACGCGGTACACGAGAGCGCCGCGCGCGGCCAGGTGACGGAACGGCTGCTGCTGATGACGGTGGTGAATTCGGTAATTGCGGTGCTGTTGCTTCGGGCGTTGCATGTCGGGCTGGCGGGCGATTCACAAGCGAACTCTGCCTCCGCGGGCGACACCGGCATGTTCCACGCGCTGGGGCGCTCGCTCGTCGTCGTCAGCGGCTCGCTGCTGCTGGGCGCGGCCGCCGGGCTGCTGCTCGATCGCCTGGGACGGTGGATACACGCATCGCCCGCGATGCCGGTCGTGCAGATCGCCCTCGTCATCCTGGCGAGCGTGCTCGCGGCGATGTGGACGCTGTCGCCACTGCTGACGCTGCTGGTCGCGGGCATGGTGGCGCGCTGGCGCATGCACCACGCCCTGACGGTGGAGCCCATGCTGGGCTCGGCCGGCGCGGTGCTCAACGTTCTGCTATTCGTCAGCCTGGGCTTGCTGTTTTCGCTCGAAGGATTCAGTAGCGTCTGGCCTTGGGCGCTGGCGATCGTCGCCGCGCGCTGGCTGGGCAGCGCGGTCGCGGTGGGCGCGCTGGCGCGCGCCAGCAGCCTGGGCTGGCGCCAATCGGCGGGCTTGATCGTCGCCTTGCAACCCATGAGCAGCCTGGCCGTGCTGATGGCGGCAGACAGCTTCCGCTGGGCGAGCCAACTCGGCGGGGTGGATGCCCGCACACTGCAAGCGCTGCTCGTCGCGACGATGCTGATGCAGATCAGCGGGCCACTGTGGTCGCGGCTCGGGCTGCGCCGCATCGCTGGCGAGGGCCCGGCGCGCTAATCCGCAGCCACCCGCAACCACTCGCAGCCAACCCCCGCCGAGCGATCGAGCACCCTCGCCCCATGCCCCTTCAAGCCTTCACCGTCTCCAAGCCGCTCACGCTGGGCGTCGAGCTTGAGCTGCAGTTGCTCGACACCCACGACTTCGACCTCACGCCGCAGGCCGACGACCTGCTGCGCGTGCTGCGCGGCCATTCCGGCGCGTGGGACGTGAAGCCCGAAATCACGCGCAGCATGATCGAGATCGGCACGTCGATCCAGACGCACCACGCCTCACTCCAGGCCGAACTGCTGGACCTGCGCGACCAGCTCGCGAGTGGCGCCAAGCGCTTGAACATCGCCATCGCTGGCGGCGGCACCCACGCCTACCAGCAGTGGAGCGAGCAGCGCATCTACCCAACCGAGCGCTTTCACTACATCAGCGACTTGTACGGCTACCTCGCCAAGCAGTTCACCATTTTCGGCCAGCATGTCCACGTCGGCTGCGAAGACGGCGACACGGCGCTGTGGCTGCTGCACGCCCTGTCGCGCTACGTGCCGCACTTCATCGCGCTGTCGGCATCCTCGCCCTTCGTGCAAGGCGTGGACACGGGTTTCGACTCGGCCCGACTGAACTCGGTGTTCGCGTTTCCGCTGTCCGGTCGCGCGCCGTTTTGTCTGACCTGGAGCGACTTCGGCACCTATTTCGACAAGATGACGAGCACCGGCGTCGTGCAGTCGATGAAAGACTTCTACTGGGACATTCGCCCCAAGCCCGAGTTCGGCACGATTGAGCTGCGCGTCTGCGACACGCCGCTCACCGTGGAAAAGGCCGCCGCGCTGGCGTGCTACCTGCAATGCATCTGCCGGCACCTGCGCGAAGAGCGACCGTTCGAGCCCACGGAAGACGACTACCTCGTCTACACCTTCAACCGCTTCCAGGCGTGCCGCTTCGGCCTGGACGGCGAGCTCGTCGACCCCCGGACCAAGCAGCGCAGCCGCTTGCGCGAGGACATTCTGGACACCTTACAGCGCATCGAAGTCCACGCCCAGGATCTGCAAGCGCTCGACGCCTGTCGCCTCCTGCGCGAGAGCCTGTTCAGCGGCAATGATGCGACCTGGCTGCGGGCACAACGCGGCGAGGGGGCGCCATTGACGGCAGTGGTGGAGGCGGCGTCGGCGCGCTGGCTCGGCGGCTGAACGAGCGAGTTCAACCGTCCGACCCATGGCGTCAGTCGTCCAGTGGATCGGGGCAGTCCGCGTCAGCGTTGCGTCATGCCATCGGGTGCCGGCGCGGGCGCCAGCCAGGGCGCGACGTTCAACGCCTGCGTCGCTGGCGCGGTGCCAAGCGTCGTGACGGCGCTGACGCCGAATTCGGCGACCACGCCCACGAGGCGAATCCGCCACTGCGTTTGGTTGCGCCAGGCGCCCGAGCGTTCGATGTTGCGCTCGATGTCTCGGGTGACGCGGTGACCCACGCTGCCCATGCGGTCCATCACCTCGGCCATGGCGAGCCGCAGTTGCGGGCCGCTGAGGCGCTGAGCCCAGACCGTGCAGCGCCGGTCGTGCGTCACGACGAGCACCACCCGGCCTTGCGTGCCAGGCGCGGTGAGCACGTTGCCGGGCTGGCCTTCCAGCAAGTCGTAGCCCGTTCCACCGAGCGCGTCGAGCGGCTCGAAGCCTTGCGTGAGCGCCCAATCGACCGCGGCTTCGGACTGCGCCGCATGGCGAAGGCAGGCCTGGTGAAAAATGTTCGCCACGCCCTGCGGCGTTTGCAGTGACTTTGGGTCGTCGCCGAACACCTGCCCCGCCGTCTGGCCTTGCGCCAGCGCGCCGGAGCCCCAGGCGAGCGCCACGAAGGCGCATCGCCAGACCGCCGGGTCGCCCATGATGCGGGCGAAGGCTGCGGCATCACTCGGGCTGGCGCGTCGGATCGTGATCGGCATATGTCGTCCCGTGGGTCTCGCCTCAGATGCCGCGTTCGTGCCCGGGCCCGAGCTCACACACGCTGCGCGACCCAATCGCGCACCGACGCAAGCGCGGCGCTCAGCTTGGCCGGCTCGGTGCCACCAGCCATCGCCATGTCGGCCTTGCCGCCGCCCTTGCCGCCGACCTGTTGCGCGACGAAGTTCACCAGGTCGCCGGCTTTGACTTTGCCGATGCTGTCAGCCGTCACGCCCGCTGCGAGTTGCACGCGCCCACCTTCGATGCTGGCGAGCACGATCACCGCGGTCTTGAGCTTGTCTTTCAACTTGTCGAGTGTCTCGCGCAGCGTCTTCGCGTCAGCGCCGTCGAGCCGCGCCGCCAGCACTTTCAGGCCCTTTACGTCCACGGCGGCGGCGAGCAACTCGTCGCCATGCGCCGAGGCAAGTTTGCCTTTCGTGGCGGCGAGTTCCTTCTCAAGCGAGCGCACATGCTCGAGCACCTGGCCCAGGC
>JANOLJ010000171.1:0-1639 GCA_031419715.1 Burkholderiales bacterium | reverse complement strand
CCGGTGCGCCCGGCCACGTCTTCCCACAAGCCGGTCTGCCCGGCGCCGGCAACGGTGAGGATCTTGACGTTGGGGGCAAGCAGGTCACGAAAGCCTCGGATATTCTTCGGGTTGCCGGGCCGTACCAGGATCGCTACGGGGCGCAGGTAGAGCGGGTAGGCTTCCTTCAGCTCGAACGCGCCCGGCAAGGCCTTCGCGTAGTCGGTGAACATGTTCTCGGCACCGCTGAAGATGACATCAGCGTCCTGCTTGGCCTTGTCGAGCCACTGCGGCGTGGGCCCAGCTACCACGTTCACGGTGACCTTATTCAAGGCACCGAACGCCTTGGCGGCCTCCTGCAATGCCGGGGCCGGGCCGCCGGGGCCGTAAACGTTGATGTTGCCTTGAGCCCGAACCGGCGCGGCGGTAAGCCACAACGCGCAGGCGATCAACGAGATGATCTTAAAGGGAAGGGTCATTGGTTTTCCTCTAAAGTTGTCGGTGAACAGTGGAGTTACAGCAACTGAAAGCTTCGTCAATTGAATTATTCTGGAGGTTGGCGTGGCCGCTGAATGTAGGCACAAACCACTGCCGCACGTAGGAAGTCATGTCTGCCCGAAGATCTCCGCCAGGTCCGCGTCGGGCCTACCATGGCGCATATGCACCTGCCCTGCCCACTAGCGTCGGAGCGCGGAAGCTGTCCTGCGGCATTCCACGGTGCATTGCGAGCGCCGCCCACGGCGCCGGATCCGTTCCGCGACCGGCGAGGATCACCTGCGCGCCGGCTTCGAGCGCTGCGCGGTGCGGCTCGGGGCCCATCATGCCGACGATGCGCTCGGCGTTGTCGATCATGGCGTCGGTCAATGCCGGCGCGCGGCCGAGCGCGCGCGTGCGGCCGGCCTTCAGGCGTGCCTTGAGGAAGCCCTTGTCCTGCTCCGAATGGATCAGCGCCATCTTGAAGTGCAGCCCGTGCTCGCGCGCGATCTCGCGCACGATGTCGGCGCAGGCCTGCAGGTGCGGCTCGCCGCCGGCACCGCCGCAGGTGCCGACCATCATCGGAATGCCGTTCGCAATCGCGCCGCGCAACAGCAGCGACAGGTCGCGCTTCATGGCCAGCCGCGTGTTCAGCGTCTTGCCCGAGCCGAGGTAGTGCGGGCCGGGGTCGGAGCTGCCGCCGTCGACGCCGATCATGTGCGGGCTGCGTTGCAGCGCCGCCTTCAGCGACGCCTCGGGGAAGCCGTAGCCGAGGATGCCGCTCGCCGACACCATGCGCACCGCCTCAGTCTTGATCATCGGGTTCATGGCGTGGGTTCCATCTCCAGGTTCAAGCCGTTTTGCGCCAGTCGCCGGCTTTCGGTTTAGCGATGCCGAGGTTGCCGCGCAGCGTGCTGTCGGCGTACTCTTTGCGGAACAAGCCGCGCTTTTGCAGCTCGGGCACCACCAGCCGCACGATGTCTTCATAAGTGCCCGGGACCGACGTGGCCGAGAGCACGAAGCCGTCGCAGGCGCTCTGGAACCAGGCTTCCATCTGGTCGGCGACCTGAGCGCCCGTACCGCAGAAGACCGGTCCGTCGTTGAGCGTGCCGCGGCCGGACGCCTCGACGAAGTCCCTGACCGACGGGTTGCGCTTGCCACTGGTCGAGACCACCTTGTCGCGCAG
>JANOLJ010000170.1:0-5829 GCA_031419715.1 Burkholderiales bacterium | reverse complement strand
CCACGTCAACTCTGGCATGTGGTCGAAGTTCATGCCCCAAACGCCTACCAAAGCAGTTGCGACCGCGAAAATACCGGCCCATGCGGCAAGGCGTTTGGTCGTTGCGGCCTCATCGATCATTACCATCGAGAGATTGACCTGGATCGCCGTGCCAATGGTCTCGCGCAAGGTGTCTAAAGCGCTGTTGATGCGAGCAAGGTGGTCGTAAACGTCGCGGAAGTACTCGCGGCTTGACTCACACACTCGAGGCACACGGCCGTGGGTGAGCTTGCTTGCCGACTCCAATAGCGGCGTGACGGCATGTTTGACGATCATGATGCGCTGCTTCAGCGCGTACAGGTGTTCCATATTGGCCCGCTGCGCGCCGGGCTCGAAGATCTGGCTCTCGATGTCCTCAAGATCCGTCTCGAGCGCATCGACGACCGGGAAGTAGCGGTCGACCACTGCGTCCATTAGCGCATACAAGACAAAGCCGGAGCCATTGCGCAGCAGATGCGGCTCGCGCTCAGCGCGCTCGCGCACGCTCAGCAACGCATACTGGCTGCGGTTGCGGATCGACAGCACGAAGTTGGGTCCGACAAAGACGTTCACCTCGCCGATGTGCAACTCGTCGGCCGCATCGAATTCCAGCGTGTGAATCACGCAGAATACGGTGTCGCCGTACTCTTCGACCTTCGGCCGCTGATGGCCGCGGCGTGCGTCCTCGATGGCAAGTTCATGTAGCCCGAACTCCTTCTGCATTTCTGTGAGTTCGTTCTCCGTGGCGTCGCGAAGCGCAACCCAAACAAAGCAGTCCGGTCGCGTGAGATAGTCGCTGATCGATTCGACATCGATGTCAGCAAGCTTCTTGCCCTCCTGATAGGCGACGCAGTTGATCAGCATGATACGGTAGTCAGATGTGATGTCATTTTAGCCCCGCCAACTTCTCATCTATATAGCGTCGCGATCGGTCGGATCAGTGAGCGGTGGGGGTATGGCGGGCTCGTGTGCGCTTGCTGTACAGCGGTTCCCGACCTTGAAAGATCAGAAACCACGCCTAGCGAAGCGAAAAAACACGACCGCAAGCGCATCGAGGGCGCTCATCAACTCCCCCCACTGTCTACCATTGTGCAATGCTTAGCGCGCTGCGTCGAGTGCCAAGTTCAAAGTCAACACATTGACTCGCGGCTCGCCGAGAAATCCGAGCAGCGCGCCCTCGATGTGTTCGGCCATGAGCGCGCTCACGCGCTCTAGCGGCAGGTTACGCACCCGCGCGACACGACCGGCCTGGTACGCAGCGGCAGCGACGCTGATGTGCGGATCGAGGCCGCTCGCCGAGGCGTTGACCAGATCGGCCGGCACGGTGGCAGTGTTGCCTGTGTCGGCAGCGCGCAGTGCGTCAATACGGCCCTTGACGGCGTCCAGCAGCGCCGGATTTAGTGGCCCCTGGTTCGATCCGCTCGAGGCACTCGCATTGTTGGCCATCGGGCCCGTGGCGGAAGGGCGGCTCCAGAAGTATTTGGGGTCACTAAAGGATTGGCCGATCAGCGTCGAGCCGACCGGCTTGCCGTCCTTCAGTACCAGACTGCCCGCGGCCTGACGGGGAAACACCAGCTTGGCGATGCCGGTCGTGGCGAGCGGGTACGCGAGGCCGGTGATCAGCGACAGTGAGACGAAAATCGTCAGCGCGGGACGGAGCATGGAAATCATTTCAAGTTCTCCTTCAGGCCAAACCGAGTGTCGACAGAGCCATGTCGATCACCTTGATACCGATGAACGGCACGATCAGGCCGCCCAAGCCGTAAACCAACAAATTGCGGCGTAGCAGGGCTGCCGCGCCGACCGCACGGTACTTCACACCCTTCAACGCCAGCGGGATCAGGAACACAATAATTAGCGCGTTGAAGATCACCGCCGACAGGATCGCAGAGTTCGGACTGGTGAGCCCCATCACGTTGAGCGCGGCGAGCTGTGGGTAGGTCGTGACGAAGGCGGCGGGAATGATCGCGAAATACTTCGCGATGTCGTTGGCGATGGAGAAGGTGGTCAACGAGCCGCGTGTCATCAGCATCTGCTTGCCGGTTTCCACCACCTCGATCAGCTTGGTTGGGTTACTGTCGAGGTCGACCATGTTGCCGGCCTCTTTCGCCGCCTGGGTGCCCGAATTCATGGCAACTGCCACGTCCGCCTGAGCCAATGCCGGCGCGTCGTTGGTGCCGTCGCCGGTCATCGCGACCAGCCGACCTTCGCTCTGGTGGCTGCGGATCAGCTTCAACTTGTCCTCGGGCGTCGCTTCGGCGAGAAAGTCGTCCACCCCAGCCTCAGCCGCAATCGCCGCCGCGGTCAGGCGGTTGTCGCCGGTCACCATCACGGTCTTGATGCCCATGCGTCGCAACTCAGCAAAGCGTTCCTTGATGCCGCCCTTGACGATGTCCTTAAGCTCGATGACGCCAAGCACCTTGGCGCCATCAACCACCACCAGCGGGGTGCTGCCGCGGCGGGCGACATCGTCGACACTGGCTTGCACCGCCGCTGGAAAGCTGCCGCCGAGCGCCTCGACGCGCTTACGGATCGCTTCGGCAGCGCCCTTGCGGACCTGACGCTCGCCCATGTCGACGCCGCTCATGCGCGTCTGCGCCGAGAAGTGGACGAATTGGGCGCCGAGCGCGGCGATGTCGCGCTCGCGCAGGTTGAACTTTTGCTTCGCCAACACAACGATGCTGCGTCCTTCGGGAGTTTCATCAGCGAGCGACGCGAGTTGCGCGACGTCGGCCAGATCACTCTCCTTGACCGCCGGCGTCGGCAGGAAGGCCGACGCCTGACGGTTGCCGAGGGTGATGGTGCCGGTCTTGTCAAGTAGCAGGACGTCAACGTCGCCGGCGGCCTCCACCGCCCGGCCGGAAGTCGCGATCACGTTGGCCTGCATCATGCGGCTCATCCCGGCCACGCCAACCGCCGACAGCAGGCCGGCGATGGTGGTCGGAATGAGGCACACCAGCAGCGCGACCAGCACGGTAATCGACACCGGCGCGCCGGCGCCGGCAGCGCGCACGCTGAACAACGAGAACGGCAGCAGGGTGACCGTGACGACTAGGAACACGATGGTCAGGGCGACCAGCAGGATCGACAGTGCGATCTCGTTCGGGGTCTTCTGGCGCTTGGCGTTCTCGACCATGGCGATCATGCGGTCGACAAAGGTCTCGCCCGGGTTGACCGTGACACGCACGACGATCCAGTCCGACAGCACGCGAGTGCCGCCGGTCACGGAAGAGAAGTCGCCGCCCGCTTCACGGATCACGGGGGCCGACTCGCCGGTAATCGCGCTTTCATCTACCGAGGCAACGCCTTCGATCACTTCACCGTCGGCAGGAATGACATCGTTGGCTTCAATGAGCACGACATCGCCCTTGCGCAGGCTGTCGGCCGCGACAGTCTGCCATTTCGAGCCAAACTTCGGGTCGTGTAGCTTCTTCGCCGAGGTCTGCTTTTTCAAGCCGCGCAGCGACGCGGCCTGCGCCTTGCTGCGCCTTCGGCCAGGGCCTCGGCAAAGTTGGCGAACAGCAGCGTGAACCATAACCAAAACGCGATGGCGAGAATGAAGCCGGGCGGGGCCTCGCCGTCGCCGGCGAGTGCGTGGATCCACAGTCCGGTGGTGAGGATCGCACCGACGTAGACGACGAACATCACGGGGTTGCGCCACTGCACCCGAGGGCTGAGTTTGCGGAAGGCATCGACGATCGCCGGCATGGCAAGCGCCGGGTCGAATAAATTGAATGTTTGTTTTGTCATTTTCGTAGACTCACTTGAACAGCACCAAATGTTCGACCAACGGGCCCAGTGCGAGCGCAGGCACGTAGTTCAACAAGCCGACCAGCAACACCGTGCTGATCAGCATGATGACGAACAACGCACCGTGGGTCGGCATCGTTCCGGCCGTCACCGCCAGGCGCTTCTTTGCCGCCAGACTGCCGGCAATCGCAAGCACCGGCACGATGACGCCGAAGCGGCCAAACCACATAGCGATGCCAAGCATCGTATTGTAGAAGGGCGTGTTCGCCGATAGGCCGGCGAACGCGCTGCCATTGTTGTTGCCGGCCGAAGTGAAGGCGTAAAGGATCTCGGAGAAGCCATGCGCACCCGGGTTGGCCACGCCCACCCGGCCTGCATCGGCCATTACCGCAACAGCGGCGCCAACCAGCACCAGCAGCGGCGTCACCAGGATGGCGATGGCCACCATCTTCATCTCGTAGGCCTCGATCTTTTTGCCTAGATACTCGGGGGTGCGTCCGATCATCAGTCCGGCGATGAAGACCGCGAGGATCGCGAACAGAAGCATGCCATACAGTCCGGTGCCGACGCCGCCGAACACCACTTCGCCGAGTTGCATCAACACCAGCGGCACGGCGCCGCCGAGCGGCGTAAAGGAGTCGTGCATCGCGTTGACAGCGCCGCACGACGCAGCCGTGGTGACGGCCGCGAACAGGCTTGAAGCGGCGATGCCAAAGCGCACTTCCTTACCTTCCATGTTGCCGGCAGAGGCATCGACTCCCAAGGCGGTGATGCGCGGGTTGCCGAGCTGCTCGTAGTGGGTGACGGCCACCACGGCAACGATAAAAATCACCGTCATCGCCGCCAATACCGCCCAACCCTGGCGCATATCGCCAATCACTCGGCCGAACACGAAACACAGCGCCGCGGGGATGAGAAAGATCGCGAGCATCTGGAAAAAGTTCGTGAGCGCGGTCGGGTTCTCGTACGGATGCGCGGAGTTGGCGTTGAAGAAGCCGCCTCCATTGGTGCCAAGCATCTTGATCGCCTCTTGCGAAGCGACCGGGCCCATCGCGAGAGTCTGCGTGGCGCTGGCCTTGCCTTCCATCAGGGCGTTGCCTTCGGCGTCCTGCATCGGTTCGTCGGCGGTATTGAGCTTGGGCCCCTGGTAGTTGGTGACCTCGATCGTGGTCACTTCCTGGTACGGGTCGAGGTTCTGAATCGCCCCCTGGCTGACGAGGAACAACGCAAACACCACTGACAGCGGCAACAGTACCCACAGCGTGATGCGGGTCAGGTCGACCCAGGCATTGCCGATGCTGGCCGCGCTGTGGCGGGCGAAGCCGCGGATCAGCGCGAACACGACCGCGATGCCGGTCGCCGCGGACAGAAAATTCTGCACCGTCAGCGCGAGCATCTGCGTCAGATAACTCATCGTCGACTCACCGGCGTAGCCCTGCCAGTTGGTGTTGCTAACAAAGCTGATCGCGGTGTTAAATGACGAATCGGGGCTGACGCCGGCGAAGCCTTGCGGATTAAAGGGCAGAATTCCTTGCAGCCGTTGCAGCGCGTAAACGGCCAGCACGCCCAGCAGGTTGAACACCAGAAGCGCGAGCGCGTACTGAAGGCCCGTCATCTCGGCATCGGCCTTCACGCCGGCCGCCCGGTAAAGAGGCGCCTCGATGCGCGAGCCCAAGGAGAACCGGCCCTCCATCACGGTGGTCATCCAGCGCGCCAATGGCCAAGCCAGCGCAAGTAGCACTGCGAGGAAGGCTCCAAGCAGAATCCAGGCTTGCGTTGTCATGAGAAATCCTCTGGGTAGAGCAACGCTGCGACGAGGTAGATCAGCAGCCCGGCCGCAACCAAGGCGCCGACGATGTACAGGCCGCTCATGAGCGCCTCCTGTTTAACGCCGCGCAGCCGTGAACCAGTCCGACTGCGGTTGCGAAGAACAGTGCGGCGAGTACGAGGAAAACGAAGTCCATCCGAGTTCTCCCTTAAGAGACCGTTTAATAAATGGATGATACCGATCAGCGCGTCAAGATGCTGAAAAGATTGAGTATCCAAGCATCAAGAGGCCGT
>JANOLJ010000169.1:0-3560 GCA_031419715.1 Burkholderiales bacterium | reverse complement strand
ACCGCTTCGATCACGTCGATCGAAACTTCCTTGATGAGCACGTCCGGGGCCTTTGGCTGCGCCATTGCAGACACGCAACTCAAGCCCAGTACGGCCACCTTCAACCAACGCATCGCTTGTTTCATTGTCTTTTCACTTTCGTTCAAGGCCGCGGCCCGATGGACTCTTAACGCACCACTATGCCTGCCGGGCCACAGTGCAGTGTCAAGCATCGTAAAGCCAGCGTCACTTCTTTGATGGCACGGCGTCAGATGTCCCACTTTCCGCAGGCTCGGGCGGCGGGGGCTCTTCAGGCGGGTCACCGTCGAACACCCGGTTGCGACGGCGCTGCAAGTAGGCGTCGCGCACAAAACTGTATTTGTCCAGGCCTGAACCTTCAAGAAACTTGCTTGCTCCCAGGAGCCCGGCGCGAACGTTGACGATCTGCAGCGCGCCCAGGCTCCACTGCGCATTCGCATCGCCAATGACCAACGACGGTGAAACAACACCACGGTCCAGCGGCAAGGCGAACGACTCCCGCACGTTCGACGGGCCGAACAACGGCCACACCACGTAAGGCCCGGGCGGCGCGCCCCAGTGCCCGAGCGTTTGCCCGAAGTCTTCGAACGTGGATTCGATCCCTGCCTCGCTGGCGATGTCGAACAGTCCCCCGATACCGAACACGGTGTTTGTGCCAACGCGCACAACGTCGGTAAAGGCGCGTTCGAACTTGCCCTGCAAGACGTTGTTCACCGCGGACCATGCGTCGGCAAAATTGTTGAAGAAGTTTTCGACGCCCTGGCGCACGAAGCGTGGCGTGACCTTCTCATAAACGGTTGCGACGGGCAGCACAACGTTCTCATCAAGCGCTTCGTTGAACGCAAAGACGTTGCGGTTCCAGTTCTCCCAGGGATCGCGTGGATTGCCGGGCCCACCTTGACTGGTGCTGACCGTGGCGCAGCCATACATCATCGACAACAGCGTCGCCAGCGCAAGCCACCGGCCAATGCGCCGAAGTGCTGCACTCACTTTTTCGCTCCGCCCGCGTCACCTGCGCCAGCGTCGGCAGCCTTATTGAAGAGAAACTGGCTGATGAGGCTCTCCAACACGACTGCGGACTGAGTCTGCTTGATCACATCGCCCGCGGCGAGATTCTTTTCGTCCGCGCCAGGCTCCAAGCCGATGTACTGGTCGCCCAGCAATCCTGCGGTGAGGATGCGCGCAGAGGAGTCTTTCGGAAACTCGACCTTCGAGTCGACCTCCATGCGCACCACGCCCTGATAGGTCTTCTTGTCCAACTCGATGGAGATCACCCGGCCCACCGTGACGCCAGCACTGCGCACGGGCGCTTGGCGTTTCAGGCCGCCGATGTTGTCAAAGCGGGCCGTCAGCGCATACGTGCTGCTGGCGTTGAAGCTGCCCAGATTGGCCGCCTTCAACGAAAGGAACAAGAGACCGACCAGACCCAGCAGTACAAACAAGCCGACCATCGTTTCAATACCCTTCTTACCCATGCTGCTGCTTCCTCTTCGTGTGTGGCCTACGGCGTCGAGAACATCAACGCGGTGAGTATGAAGTCCATGCCCAGCACCGCGAGTGAAGCGATCACCACGGTGCGCGTAGTGGCGTGCGCCACACCCTCGGGAGTGGCCTGCGTTTCGTAGCCTTGGTAAAGCGCGACGAACGTACAAATCACGCCGAACACCATGCTCTTGACGATGCCGTTCCCGACGTCGCGCCATACGTCGACGCCGCTTTGCATGATCGACCAAAAATTCCCAGCGTCCACACCGATCAGCATCACGGCAACGACGTAAGCGCCGAGGATACCGACCGCGGAAAACAATATCGCCAGCACTGGCATCGAGATGATGCCGCCCAGAAACCGCGGCGCCAGCACCCGAGTCTTCGGGTCGATCGCCATCATCTCCATCGCCGCGATCTGCTCGCCCGCCTTCATCAAGCCGATCTCCGCCGTCAGCGACGTGCCCGCCCGGCCAGCGAACAGCAACGCCGTCACCACCGGGCCGAGCTCGCGCACCAAAGAGAGGTTCACCACCAGCCCGAGCGATTCCGCCGCGCCGTACTTGACCAAGGCATAGTACATCTGCAGCGCCAGCACGAAGCCAACCGCCAAGCCCGACGCCATGATGATCACGAGCGATCGGTTGCCAATGGCGTGCACCTGCGCGACAACCAAAAACGGACGCCGCATCGCCGCCGGCAGGTTGCGCAGCAGGTCGACGAAGAAGTAGGCGTGATGCCCCAAGGCATACAGCACGTCCAGAACCACGCGGCCAAGCGAGGCGACGATCGCCGTCATGCGCCGACGCCCAGTTCCTCGGCCAGCGGGCGGGCCGGGTAGTGAAAGCGCACCGGCCCGTCGGGCTCGCCGCGAATGAACTGCCGCACTTCCGGGTCTTCCGAGGCGTTCAACTCCGCAGGCGTGCCGTGCGCCACAACTCGCCCCTGCGACGACATCAGGTAGGCATAGTCGCAAATGCTGAAGCACTCCTGCACGTCGTGCGAAACGATCAGCGAGGTCGCACCCGTCGTGTCATTCAGCGTGCGGATCAGGTTCGCCGCAACGGCCATCGAGATCGGGTCCAGGCCGGCAAACGGCTCGTCGTACATGATGACTTCCGGGTCCAGCGCGATCGCGCGCGCCAGCGCCACACGGCGCGCCATGCCGCCGGAGATCTCTGAAATACGCAACGGCGCCGCGCCGCGCAGGCCCACCGCGTTGAGCTTCATCAGCACGATGTCGCGAATCATCGTGTCGTCCAGATTGGTGTGTTCGCGCAGCGGGAAGGCCACGTTCTCGAACACTGTCAGGTCGGTGAACAGCGCGCCGAACTGGAACAGCATGCCCAGGCGCCGCCGCAGCTTGAAGAGTTGTTCGAGGTTGCGCGCATCGACCACCTCGGTATCGAAGCGCACCGTGCCCTGCGTCGCAGCGTGCACGCCGCCAATCAAGCGCAGCAACGTCGTCTTGCCGCAGCCCGAGCCACCGAGGATGGAGGTGACTTTGCCGCGCCCAAACTGCATCGACACGTCGTTGAGGATCGTTCGGCTCTTGTCGTAGCCGAAGGTGACGTGGTCGATTTCGATGAGGGTGTCTGAACTCACTCGCTGTGGAGCCGGGCGAGCCGGCGGCAGTTCGGTGGTGTGGCCTGGTGAGTGACGCAGGTGCGCTGGGCCGAAATGATTGTCGCATGCATTCCCGGCAAGCCGCGCCGCGCCAACTCAACACGCGGCAACACGAAGAACCGTGCAGGGTGCGACGCGCGGCGCCGGGCTGCCACGCCTTATGCACGGCGTACGGACGCATCTCGTAACTCTGCCCATAGGGCTGTTTCAGACAGGTCTGACCCGCTCGCGCACTTATCGCCTCGCTCACGCGTGCACAAACGCACGCTCGACCCACAGGCTGCGGACTGGCGGCGGGTTCGCTGCGACCGGCGGCATCGCGCTGAACAAGCGGCATCAACAGAATCCACTCGTCGAAAGGAACCGCAATGTCGAACACCTTCTCCCGTCCCGCCCACCACGCTGAATCAGGCTTCACCTTGATCGAACTG
>JANOLJ010000168.1:0-33939 GCA_031419715.1 Burkholderiales bacterium | reverse complement strand
AACAAAGCGTGATCCTGCCGCAGGTGACGTTCGGCATCGCGGTGCGCATGGCGGTGATGTCGATCATCGCGGGGAACAGCGCATGAGTGTGACGCTCCAGCCATCGTCATACCGGCGCAAGCCGGTATCCACCCCATGAAGATACTCATCCGCAACGGGCGCATCGTCGATCCGGCCAGCGGGCGCGACGAAGTGGGCGATGTCGCCATCGCGGCGGGGCGCATCGTCGGGCTGGGCCGCGTCAGCGCCGACTTCGCACCGAATCGCACCATTGACGCGACAGGTCTGGTCGTCGCGCCGGGCCTGGTTGACCTGGCAGTGCGCTTGCGCGAACCCGGCCACGAACATGAAGGCATGCTCGAATCGGAAATGGCCGCGGCGGTGGCCGGCGGCGTGACAAGTGTGGTGTGCCCGCCCGATACCGAACCCGTGCTCGACGAGCCCGGCCTGGTGGAGATGCTCAAGTTCCGCGCACGCAACCTGAACCTGGCGCGGCTGTTCCCGCTCGGCGCGCTGACGCGCGGCCTGAAAGGCGAGGCGCTGACCGAGATGGCCGAGCTCACGGAAGCCGGGTGTGTGGGCTTCTCGCAGGCCGAATCGGCGGTCACCGACACCTTGGTGCTGCACCGCGCGCTGCAATACGCCGCGACCTTCGGCTACACCGTCTGGCTGCGCCCGAACGATGCGTACCTGGGCAACGGCGTCGCGGCAAAGGGGCCGCTGGCCACCCGCATGGGCTTGTCGGGCGTGCCGGTGGTCGCCGAAACGATCGCCCTGCACACCTTGTTCGAACTGGTTCGCGACACCGGCGCGAAGCTGCACCTGTGCCGGCTGAGCAGCGCCGCCGGCGTGGAACTGGTGCGCCGGGCGAAGGCGGAAGGGCTGCCCGTGACCTGCGATGTGAGCGTGCATCAACTACACCTGATCGACATCGACATCGGCTATTTCGACGCCACGATGCGCTTGTCACCACCGCTGCGCCAGCAGCGCGACCGAGACGCGATACGCGCCGGCCTGCGCGACGGCACGATCGACGCGCTCGTCAGCGACCACACGCCGGTGGACGCCGACGCGCAGAACCTGCCGTTCGCGCAAGCCGAGCCCGGCGCGAGCGCGCTCGAATTGCTGCTCAGCCTGACGCTGAAGTGGGGCGCACAAGCCAAGCTGCCGCTTGCCCAGAGCCTGGCCACGGTGACGAGCCGGCCCGTCGCGCTGTTGGGGCAAGCGCTGGGCTCGCTCGCCTCCAGCGTCGGCAGGCTGGCCGACGGCGGTGTGGCCGACTTGTGCGCATTCGACCCGGCGGCGCATTGGCTGGTGAACGCCAAATCTTTGGTGAGCCAGGCCAAGCACACACCGTTCACGGGCACGGAACTGCCGGGCCGAGTGGCGTTCACCGTCGTCGGCGGGCAGGTCGCATTCGAAGCCACGCCCGACGCCCGGCAGCGCTGAAGCGCGCGCCGGCACGCCGATGTTCAAGCGCATCCGGGCAGTGTGGCGCCTTGCGCGCATGTTGTTCGAGGCTCTGCGCGGGTTGTTGATCTGCGCCTTCGTGTTCCCGTTCCTGAAACGACCACAACGCATGCGCCATGTGGGCGTGTGGGCGGCGCGCACGCTCGGCGCCTTCGGCATCGCGCTCGATGTGAATGGGAAAATGCGAAGCGGCCCGGTGCTCATCACCGCGAACCACATCTCGTGGCTCGACATCCTGGCCATCGACGCGGTGCAGCCGGTGCGCTTCGTCTCCAAGGCCGATGTGCGCCACTGGCCCGTGATGGGTTGGATGGTCGCGTGCGGCGGCACGCTGTTCATCCAACGCGAACGCAAGCGCGACGCGATGCGCGTCGTGCACCAGGTCGCGCAAGCATTTCAAGACGGCGACACCGTGGCCGTGTTCCCCGAAGGCACGACGAGCGACGGCACCGGCCTGCTGCCCTTTCACGCCAACCTGCTGCAAGCCGCGATCGCCACCGAGACGCCGGTGCAGGCCGTGGCGCTTCGCTATTCCGACGCGCACGAGCCCGTGAGCCAGGCGGTGGCCTACATCGGCGAGACGACCCTCGCGCAATCGCTGTGGATGATCGCGTGCGCGGATGAATTGCGCGTCAGTGTTGTGCTGCTTGATTCGCAAGGCACGCGGCACCTGGATCGGCGGGCGTTGGCGCGCAAGCTTCGCGTTGAGATTGCGGGGGCGTTGGGGGTGGTTGAATCCGATGCGGGCGTGCTTGGCGAGGGTGAGGCGGTCGGGCAGGCGTAGCACACGGTCACGGCGGGGCCACCTTCAGGAGCACGGCGGCTTTTCGGGGTGATCTGCCTTGAGTTCCTTGGCGACGCGAGTATTTTGAAGAACCGGCGTGTCGTTTTCAACGTCAAAGGCAATGACTACCGACTCGTCGTCGCGCTGGCCTACAACACAGGAGTCGTCTTTGTGAAATTCGTTGGCACGCACAAAGCCTATGACGAGATCGATGCGCAAACTGTGGAACCGGAGTGGCTGGAATGAACATCAAACCGATTCGCACCGAGGCTGACAACAAGCTGGCCTTGGTGGAGACCTCGAAACTGATGGCGCGTGACCCCTCCCTGGGCACGCCTGCGGGCGACAGGCTGGACGTGCTGGTGACCTTGGTGCAGGCCTTCGAGGCGCGTCAGTACCGTTTGGACTTGCCGGACCCCATTGCGGCAATTAAATTCCGGATGGACCAGCAAGGCCTTACGCCGCGCGACCTGGAGCCCATGATCGGGAGCCGCGCGCGCGTTTCCGAGGTGTTGCGGGGCAAGCGCACATTGAGCATGGCGATGGTGTGGCGGCTGCACAAGGGGCTCGGCATTCCGGTGCAGAGCCTGATCCGCCCGCCGCGCGGATCAACGGTGTAGCGCGCAAGCAGATCACCGCCGCCGCAGAGCTGCGCGTTGGTGTTCGCGAGCCAATAGGGCGTCGGCCGGCACACCCGCCCGATCGATAGACCTCAAGCCTTCCCCTGACCCGCCACAGCCCGAGCCGCCACAGCCCGAGCCGCCACCGCGGCAGCTTCGGCATCGCCGAGGTAATAGCTCTTGATCGGGCGCAACTGGGCATCAAGCTCGTACACCAGCGGAATCCCATTCGGAATGTTGAGCCCGACGATCTCGGCATCGCCCACGCCGTCGAGATACTTCACGAGCGCACGCAGGCTGTTGCCATGCGCGGCAATGACGATGCGTCGGCCTGAGCGTATTGCCGGGGCGAGAGTGGCGTTCCAGTACGGCAGCACCCGTGCCACCGTGTCCTTGAGGCACTCCGTCAACGGCACCTGGTCCGCCGCAAGCTGGGCGTAGCGCAGGTCGCTGCGTTCGCAGCGCGGGTCATTCGCTTCGAGTGCGGGTGGTGGTGTGTCGTAGCTGCGCCGCCACTGCAATACTTGTTCGTCGCCGTACTTGCGCGCGGTCTCGCCCTTGTTCAGACCTTGCAGCGCGCCGTAGTGGCGTTCGTTGAGCTGCCAGGCGTTGACGACCGGCAGCCAGGTGCGGTCCAGCTCATCCAGGGCGTGCCACAGCGTCCAGATCGCGCGCTTGAGCACGGAGGTGTAGGCCACGTCGAATTCGTAGCCATCGGCTTTCAGCAAGCGCCCGGCCTCGCGAGCTTGCGCCACGCCGGTGGGCGTAAGCGGCACGTCGGTCCAACCGGTGAAGCGGTTCTCCAGATTCCACGTCGACTCACCGTGGCGGATCAGTACGAGTTTGTGCATGGTGGGTGAGGGCAATGGCGCGCGTAGGATGAGGGCTTGTGCGCATCGAGCGGCGCATGCGAAGCAGGCAATTCTATAATCCGCCGCTTCGCGCTTCCCGGTGCCCACCAGTGACCTCATACGTGCAATTTCTCCTCGACAACTGGGTCCTGGTCCTGGCGGCGCTGACCTCTGGCACCATGCTCATGCTGCCGTTAATGAACAAGCACGCTGGCGGCTCGACCAAGGTCACGCCCACGCAAGCCGTGCATCTCATCAACCGCGAGAAGGCGGTGTTGATCGACGTGAGCGAAAACACCGAGTTCGCCAGTGGCCATGTCGCCGGCGCGAAGAACGTGCCACTGGGCTCGATCGACGCGAGCAACGACTTGCCGAAGAACAAGGCCTTGCCGCTCGTGCTGGTGTGCCCCACCGGCGCGCGCGCCTCGCGGGCGGTGGGCATGCTGAAGAAGCGTGGGTTTGAGAAGACCAGCGTGCTCGCCGGGGGCCTGCGTGCCTGGCGCGAGGCGAACCTGCCGATCGAAAAGTCTGCCTGATTTTTTGGCCCCTAGCCCCTAGCCCCGAGCCCGACATGCAAGCCGTCAAGATGTACACCACCGAAGTCTGCCCGTTCTGCATCCGCGCCAAGGCGCTGCTGAAACAGCGCGGCGTCGAGACTATTGAAGAAATCCGCATCGATGTGGACGCGCAGGCGCGCCAGGTGATGATGGACTCCACCGGGCGGCGCACCGTGCCGCAAATCTTCATCGGCGCCACGCATGTGGGCGGGCACGACGACCTTGTGGCGCTGGACCGCCGCGGCGCGCTGCTGCCCTTGCTCGCGGGCAGCGCCGCCTGAGCCTGAGGTTGTTTTCGCGGCGCATGCCGCGACGCCCGGGCGTCACATGAAGCGGCGCATAATTCGCGTCCCCAGCCCGCGCCAGACCGGTACGCGGGTTTTTTCATACCGAACAAAAAGCGAGATTCGCATGGCCGAAGAGACCCCGAGCCCCGTGTTCCAGATCCAGCGCCTGTACCTCAAGGATCTGTCACTCGAGCAACCCAACTCGCCGCAGATCCTGCTCGAACAGGCCGCGCCGCAGGTCGACATCAACCTCGCGCTGGGTGCGACGACGATCGCCGAGGGCATCTACGAAGTCACGGTCACGGCCACCGTCACGACGAAGATCAACGACAAGGTGCTGTTCCTCGTCGAGGCCAAGCAGGCCGGTATCTTCGAGATCCGCAACATCGCGCCGGATCAGGTGCAGCAGATCATCGGCATCGCCTGCCCGGGCATCGTCTATCCCTACTTGCGCGCCATCGTCTCCGATGTATGCACGCGCGCCGGCTTTCCGCCGGTGTTGCTGACGGAAGTGAACTTCCAGGCGATGTTCGAGGCGCAGCGGGCGCAGGCCGCCGCGGGCAACGGCCCGGACACGAGCGCAGTCGCGCATTGACGTGGGCGCGGCGGCGAATCAAGCCGCCGGGAAGCACGCGATGAACTTGACGATCCTCGGCGCCGGCGCTTGGGGAACGGCGCTTGCCGTCAGCGCCAGCGCCCGGGTTCCGACGTGGCTGTGGGCGCGCGACGCTGATCAGGCGCAGCGCATGAATTCGCTGCGTTGCAATCAGCGCTATCTTGGCGCGGTCGAGCTGCCGGCAGCACTGCGGGTAGGCTCTGACCTCGACGCGGCGCTGGCGCATGCGCGCGGCGGCTTGATCGTGATCGCCACGCCGATGGCCGGGCTTGAGCCGATGCTGCGCCGATTGCCCGTGGATTCGGGCGCCGTGCTCTGGCTGTGCAAGGGGTTCCAGGAGGGCAGCGGTTCGCTTGGGCATGAAGTCGCGCAAGCCATTTGCCCGCCGTTGCGCGTGGGCGTGCTTTCCGGCCCGAGCTTTGCGCTCGAAGTCGCGCGTGGACAGCCCACCGCGCTGGTGGCGGCGAGCACTCACGAAGCCGTGCGCGAGCAGGCCGTGCAACTGCTGCACAGCGACGTGCTGCGCATCTACACGTCGAATGATCCCATCGGCGTGGAGGTGGGCGGCGCAGTGAAGAATGTGCTCGCCATCGCCACCGGCATCGCCGACGGTCTGGGCCTCGGCCAGAACGCGCGCGCCGCGCTCATCACGCGGGGGCTGGCCGAGATCACCCGTCTGGGGCTGGCGCTGGGCGCGCGCGCCGAAACCTTCACCGGCTTGAGCGGCCTGGGCGACCTGGTGCTCACCGCAACGGGCGATCTGTCGCGCAACCGCAAGGTGGGTTTGCTGCTCGCGCAAGGGCTCGCATTGCCGCAGATCCTGCGCGACCTGGGTCATGTGGCGGAAGGCGTGTACAGCGCGGCGATGGTGCTGCAGCGCGCCACCGCGCACGGCGTGGACATGCCGATCACGCAGGCCGTGGTGGCGGTGCTGGTCGGCAAGCTCACGCCACGCCATGCGGTGGAACGATTGATGGGGCGCGAGGCGAAGTCTGAAGCTTGAGGGGCGCGGTGGCCGCGCTGGCCGCGTCGGGCCCGTCGGGCGCCTCGGGCGCCTCGGGCGCGTCGGCCGCGTTGGCTGCGTTGGCCTCGGTGGTTGGACAGTCGATGCGCGGCGCTTCGGGGTCGCCCCGCCCGCAGTGAATCAGGTACCGCCGCTGTAGCCGATCTGGCGCCAAGCCTCGAACACCGCCACGGCCACCGCATTGCTCAGGTTGAGGCTCCTCTGGCCGGGGCGCAACGGCAGACGCAGGCACTGCTCGGGCGCGAATGACGCGCGCACCGCCTCGGGCAGGCCGGCGGTCTCTGACCCGAAGACCATCCAGTCGCCGCGCTGCCAGGCCGGCTCGTCGAAGCGCCGCGTCGCGCGCGTGGTGAACGCGAAGCGGCGTGCCGGTGTGGCCCCAGGCGCTGCGGCTTGAATGTGGTCGAGCAATGCAGACCACGACGCATGGCATTGCACGCTTGCGTACTCGTGGTAGTCGAGCCCGGCGCGCTTGAGTTGACGATCGTCCATCGAAAAGCCCAGCGGCTCGACCAGGTGCAAGGCGCAACCGGTGTTCGCCGCCAGGCGGATCACATTGCCGGTGTTCGGCGGGATCTCCGGATGCACGAGCACGATGTTGAACATGGCGGCGCTCGAGCTCAATGGTCCGGCCGCGGCGTGCGCGCGAGCACCCAGATGTGCACGCTCGCCGCACCGGCTTGCAGCAAGGTGCGCGAGACCTCGGTCGCGGTCGCGCCAGTGGTGAGCACGTCGTCGACCACGGCGACACTCTTGCCGCGCAGCGCCGACAGCCGCAAGGGCTCGACCGCAAAGGCGCCGCGCACATTCGCCGCGCGCGCATCGGGCGCCAGCGCGAGTTGGTGCGGCGTGTCCAGGGTGCGCAACAGCAGGTGCGGGTCGCTCGGGCAGTCGAGTTCCTTGCCGAGATGACGCGCGATTACCCAGGCTTGGTTGTAGCCCCGTTCCCTCAATCGCTGGTCACTCAGCGGCACCGGCAGCAGCAGATCGGGCAGGGGCGGGCTCGCACCCGATGCGCGGATGGCGCTGAGCAACTGGCGCGTCAGTGCGGGCGCAATGTCCAACGCGGCGCTGAATTTGAAGCGCGCGATCAGGGCGTCCCACGGCGGCGCATAGTCGAATGCCGCGACTGCGCCTGTGTACGGCGGCGGGGCGAGCAGGCAGGCGCCGCAAATCGGGGTCGCTGCCGGTACGTCGATGGCGCACCTTGCGCAGCGCGCTCGTGGCGCGGCCCAGCGTTTCAGGCAGTCGGAACACACACGCTGCTCGCCCCAGCCATGGCACAACGCGCACAGGCTGGGCAAGCGCAGCGTGGCGAAACTGGACCGCTGAAGACGAGAGAACCGCACAGCTCAATATACTGCCCTGGCATGGCGCGCAATCCACCTGAACCGCAGCGACTCCTGGACGCTGCCGCCATCGCCGCCACCTTGCGCCGCGCCGCGCGTGCCGCGCAGCCGCCTTGGTTGCACGCCGAAGTGGCACGGCGCATGGCAGAGCGGCTGGCCGTGATTCGCCTTCAGCCGGAATGGCTGCTCGACTGGTGGGGCTTCAGCGGCGCGGGCGGCGAGGTGCTCGCCACGGCCTACCCGAAGGCGCACCGCATCGTGGTCGAGCCGACAGCCGCGCTGCTGCAACGCAGCCACGCCGCGGCGAAGCGGCCATGGTGGACAGTGCAGCGCTGGCGTGGTGCCGGGGTCGATGTGCTGCTCGACGGCGCGGGCCACTTCGGCTCGCGCGGCCTGCCGCTTGGCGCGGCCCGGCTCGGCTCGGCTGACCTGCCGCACGGCGCGCCCTTGATCTGGGCCAACATGATGCTGCACCTCGAGTGCGACCCGCCCGCCCTGTTCGCGCGCTGGCATGAGTTGCTGCAAACCGAAGGCGTGGTCATCTTTTCCTGCCTCGGCCCAGGAACGCTGCGCGAATTGCGCGACCTGTACGCGCGGCTCGGTTGGCCGGCGCCGACCCCGGCTTTTGTGGACATGCATGATTTGGGTGACATGCTGGTACACGCCGGTTTTGCAGGGCCCGTGCTCGACCAGGAAACGTTGACGCTGCATTGGGCCACGCCGCAGGCGTTGCTCGCGGAGCTGCGCGGGTTGGGCGCGAATGCCGCGCCCGACCGCCATCGCGGACTGCGCACGCCGCGCTGGCGCAATCGCTTGTTGAACGAATTGCAAAGCCTGGCTGGACCCGATGGCCGCTTGCGCCTGAGCTTCGAGGTGGCTTATGGTCATGCGTTCAAGGCGCCGCCACGCATCCGAAAGGACGAAGCGACGCGCGTCTCGCTCGCCGACATGCGGGCGATGGTGCGCTCACGCAACAGCGCGCGACCTGCCTGATCATGCTTCGCGTGGACTTGCCCCGGAGCGCGCGGAACTGTGGGCTAAAATGCGCCGCCTTTCGAAGTTGGTGGGCCTGCAACGAGTGAGCCGCACGATTCTCGACGGCGCTTGTGTCCGATCAGACTGTCCGATTCATCCGAAGATTTCGTTTCCTGCCGACCGCGAATGACGCCAAAAACTTCCGCGCAGTTCACCGGCCGCGACACCGCGACCGACGTCTTGCGTTTTGGGCAGGAGTCGCGCAGGCCCTCGCACGAAAAGCCCCACACGGAACAAGATTGGAGCGTGCGCTGGCAGCTCAAGCGCAACTGTTCGTTGGCGCCGCGCCAGTTGTTCATGTGCTACCTCGGTTTGTGCCTGCTGTCGCTGGCGATCGCCGCCGGTTTCTGGTCAATCGGTGCGTTCATGGTGCTGCCCTACGCGGGCGCCGAGCTGCTCGCGGTCGGATTTGCGCTGTTCGTCTATGCGCGCCACGCCGCGGACAAGGAATCGATACGCCTGACCGGCGGCCGGTTGGTGGTTGAGTATTTCTGCGGGCAACACGTCGAGCGCGTTGAGTTCAGCCCCGCATGGGTTCGAGTCGAGCCTGAGCACGGCGATCGTTCGTTGATCGAGCTGTCAGGCCAGGGTCGAAAAATTTTCATCGGGCGCTTCGTCCGCCCCGAACTGCGCCGCGAACTGGCCGATGAATTGCGCTGGGCGCTGCGCCGCTGGAGCCACAGCGCGGCCACCTGAATCCATTCAGAACAAGACCATCCCGGACATGAGAACCCCTGAAGCGAAGAGCATGAAAACGAACCTGACGATGAAAAATCTCTGCCACCGCATGGGGCAGGCCAGCCTGACGCTCGGCGCGCTGCTCGCGACGCATGCCGCGCTGGCCGTCAAAGACCTGCCCGGCGGCCCGGGGGTAAACCAGCTCGACTTGCACGAGCCGGTGACGCAGATCGCCGCCGACCAGCGCTCGCTGCACAACTTCATGATGGTGCTGTGCACCGTGATCTTCGTGCTCGTGTTCGGCGTGATGTTCTATTCGATCTTCAAGCACCGCCGCTCCAAGGGCGCGAAGGCGGCGAACTTCCACGAAAGCGTGAAGGTCGAGATTGCCTGGACCATCGTGCCCTTCATCATCGTCATCTTCATGGCGCTGCCAGCCACCAAAACCGTGGTCGCGATGAAGGACACCAGCTCAGCGGACCTGACGATCAAGGCCACCGGCATTCAGTGGAAGTGGGGCTACGACTACCTGAAGGGCGAGGGCGAGGGCATCGGTTTTCTCTCGACGATCGACGCCACCCAGCGCAAGATGTCGAGCGACGGCAAACCCGCGGGCGACGACTACCTGCTCAAGGTCGATAACCCACTCGTCGTGCCGGTGGACCAGAAGATTCGCATCATCCTCACGGCGAGCGACGTGATCCATGCCTTCATGGTGCCGTCGTTTGGCATCAAGCAAGACGCCATCCCCGGCTTCGTGCGCGACACCTGGTTTCGCGCGACCAAGACTGGCGACTACTACGGTCAGTGCGCCGAGCTGTGCGGCAAGGAACACGCCTACATGCCGATCCATGTGAAGGTGCTGTCGAAGACTGATTACAGCGCCTGGGTCGATGGGCAAAAGAAGAAGATGGCGGCGCTGGCCGATGACCCGAACAAGAAGTTCGCGCTCGAGGAACTCGTGGCGCGTGGCGAGAAGGTATACGCCGCGAATTGTTCGGTGTGCCACCAGCCCACCGGCAAGGGACTGGGCCCGTTCAAGCCGCTCGACGGCGCGGCCGTGGTGCTCGACGCCGATACGAGCAAGCAGATCGCGATCCTGCTGAACGGCCAGAACAACGGCACGATGCCCGCCTGGAAGCAACTCAGCGACACCGAGTTGGCGGCGGTCATCACCTACACGAAGAACACTTGGTCGAACAAGACGGGCCAGGCGGTGCAGCCGGCTGAAGTCTTGGCACCCGCAAGTAGTTCCGTAGTTCCCACGCATTCACAGCACCGAGCACAGAGACACCGATATGAGCGCAGTCCTCGACAAGCCCCACGGCGGCCACCCTGCCCACGACCACGACCACCACGGCGCCCCGTACGGCTGGCGCCGCTGGCTCTATGCGACGAACCACAAGGACATCGGCACGATGTACCTGCTGTTCTCGTTCACGATGTTCATGATCGGCGGTGTGCTCGCGCTGCTGATCCGCGCCGAGCTGTTCCAGCCGGGTCTGCAGTTCGTGAACCCGGGCATGTTCAACCAGCTCACGACGATGCACGGCCTGATCATGGTGTTCGGCGCCATCATGCCGGCCTTCGTGGGCTTTGCGAACTGGATGATTCCGCTGCAGATCGGCGCGCCCGACATGGCGTTTGCGCGCATGAACAACTTGAGCTTCTGGCTGCTGATTCCGGCGGCGATCATGATCGTCGGCTCGTTCTTCATGCCCGGCGGCGCACCGGCCGCGGGCTGGACGCTCTACGCGCCGCTGACGCTGCAAATGGGCCCGTCGATGGACGCCGGCATCTTCGCGCTGCACATTCTGGGCGCGAGTTCGATCATGGGCTCGATCAACATCATCGTCACCATCCTGAACATGCGCGCGCCGCGCATGTCGCTGATGCAGATGCCGCTGTTTTGCTGGACCTGGCTGATCACGGCGTTCCTGCTGATCGCCGTGATGCCGGTGCTGGCCGGCGCGATCACGATGACGCTGACGGACCGGCACTTCGGCACCCACTTCTTCAACCCTGCCGGCGGCGGCGACCCGGTGATGTACCAGCACATCTTCTGGTTCTTCGGCCACCCCGAGGTCTACATCATGATCCTGCCGGCGTTCGGCATCGTCAGCGCTGTCGTTCCGGCGTTCGCGAGGAAGCCCCTGTTCGGCTACGCGTCGATGGTGTACGCCACGTCGTCGATCGCGATCCTGTCTTTCATCGTCTGGGCGCATCACATGTTCACGGTGGGCATGCCCGTCACCGGGCAGCTCTTCTTCATGTACGCGACGATGCTGATTGCCGTGCCCACGGGCGTGAAAGTGTTCAACTGGATCGCCACGATGTGGCGCGGTTCGATGACGTTCGAGACCCCCATGCTGTGGGCGGTGGGCTTCATCTTCGTCTTCACGATGGGCGGCTTCACGGGTTTGATTCTGGCGATGGCGCCGATCGACATTCAACTGCAAGACACCTACTACGTGGTCGCGCACTTCCACTACGTGCTCGTCGCCGGGTCGCTCTACGGCATGTTCGCCGGCTACTACTACTGGGCACCGAAGTGGACCGGCGTGATGTACGAAGAGATCCACGGCAAGATCCACTTCTGGGCCTCGCTGATTTTCTTCAACATCACCTTCTTCCCGATGCACTTCCTCGGCCTGGCCGGCATGCCGCGGCGCTACGCCGACTACCCCATGCAGTTTGCCGACTTCAATATGCTGGCCACGGTGGGTGCCTTCGGCTTCGGCTTGAGCCAGGTGTATTTCTTCTTCATGGTGGTGCTGCCGATGATGCAGGGCAAGGGCAAGCCCGCGCCGCAGCGGCCGTGGAACGACCCCGACGGCGCTGGCGCCGAAGGCCTGGAGTGGGAGATTCCGTCACCCGCGCCATTCCACACCTTTGAGACGCCGCCGAACCTGAACGCATCGGCAACGAAGGTGATCGCTTGAGCAGGGTCATCACCCCCGAGCAGCGCAAGAGCAACTTGCGCTTGGCCTGGGGCCTCGCGTCGATTGCGGTGCTGCTGTTCATCGGTTTCATCGTCAAGAGTTCGATCTACGGCATCTGAGTCACGATGCAAATTCTGCCCAAATCCGCCGGCGCCGCGGCAACGCTGCTGCGCGACAACCGCGTCATGCTGGCCAAGCTGGCGGTGGTGGTGTGCCTGATGTTCGGCTTTGGCTACGCGCTGGTGCCGGTCTACAAGGCGATCTGCAATGCGCTGGGCATCAACGTGCTGTCGATCGCGGAACGCGAGGCGTCTGGCAACGCGTGGAAGCCGCGGAGCAATTCGCAGGTCGACACGAGTCGCACGATCACGGTCGAGTTCGACGCGAACGCGCGCGGGCCCTGGGAGTTCAAGCCCGCGAAGCGTTTCGTCGATGTGCACCCGGGCGAAATGGTCACCGTGGTCTACCAGTTCCGCAACGTGCAGAACCGCGCGATGGCCGCGCAGGCGATTCCGAGTTATGCGCCGATGCAGGCGATGGCGCACTTCAACAAGGTCGAGTGTTTTTGCTTTACCGAGCATGTCTTGAAGCCCGGTGAAGTGCGCGAGTGGCCGGTGACATTCACGATCGACCCGAAGTTGCCGAAAGACGTACGCACCATCACCTTGTCGTACACCTTCTTCGAAGTCGGCGGCAAAGTGCCGGCGGCGCCGGAGTCATGAGCGCCCCCAGGCGGCGCAAACGCCGCCGCCCCCCGAGGGGGACTGAGTAGCCCGGCAAAGCCGGATCTACTCAGGAGCGGCGCGGCGAAGCAGTAGTTCGCGGCGATCCACCAGAAATTTTTCTAAGGTTCCAGGAGAAAAAATGTCGGCAGCGGCACATCAAGGGGCACAGCCCTACTACTTCGTACCCGCACCCTCGCGGCACCCGGTGCTCTTGGCCACGGGCTTGCTGAGCATCATCTTCGGCGCGGGCCAATGGATCAACGGCGTGGGATGGGGCAAGTGGCTGGTGCTACTCGGCTTCGTGATCTTCGCCACCGTGCTGCAACGCTGGTTTCGCGACGCGATCGCAGAGAGCGAAGGTGGCCAATACAGCCCGCGCATCGACGTGTCGTTCCGCTGGAGCATGAGCTGGTTCATCTTCTCCGAAGTGATGTTTTTCGGCGCGTTCTTCGGGGCCTTGTACTGGGCACGCCTGCACGCTCTGCCCAGCCTGGGTAGCCTGGAGAACGCGATCCTGTGGCCGGACTTCAAGGCCGTGTGGCCGAGTTCCGCGCAGGGCATCACCGGCTCGCCAGCGGGCATCGTCGAGCCGTTCACGACGATGGGGCCGTGGCCAATTCCGACGATCAACACCATCCTGCTGTTGTCCTCAGGCGTGACGCTGACGATCGCGCACCACGCGTTGATCGCGAACCACCGCGCGCGATGCATTGCCTTCATGTGGCTGACGGTGGTGCTGGGCGCGACCTTCCTGGGCTTTCAGGTCTATGAATACATCCACGCCTACCAGGACTTGAACCTCAAACTCAGCTCGGGCATCTACGGCTCAACGTTCTTCATGCTCACCGGCTTTCACGGCTTCCATGTGTTCGTCGGCATGTTGATGCTGCTGTTCATCACGCTGCGCCTGATGAAGGGCCACTTCACTCCGACGCATCACTTCGGTTTCGAGGGTGCCGCTTGGTACTGGCACTTTGTCGATGTGGTGTGGCTGGGCCTGTACATCATTGTCTATTGGCTCTGAGCCCGACCCATTTCGCCCGGGAGAACGCCGCGGTCCGCGGCGTTTTTTCTGCTCAGTGCAGTGGAATGCCGGTCGGCTTGATCCATCCCATCCAATAGCTCAGCAAGATGAATCCGACCAGCAGGATCGACAACGTGACGCGCAGCGCCAAAGCGCGCATCATGCGGCCCGTCTTCGGCTTGCCGTCACGGCCATCGCGCAGCATGAATACGCCGGCCAGGGCGAGCACGCTGACGATGCCGAGCAATCCGATGACGATGAAGGTTTTCATGGTTGAGAATTATCCGCCTCGGCTGTCCTGCGTCGCGCGGGTGCGTCGGCGCGCATGGGCTTGAGTGCGCTGAGTGCGCGCCAGCGTCGAATCGTGATCCTGGTGGCGGCACTGTTGGCGGCGGCCGGGACGGCTAGGCTCGGAGCCTGGCAACTCGATCGCGCGGCACAAAAGCAAGCGATGCAAGGCAGGCTCGATGAGCGCAGCCATTTGCCGGCACTGCTCGGGCCCGATTTGGCGAACGAGCTCGACACCGCCGCAGCGCAGTACCATCGTCCGGCGCGTCTGCGCGGTCAGTGGCTCGCGCGGCACACGGTGTACCTGGAGAATCGCACGATGAACGGTCGCGTCGGGTTCATCGTCGTCACGCCGCTCAAGCTCGATCAGGGCGCCGCGGTGATGGTTCAACGAGGCTGGGTCGCGCGCGACTTCGTGCAGCGCACGCGCCTGCCCGATCTGCCCACGCCGGGCGGAACGGTCGAGATCGAGGGTTGGATCGCGGCGCCGCCATCGCGCTTGTTCGACTTCGCGGGCGCAGCCGAGGGCGGGCCGATCCGGCAGAATCTCGACTTCACCGACTACGCACGCGAGACCGGTGTGGCCCTGCGCCCGATGTCGATTCAGCAGGCAGACGATGCGGCAAACCGCGGCGACGGTCTGCTGCGCCAATGGCCGCGCCCGGCGATCGACGTTCACAAGCACTATGGCTATGCCGCACAGTGGTTCTCGCTGGCTGCGCTGATCACGGGTCTTTATGTCTGGTTCCAACTCATCCGCCCCCGACTCCACGCTCGCCGCTGACCCCGCCTCGGACCAGCCGCTGCGCCTGACCGTGCACTCGTTGCCGTCGGTGAACGCGCAAGCGCGCCGCACGGCCATCGGGCGCCTGAAGATGCTTCTGGTGCTGCTGGTGTGCGCGACGCCGGTGATCGCGTCTTATCTCGCCTACTACGTGATTCAGCCGCAAGGCCGCACCAACTACGGCGAGCTGATCCAGCCGCAACGCCCGATTCCCGATGACCTGGCGCTCACCGACTTGCAAGGCCGGCCGGTGGCGGTCGCGTCGCTGCGCGGGCAATGGTTGCTCGTGGTGGTTGCGGGTGGCGCGTGTGAAGTCGCATGTGAGCGCCTGCTGTGGCTGCAACGCCAACTGCGCGAGGCGCTGGGGCGTGAGAAACAGCGGGTGGACAAGCTCTGGCTCATCCACGACGCCGCCACGCCGTCGGCGCGCACGCTCGACGCCGTGCGCAGCGGCGAGGCAGCGACCGTGCTGCGCGTGCCACCCGCGGCGCTTGCCGGCTGGCTGGAGGGCGGTGCGGGGCAGGCGCTGGAGGCAACGCTCTACATCGTCGATCCGATGGGCAACTGGATGATGCGCTCACCGCCGGATCCGCAGCCGAGCAAACTCAAACGCGACGTTGAGAAGCTGTTGCGTGCTTCTGCCGGGTGGGACACGCCTGGGCGATGAACTCCGCGCCACTGTATGACTTGACGCCGCTGCTGCGCCTGGCACTGCTGGGTGTAGTGCTCGCCTCGGCCCCCTTGGCCTGGCTGTGGTTGCGCAATCGCGGGCAGCCGGCGGCGCAGCGCCAACGCGCGCTGACGCTGCTGACCTTGTTTCTCACTTTCGATCTGGTCTTGTTCGGTGCCTTCACGCGCCTCACCGATTCGGGCCTGGGCTGCCCCGATTGGCCGGGCTGCTACGGCAACGCCAGCCCGGTGGGCGCGCGCGCGCAGATCGACGTCGCGCAAACGGCCATGCCCACGGGGCCGGTGACGCATGGCAAAGCCTGGATCGAGATGATCCACAGGTATCTCGCCACCGGCGTCGGCGTGCTGATCCTCGTGCTCGCGGCCTCGGCTTGGATGGGTTCGCGACGCAAGCTCAACGTCATTTCACCGTGGTGGCCGACGCTGACGCTGGTCTGGGTCTGCATCCAGGGAGCGTTCGGCGCACTCACCGTGACGATGAAGCTCTACCCGGCGATCGTGACGCTGCACTTGTTGGGCGGCATGATGCTGCTCGCACTGCTCGCGGTGCAGGCGCAGCTTTATGCGCCCGCGCCGCTGAGCCTGCCGCCACGGTTGAAGGCCGCGACCTGGGGGGTTGCGGTGCTCAGCGTGGTGCAAATCGCGCTGGGAGGCTGGGTCAGCACCAACTATGCGGTGCTGGCGTGTTCTGACTTCCCGCTGTGCCAGGGGCGTTGGTGGCCGGAGATGGACTTTGCTCAAGGCTTTACCGTGCGTCGCGAGCTGGGGATGCAGGCCGACGGCAGCTACTTGCCGTTCGCCGCGTTGACCGCGATTCACTATGTCCATCGGCTCGTCGCTTACGCGCTGCTGCTGGCGCTCGCCGGTTTGGCTTGGGCCTTGCTCGCGCGGCGCGACGCGGCACTGCGGCGCTGGGCGATCGGATTGTTGGCCATCGCGGCGTGGCAGCTCGCCAGCGGCTTGAGCAACGTCTTGCTGAACTGGCCCTTGTTCGGCGCCGTGGCGCATACCGCGGGGGCTGCCGCCTTGGTGATCGCGCTGACGGTGTTACTGTGCCGGGCTGTACAGGCTGAGCGCGGCAACTTCGCGAATGGCCCTGCGAGACCGGCTCACGCGCCTACTTCGTAGAATCAAGCCCCGCGCGCGCCCTGCCCATGTCTGAAACCCTTGCTCGCCCCGTTCCATCCGCTCGCGCAGGACTGCCGTCGCGCGTGAGCCAGTACTACGCGCTGACCAAACCGCGCGTCGTCCAGCTCATCGTTTTTTGCGCCGTCATCGGCATGTTGATGGCCGTGCCGGGGTTGCCTGATTGGCAGCTTGCACTTGCGGCAACGGTCGGCATCTGGCTGGTCGCGGCCGCTGCCGCGGCGTTCAACTGCCTGGTCGAGCAAGGCATCGACGCGAAGATGGCGCGCACGGCGTGGCGCGCCACCGCGAACGGCCAGTTGAGCAATACACAGGCGCTGGTCTTCTCGCTGCTGCTCGGCAGCGCGGGTTGCGCGTTGTTGTATATGGCGGTGAATGCGCTGACGATGTGGCTGACGCTCGCGACCTTCGTCGGCTACGCCGTGATCTACACGCTGGTGCTCAAACCGCTGACGCCGCAGAACATCGTGATCGGCGGCGCCTCGGGCGCGATGCCGCCCGTGCTCGGCTGGGCCGCGATACGCGGTGAGGTCGGGCCCGAGGCACTGATCATGTGCCTGATCATTTTCCTGTGGACGCCGCCGCATTTTTGGGCCCTGGCTTTGTACCGAACCGAAGACTATCGGCGCGCCGGTCTGCCGATGCTGCCGGTGACGCACGGCTCGGAATTCACCCGGCTGCATGTACTGCTCTACACCCTGGTGCTGTTCGCCGCGACGTTGCTGCCGTTCGTCTCGGGCATGAGCGGGGTCATCTATCTCGTCAGCGCCATCGTCCTGGGCGTGGGCTTCACCGGCTACGCATGGAAACTCTGGCGTAACTACTCCGACGCGCTGGCGCGCAAGACGTTTCGCTTTTCCATCCTGCACCTGTCGTTGCTGTTCGCCGCGCTGCTGGTGGACCACTACCTCGCCCCGCTGTTGTAGAGAGCCCCTGCGATGAAATCATCACGTCGTGCCGTCG
The DNA here is from genome assembly GCA_031419715.1 of Burkholderiales bacterium. GTDB lineage: Bacteria > Pseudomonadota > Gammaproteobacteria > Burkholderiales > Burkholderiaceae_C > JAEMQF01. Next base: position 16,106 of record JANOLJ010000168.1, on the reverse strand, counting down.
TGCTTGCCGCCTGTGCTTTACTGCTCGGGTGCGACAAGCTGGAATTGAGCGCCACGAAGCCATCGTTCAAAGGCATCGACATCACGGGCGCGGAGTACGCCCGGTCGCTCGCGCTGACTGACCAAAACGGCAAGGCGCGGACCCTGGAAGAGTTCAAGGGCAAGGTGAGCGTCGTCTTCTTCGGCTACACCCAGTGCCCGGACGTCTGCCCGGCGACGCTGGCCGAGTTGGCGCAGGTCAAGAAGTCGCTCGGCAAGGACGGCGAGCGCGTGCAAGGCATCTTCGTGACGCTCGACCCGAAGCGCGACACGCAGGAAATCCTCAAGGCCTACATGACGAACTTCGACCCGAGCTTCGTGGCGCTGCACGGCACACCCGAGCAGACCAAGGCCGCGGCTCAGGAATTCAAGGTGTTCTTCGCCACGTCACCGGGCAAGACGGACAGCAGCTATACCGTGGACCACACGGCGGGCTCATTCGTCTTTGATGCGCGCGGCAAGGTGCGCCTGTTCGTGCGCTATGGCAGCGGCGCCGAGGCGCTGGCCGCCGACTTGAAGGTATTGCTGGCGCAGACCTGAGTGCCGTTGAACACCGCGCGGCATCGGCGCAGCGGGCTGCGTCAGCGCACGGAGCTTGAGCGGCGGATCAAACAACAACGGCCCCGAAGGGCCGCCGAGGTGCGCGGATCGCGCGCAGCTCAAGCCGCTTCGGCCAACGCCTTGCGCATCTTCTTCATCGCCGCCACTTCGATCTGGCGGATGCGCTCGGCGCTCACGCCGTACTCCGCGGCGAGGTCATGCAGCGTCAGGCCGCCGGAGCTGTCGTCGTTCACTTTCAACCAGCGTTCCTCCACGATGCGCCGGCTGCGCTCGTCCAGCGAGTTCAGCGCCAGCGCGATGCCGTCGCCTGCGAGCCAGTCGCGGTTGCGCGCTTCGAGCACGCGCGTCGGTTCGTTCGTTTCGTCGGCCAGATAGGCGATCGGGGCGTAGGCCTCTTCGGCATCATCGGTCAGCGGCTCCAGGGACACGTCGCCACCGGACAGGCGGGTTTCCATCTCCAGCACTTCTTCCTGCTTGACGTTCAGGCGCGTTGCGAGCGTCTTCACCTCGTCGCGCGTCAACGTGCCGCGGTGGGTGTCAACGTCGGCGGCGTCGTCTTTCAGGCCCTGCTTCATCGAACGCAGGTTGAAGAACAGCTTGCGCTGGGCCTTGGTCGTGGCCAGCTTCACCATGCGCCAGTTCTTCAGGATGTACTCGTGGATCTCGGCCTTGATCCAGTGCATCGCATAGCTGACGAGGCGCACGCCGTGCGCCGGGTCGAAGCGTTTCACCGCTTTCATCAGGCCGACGTTGCCTTCCTGGATCAAGTCGCCATGCGGCAAGCCGTAGCCGAGGTATTGGCGCGAGATCGAGACGACCAGACGCAGGTGCGACAGCACGAGCTTTCCGGCGGCGTTCAGGTCGGCCTCATTGCGCAGCCTCGTCGCGAAGTCGACCTCCTGTTCGAGGGTCAACATCGGAATGCGATTGACGGCCGAAATATAGGCGTCCAGGTTTCCCAGCGAGGGCACAAGGCCCCAGGGGTCGCGGACGGCAACAGCGGTGGCAGTGGACATGTTCATGTAGGCATCAGAGACGCCCGGCCCTGGTTTGGTTCCGAAAAGTTTAGCACTCGACCTCAGAGAGTGCTGATTGAGTCATCAGCATGGTTCTCAAGCCGTGGGGTTTTTCTCTTTCCATCTGTTCGATCTGATGACAGTTATCAGTACTGACGACAGTGTCTGCTCACATTCAAGGCCTCAGACGTTGAACAGGAAGTTCAGCACGTCGCCGTCTTTGACAACGTACTCCTTGCCCTCAGCGCGCATCTTGCCGGCGTCTTTCGCGCCCTGTTCGCCCTTAAAGGTTAGGAAGTCGTCAAAGGCAATGGTCTGCGCTCGAATGAAGCCGCGTTCGAAATCGGTGTGGATCACGCCCGCCGCCTGCGGCGCGGTGTCGCCCACATGGATCGTCCAGGCGCGCACTTCCTTGACCCCGGCAGTGAAATAGGTCTGAAGGCCCAGCAGCTTGAACGCAGCGTGGATCAGGCGGTCCAGGCCGGCCTGCGTCTGGCCCATTTCCTGGAGGAACAGCATGCGGTCGGCCTCGTCCATGTCGGCGAGTTCCGCTTCCGTCTTGGCGCAGATCGCGACCACCGGCGCGCGTTGGGCCAGCGCGTACGCGCGCAGTTTGTCCAGTAGCGGGTTGTTTTCGAAGCCGCGCTCGTCAACATTGGCGACGAACATCGCCGGCTTGGCAGTGATCAGGCAAAGCGGCTTGAGCACTGCGAGTTCTTCCTTGCTGAAGGAAATGCCGCGCACGGGTTTGGCTTCGTCCAGCGTCTTCTGGCACTTGAGCAACACATCGACGAGGCGCTGCGCCTCCTTGTCGTTGCCCGCTTTGGCCACCTTGGTGTAGCGCGCCAGACTTTTCTCGACCGTGCTCAGGTCCGCCAGGCACAGCTCGGTCTGGATCACTTCGATGTCGGACAGCGGGTCCACTTTGCCGGCGACGTGAATCACGTTCTCATCTTCAAAACAACGCACCACGTTGACGATGGCGTCGGTCTCGCGCACGTGCGCCAGGAACTGATTGCCCAGGCCCTCGCCCTTGGACGCCCCGGCCACAAGACCGGCGATATCGACGAACTCGACGATCGCCGGCACGATGCGCTCAGGTTTGACGATTCCCGCCAGCTTCTGCAGCCGCGGGTCCGGCAATTCGACGATGCCCACATTCGGCTCGATCGTGCAAAACGGATAGTTCTCCGCCGCGATGCCCGCTTTCGTCAAGGCGTTGAAGAGGGTGGACTTGCCCACATTGGGCAAGCCCACGATGCCGCATTTGAGGCTCATGAAGGGGACTCTCGGGGAGGCTTGGGAGGAGGGTGCGAAGCGCCAGCAATTTTAGGGGGCCAAAGTTCAGGGGGCCAAAGTCGGACTCAAGATGCGTCAGTGGCCGAGTCCTGCTGCCCGCGAAAATTTGGGTGAACCCGGCGCCTACTCGTCGAACCGGTAGTTGGCCTGACCCTTGGCACCAACGCTCAGGCGCCGCTCGATGCCGTCAACGACCACGGCGTTCATGCCGAACGTCAGCGCACCACCCAGCCGCGCATCGGCGCGGTAGGTGGCCAGCGCATCATTCACGGCGTGCCCTTGGATTGCCGTGGTGGGGTCTACGTCGGGAATCGTGCAACGCCCGCAGGGCTTCACGAGCTTGAGTCGAATCGGGCCATCCACACCTTCGAGCACGAGCTCGTCGAGATGGTCTTCGCCATGCGCGTCCAGGCCGTCGAGCACCAGGTTCGGCCGAAAGCGTTCCATCGTCACCGGCGCCTGCCCCTGCGCGGCCAGGCGCTGGTTCAACTCCAGCAACGACGCGGTCGACGTGACGAGCAGCGGAAAACCGTCGCTGAAAGCGTTTTCGGCTTCGATGTCGCCGGTCCAGCGCCGGCTCGCCAGGCGCCGTTGTTCGGGGTCGAAACGCACTAGGCGCAAGCGCCGGCCCAGGAAGTCGGTGAACCATTGCGCCGCGAGTTCGCCCGTGTCGTAGGCGGCGACTTCATCGCCCCACACGCGCACCCGGGTGCGCTGCTCCACCGCGTCAAGCGAGACATGCAGCGCGAGCATGCCCGGGGCGCGCAACGTCATGTCGTTGCGTCCCAGGTTCAGCCGGATCAGCGCCATGCGCGGCGTTTCGCGCTGCGTGACGAACTCGTTGCGCTCGTCCACCACCATCCACGCGCGGTCGAGTTCGAGGCCGGTTTCGATCATCAATGCCTCGGGCGGTGACACTCCGGCGCAAGACTTGATGGGATAGATGTGCAGCGACGCGAGTCGCACGAGGCGGTCGCTCACTTGAACAAACCCTTGAGTTTTTCTTTCACTTTGTCTTGCGCCTTTTCCTTCAGTTGTTCCCGGGCGGCAGGCGCCGAAGCCGCGGAGCCGCTCAACCCCAACTTCTCCTTGAGCTTGTTCGCGGCCTGATTCTTCAACGCGCCCGCGGCCACCGCCGACCACTGGATGCTCCAGTCCACGGCATCGAGCGGGCCGCTCAGCTTCACGGGAATCGTCAGGCCACGCAGCGCCGCGAGGTCGGATCCGTCTTGGCCTTTCGACGTATCGGTCACCGTCGCGCGTGCGGTGTAGTCAATGCGGCTCTTTCCTACGTCCACCGAGCCCTCGCCGCCCATGCGGAAATACGGGCTCTTCAGGTCGAGATCGTGGCTGCGTGCGACGCCGCCCTCAATTTGAAAACTCGCACTCATTTCGCTGAAGTCGGTCTTCTCGGTCTGGCTGGCGCGTTGCGAGGTGTCCTTGCTCGTGGACAGCGCCGCCTTGGCCTGACGCAGGCTCTTCGCCAGGTTCACGCCCTTGAGCGCGCCATCGCGCAATAGCAGCGACGCGCTGCCGCGCAGACGCGATTTCATCTCGGCGACGCTGCGACCGGCGGTGTCGACGTCGGTAATCACTCGGCCCTTACCTTCCAGCATGTCCTTCTGCGCAACGTCTTTCAACAACGCGTTCACGTCAACCCCATTGGCGGTGGCTTTCACCGCGATGCGGCTCGCGCGCGCATCGGCGATCGCGGTGGCCTCCAGCGCGCCGCTCCAGGCCTTGGCCTGTAGAGCGTTCACGCGCAGGATGCCGGTGTCCAGGGTGGCGTCGAACACGACGTCGGCCAGACGATATTGGCGCAGTGCCAGGCTACCCGCGCGCAGGGAAAAGCTGCCGTTCACACTGCGCAGCGCGGAGAGATCGATGGGGGTGTCCCCGGGAGTTGGGGTGGCGCTGCCGCCGGTAGGCGAGGTCGCGGGCGCGGCAGGCAAGACGGTATTCAGGTCGAGCGCTTCGAAGCGCGCGCTGGCCTTGATGTGGGGTGTGGTCGCGGCCAAATTGGCCGTGCCGTCAGTGCGAAATGCGCTCGCGTTGAGCTTGCCCGTCAGATTCCAGCGCGCGCTCTGTGCCGATGCGTCCGCCTGGCCCTGGAGCGCGAGCGCCAGAGGCTTGAGCGCCGGGTCTTCCAGTGTCAGGTTCGCGCTGAGTTTGTCCACTGCAAGCGCTTGTTTGTCTATCTGCAAGATCAGGTCGGCGCGCAGCGTGGCCTGCATCTTGCGCGCGGCCGCGTTGCTGTGGATTCGAGCTTCGAATGCCGGCACGCGAACCGCATCGAACCCCCCGCTCGGCGCGCCACTCGTGAACGTTGCCTCAAGGGGCGTGTCGCCCGCCAGTGTGAGCTTGCCGCTGAACGGGCTGCCTTTGAGGGTCTCGCCGCTTACGTCCAGCTCCGGCCAGTCCAGCGCCATCGTCAGGGGCTTGCCGCCCTGCGTGCCGGCAAGCCGCAACTTCAATTGACTCACCGCGATTCGCTTGGCGTTTCGGTCGTGAGCAAAGCGGGCCACCTCGAATGTGCTGTCGGCGAGCTTGATCGCGCCGGCATTCGCACTCACGCGCAGCGCCAGGGCCTTTGCGTCGATCGCGCCCTTGGCGGCGTCGAAAGACACATCGCCCTTGACGCTGGCGTCGATGCTGCTGGCTCCAGGCGCATCGCCCTTGAAGCTGAGATCCATGTCGGCGACGCTGATGGAACCGGTTTGCATGTCCGGCGTGAACACACACGAGCCGCGCAGTTCGCCTTTCAGCGCGGGCGCCTTGAGGCCCAACTGCACGACCATCTCGACCGGAGTCGCCACGCGGTTCGCGATCCGACCCGTGCTGAACTCCTTCAGCAGCACTTCACCGTCGATGCCGGCGGCGTCGTCCCGTATGCGCGCGCGAACGTCGGCCAGGCGGATGCTGCTCACGTCCAGCGCGATCGGTTGCGCTGCGCTAGACGGCGCCTGGGCGGGTGCCTGGGCGGGTTCCTGGGCAGGTGCAGTTACCCCGGGCGCGGCGGTGTCGGCGGGTGGCGCAAGGTCATCGGTATTGCGCTTGCCCTTGGCGTCGCGCAGCAGCGCGACGCGCACGCCCTTGGCATGGACCCGGTCAATCTCGACGCGCCCGCGCAGCAGGGGGATCACTTCCACCGCGAGATTGGCTTCGTCCAGCGCGGCGAACTCATCAGCGCTGCCGGCTTCGCTGAGCGTGATGCGCGACAGGCGCAGCTCCAGGCGCGGAAACACCGACAACTTGATCGGCCCGTCGATCGCGAGGGTTCGATTGCGATTTGCCTTCATCCAGTCGACGGCCAGGCTCTTGTACTGGTCCGGGTTGAACGTCAGGACCAACCAAACGGCCAGCGTCACGACGACGAACGACAGCGCTGCGACAACGTAGAGAACTCGGCGTAACCAGACGGGCATCGTGACAGGTATCGACACTTTTGGGGCCCCAATCAGTGCGGAACCGGATTGTGCCTGCGCCCGTGCGCCGGGTTCTTCAAGGCTGCTCTTTACAATGAATCGAGATGCAAAGCGTGGATGTGCTGGTTCGTGGCGCGGGAGCGGTGGGTCAATGCCTGGCGTTGGCGCTGGCGCGCGTGGGTCTGCGCACCGCGCTGCGCGACGACGCGACGGCCAGGCCGGGCGTGGAGAAGAGCGCGGACGTTCGCGCCTATGCGTTGAATGCCGCCTCGGTTGAACTGCTGCGCGAGATCAAGGTGTGGCCGGCGCTGCCGCCAAGCGCCGTGACGGCGGTGCATGAGATGCAGGTGCACGGCGACCGGCCGGCGTCTCAACTGGAATTCACGGCGTGGCAGAGCCAAGTGGGTGCACTCGCCTGGATCGTCGACGCGCAGGCGCTGCACGCCGAACTCGACACCGCGCTGCGCTTCGCCGCGTACGTCACCCGCGTCAGCGATGAGGTGGCGGCCACGCTGACCGCGCTGTGCGAGGGCAAGTACTCCGCGAGTCGAGCCGCGCTCGGCGTTCGGGTCGAGCGCGTTGACTTCGGCCAGAGGGCGATCGCGGCACGCTTGTCGGCCTCGCGCGATCACCAGAACGTTGCCCATCAATGGTTTCGTTCGCCCGACGTGCTGGCCCTGTTGCCGCTCGATGCACCGCGCGCGCAGGCGACATACGCCTTGGTCTGGTCGTGTCCGTTGGCGCGAACCGAAACGCTGATGGCGCTCCGTCCGCGCGAGTTCGAGGCTGAACTCGCGGCCGAACTGGTGCGAGCCGGCGCTGCCGCCGTGGGTGAGCTGACGCTGTGCTCCGAGCGCGTGGCCTGGCCCCTCACCCAGGCCACAGCGCAGCCGTGGTGTGGCCCCGGGTGGGTCTTGCTCGGTGACGCGGCCCATGTGGTGCATCCGTTGGCCGGGCAAGGCTTGAATCTCGGACTGGCCGACGTGGCCGCGTTGGCACGCGTGCTTGCGCAGCGCGAGGCGTGGCGCAGCTTGGGTGATGCACGGCTGCTGCGGCGCTACGTGCGCGAACGCGCCGGCCCGACCTGGGCCATGGGCCAGCTCACGGGTGGCTTGCTGCAGCTGTTTTCGCACCCGGCACCGACAATGCGGGAACTTCGCAACCGCGGCCTGACTCTGGTGGATCACCTGCCTCCCGTGAAGCGCTGGCTCAATTCCCGCGCCAATTCCCGCGCAACCCACTCCTGAAGGACTGCCATGCCCGCGTTTCGACACTTCACCTTGCCTGGCGTCATCTGCGCCACCTTGCTCGCCCTGGTGCAACCGGCCAGCGCCGACGAAGCAGCGATACGCAAGACGATAGCCGAGCGCATGCCCGACTTTCCGAAGATTGACGAGGTCACCAAGACCCCCATCCCCGGCCTGTACGAGTTGCGCGTGGGCAGCGAAATCTTCTACGCCGACGAGACGGGCAACCACCTGATCGACGGCCAACTCATCGATACGCGCAGCCGCAACAACCTCACCGAGGCGCGGCTGAACAAGATCAATGCGATCGACTTCGCGAGCCTGCCGATCAAGGACGCGCTGGTTTGGAAAGCGGGCAACGGGGCACGCAAGATGGTCGTCTTCGCCGATCCGAACTGCGGCTACTGCAAGCGCTTCGAGCGCGACTTGCAGCGCGTCAAGGACGTGACGGTGTACACCTTCCTCTTGCCCATTCTCGGCGGAGACTCGCCCGAGAAGTCGCGCAACATCTGGTGCGCGAAAGACAACACGCGCGCCTGGCTCAACTGGATGCTCGAAGGCACCGTGCCGCCGCGCACGATGGGCGAGTGCGATGCCAGCGCGATCGAGCGCAATACGCTGCTCGCCCGCAAGCACCGCGTGAACGGCACGCCCGCGGTGGTGTTCGAAGACGGCAAGCGCATCCCGGGGGCCATGAGCACGGAGCAGATCGAAAAACAACTGGTCGCCAGCCGCGCCGCCAAGTAGGCCAGCGCTTCACCTGGATTCGCGCTGGCGCCTGCATGATCACCCACACCCTGGGCGTTGAAGACCTGCACGCTCACCTGTTCCGCGTGACGCTGACGGTACCGCGCCCCATGGCGATGCAGCATGTGAGTCTGCCGGTGTGGATACCCGGCAGCTATATGGTGCGCGAATTCGCGCGGCACCTCTCGGGCCTTGAGGCGCGCCAGGGCGTTCGGCGCATCAAGCTTGAACAAGTCGACAAGACCAGCTGGGTCGCGCCGTGCCAGGGCAGGGGTGCGCTCACGCTCAGCTACCTCGTCTATGCATTTGACGCGTCGGTTCGCGCCGCTTACCTCGATGCGCAGCGCGGCTTCTTCAATGGCACGAGCGTCTTCCTGCGCGCGCAGGGGTTTGAGCACGAGCCGCAACACCTGGTGCTGCGCAAGCTGCCGCGCGGCTGGAAGGTCGCGACCTCGCTTGCGGCGGTGGCGGTGGACGCGGCGGGCAAAGGCAGCTACCAGGCTGCGGACTACGATGAACTCGTCGATCACCCCGTGGAGCTGGGCAAGTTCTGGCGCGGGGCATTCAGGGCCCGCGGCATCCCGCATGAAATCGTGATCGCGGGGGCGTTGCCCGATTTCGATTCCGCCCGCTTGCTTGCCGATACGAAAGCGCTGTGCGAGCGCGAGATTGACTTCTGGCATCCCGCCAGCGCGGCGCCAGCGCGAAAGCGCACGACGCAGGCGCTCCCCTTCAATCACTATGTGTTCCTGCTGAATGCGGTTGACGAAGGCCATGGCGGTCTGGAGCATCGTTCGAGCACGGCGCTGATCGCATCGCGACGCCAGCTGCCGCAGCGCGGGCAGGCATCGTCGAGCGACGGCTATGTGGGCCTGCTCGGGCTCATCGCGCACGAGTACTTCCACGCGTGGAACGTGAAGCGCCTGCGCCCCGCCGAATTCGAGTCCTTCGACTACACACGCGAAAACTACACCGAGTTGCTTTGGTTCTTCGAGGGCTTCACGTCGTACTACGATGACCTGACGCTCCTGCGCAGTGGCCTGATCGATGGCCCCCGCTATGTCGGCCTGCTCGCCAAGACCGTCAACCAGGTGCTCGCCACGCCAGGTCGCCACGTGCAAAGCGTGGCGCAATCGAGCTTCGATGCCTGGGTCAAGTACTACCGGGCCGACGAGAACACGCCGAACGCGACGATCAGCTACTACGCGAAGGGCTCGCTGGTCGCGCTCGCGCTCGACCTCACGCTGCGCGCCGCGGGCAAGGGCTCGCTCGACGACGTGATGCGCCATCTCTGGAACGCGAGCCACGGCGGGCCGATCACGCGCGCGGATATCGCCTTGGCATTGCGCGCGGTGGGTCGGCGTTCGTTTGACAAGGAATTGGCGGCATGGGTCGATGGTGTGGACGAATTGCCTCTGCAGGCGCTGTTGAAGCCCTTCGGCGTCGATTGGCAGGTTCAAGCGGCAACACTCGCGCAGCGCCTGGGTGTTCGGGTCAACGAGAGCGCTCTGACCGGCATCAAGGTGACGCATGTGTTGCGCGGCGGCGCGGCGCAAGCCGCCGGTCTTGCGGCTGGCGATGAAGTGCTCGCGCTCGCGTCGTGGCGCCTGCGGCGCCTGGACGACGCGATGAGGGTGCTGGAGCCCGGCGAAACGGCACCCCTGATGGTCGCGCGCGATCAGCGGATTCTGTTGCTGGAGTTGACGTTGCCCGCGCGCGGCGTTTCGCCGGCCGATGCCGTGGGCCCGCCGGTCAGCCTGAGCATCGCGCCCCACCCGCCGCGCGCCGCGCAAGCCCTGCGCCAGGCATGGCTGAGCGGCTGAAGCTGCTGTTCGGGCCGCGGCTCGGCGCCGCGCATCGAGGCGCATGGCTGCTGCTCGGATTCGCGGTGCTCGTGCTGCACGTCTTCGTGATGCGCTGGATCGCCGAGCGCGCCGCCGAGTTCCGCTTGCTCAGTGTGATGCCACCGCGCATTGAAGTGGCGTATGTGAGCGAAATGACGCTCGTTGCACCGCCCGTCGTGGCCCCGGCGCCGGCGCCGCCAAAGCCGACCGGCAAGCGCGCCGCGGCGGCTCGGCCGGCGCCGGCGGCTTCGGCGCCTAAGGTCGAGGCTGAGGCGCCGCCCACTCCCGATGTCAATCTGGCGAAAGCGATCGCGCCGCCCGAGCCGCGCCCCGCGCCTGAGACTGCTGTGCCGCCTGCTGTGCCGCCGGCTCCGTCGGCGCCCGAGCTGCCGCCAGCAGCTGCCCAGGCCGGTGCACCGGAGCCGATTGCCGCTGCCGGCAGCGCCCCACCAACTGAAATCACGGCCGCGCCCCTTCCGCCCGAAACTCAAACTGACACCGCCGCGGCCAAGGCAGTCGAAGTTTTCGACTGGCCAGCGTCGACGCGAATGAGTTATGCCCTCAGCGGCAACTACCAGGGCGAGGTGCTGGGCACGGCGCAGGTGGAGTGGATCCGCTCGGGAACACGCTACCAGGTGCACCTGGACATCGTCATCGGCCCGAGCGTTGCGCCGTTGATCACGCGCCGCATGAGCAGCGACGGTGACATCACCGCGCAAGGGCTCGCACCCCGGCGCTACGACGAAGACACGAAAGTGGTATTCCGTGACCGGCGCCGAATCACGATGCTGTTCGAACCCGACGCGGTGGTCATGCCCTCAGGCGAGCGGCGTGAGCGCTGGGCGGGGTTGCAAGACAGCGCGAGCCAGTTCGTGCAGCTCACATTCATGTTCACGCTCAATCCGGAACTGCTGCGTGTGGGCAAGCAAATCGAGGTGCCGCTGGCCTTGCCAAAGAACATCGACCGCTGGACTTACGAGGTCGTCAAGGAAGAGTTGCTGCAAACGCCTTTCGGCGCCGTGCCCTCGTTCCACGTCAAGCCGAAGCGCCTCACAAGAGGGGGCAGCGAGTTGCGGGCTGAAATCTGGTTCGCACCGCAGTTGCGCTATCTGCCGGCGCGAATTCGTATCGAGCAGGACGCCCAAACCTACCTCGACCTGATTCTTGACCGCCGGCCGCAGATCGCGGCGAAGTGACTGCGCTGGCACTTCGTCATCCAGTGCCGCGCGCCGAACCGCGGTGGCGCGTCAGGCGCTGGTGCGGGCGCGCAGCGTCTCGACGAATCGGCTCGTGTAACTCGCGGCGGCGGCTTTGCCGCGCGCGTATTCCAGCACCTGACAGGCGAGTTCGAGGGTCTTTTCCAGTTCTGCCCAATCGGCGCACTTCTCCAGGCGCATCGCCACCGCCTCACCGAGTGGGCCGAGCTGATCGATCAAAACTTTCACCGAGTCGCGCCGCAAGTGTTCAAACTCCCGAACTCGCGAATCCCCGGAGGCGGGCGGTGCAGGCGGCCGCACCACGGCGCGTTCTTCGACGATGCGGATGGGTTCAATGAACCCGCCATCCAGCAAGGCGTGAAACGCCTGCGCGGGGTCGCCGGGGATCAGGGGGGACAGTTCGTTGTCGGTGCGCCGTCCGTCGATGAGGATCAGCGTCGTACGCAGACGTGGCGCGAGCCGATTGGCGCGCGTTTCGACTTCGACTTGACCTTTTGCGGTCTTGCAATAGATCGTTGCCATGTGCCGCGTTGGACCAGTTTGTTCCAAAGGAGTGCGCACGACAAGCTTAGCGGGAGCGCTGGGCGAGCCGCCAACGAACTCGATTCGCATCGTATAGTAGTCACGGAAATGGCGCCTGGAGGCTTGCTATGAACGCGGAATTCATTCTTACGGAACTACGTGGCAGCGGCGCGTTGCGCACCGGCTGGATCACGTTGAACCGGCCCAAGCAACTCAATGCCTTGAACGACGCCTTGATGACCGAACTGGGTGCTGCCTTGCGCGGCTTTGACGCCGATTCCAGCATCGGCTGCATCGTCATCACCGGCAGCGAAAAAGCGTTTGCCGCCGGTGCGGACATCGGCGCGATGGCCACCTGGTCATACATGGACGTCTACAAGAGCGACTACATCACGCGCAACTGGGAGACGATCCGCAATGTGCGCAAACCCGTGGTCGCCGCGGTCGCGGGTTTTGCCTTGGGCGGCGGCTGCGAACTCGCGATGATGTGCGACTTCATCATCGCCGCCGACACCGCGAAGTTCGGCCAACCCGAGATCAAGCTCGGCATCATTCCCGGAGCCGGCGGCACGCAGCGCCTGCCGCGCGCCGTATCCAAGGCGAAAGCGATGGACATGGTGCTCACCGGGCGCATGATGGACGCGGCGGAAGCCGAGCGTGCCGGGCTTGTGTCACGCGTCGTCCCCGTCGCCGAATTGCATGGCGCTGTGCTGGCCGCCGCGCAGGCGATCTGCGAATTCAGCGGCCCAAGTGTGATGATGGCCAAGGAAGCCGTGAACCGCGCCTACGAGATGAGCCTGGCCGACGGCGTGCACTTCGAGCGGCGCTTGTTCCATTCGCTGTTCGCCACCGACGACCAGAAAGAGGGCATGGACGCCTTTGTGAACAAGCGCAAGGCGGTGTTCAAGCAGCGCTGATCAGGACTCTTTTCGCAGCGACGGAAACAGAATCACGTCGCGAATGCTCGGGCTGTCAGTGAGCAGCATGATGAGCCTGTCGATGCCGATGCCGCAGCCGCCAGTGGGTGGCATGCCGTATTCCAGCGCGCGAATGAAATCGGCGTCGTAGTACATCGCCTCTTCGTCTCCCGCCTCCTTGTTCGCGGCCTGCGCCTGGAATCGCGCTGCCTGGTCCTCGGCATCGTTCAGCTCGGAGAATCCATTTGCCACTTCGCGCCCAGTGATGAAAAGCTCGAAGCGTTCCGTGATCGTGGGGTCGGCATCCGAGGCACGTGCGAGTGGTGACACTTCCACCGGGTAGTCGATGATGAAAGTTGGCTCCCACAGCTTGTCTTCAACAGCGGCTTCGAACATCGAAAATTGCAATTCAGCCAGGCCCCAGCGGGCAGATGGGGTTTCGCCAAGTGCATGGAGCTTGTCGCGCAGCAGCGCCGTGTCGCGCGCTTGGGCTGCGGTCAACCCAGCGTGCGCGACCAACGCGTCGGTGACGGAAAGCCGCTTGAATGGCCTCTCAAGATCAAGCGGCCGCCCTGCGTACGTCAGGCTCGCCGAGCCGGTGGCCTGACGCGCTGCGTGGCGCAGAATCGCCTCGGTGAAGTCCATCAGGTCATGATGGTTCCAGTACGCCGCATAAAACTCCATCATCGTGAACTCGGGGTTGTGCCGCACCGAGATGCCTTCATTGCGGAAGTTGCGGTTGATCTCGAACACGCGCTCGAAGCCACCCACCACCAAGCGCTTCAGGTAAAGCTCGGGCGCGATGCGCAGGAACATTTCCTGGTCGAGCGCGTTGTGGTGCGTGACGAATGGCTTCGCATTCGCGCCACCCGGAATCGGGTGCAGCATCGGCGTTTCCACCTCCAGAAAGTGATGCTCCACCATGAACTGCCGGATCGATGACACCGCCTTGCTGCGCGCGACGAAGCGCGCCCGCGCGGCTTCGTCAACGATCAGATCCACATAGCGCTGACGGTACTTCTGCTCCTGGTCGGCCATGCCGTGGAACTTGTCGGGCAGCGGGCGCAGGCTCTTGGTGAGCAGGCGCAAGGCGCTCACGCGCACCGAGAACTCGCCCTTGTTCGACTTGAACAACGTGCCTTGCGCCCCCACGATATCGCCGAGATCCCAGTGTTTGAACGCCGCGTAAACGTCTTCGCCCAACGCGTCGCGCGTCACATAGAGTTGGATGCGCCCCGAGCCGTCCTGCAACGTGCAGAAACTCGCCTTGCCCATCACCCGTTTGAGCATCATCCGGCCGGCCAGTGCGACCTTGACTGACTTAGGTTCAAGTTCCTCATTCGGCAGCTCACCGAACTTGCGCAGCAGCTCGAGGGCCTGATGTGTGGGTTTGAAGTCGTTCGGAAACGCCGCGCCGCCCTCGGCCGATGCCCGGGCGCGGATTGCGGCGAGTTTCTCGCGGCGCTCACCCATCAGTTGGTTCTCGTCGCTGGTAGGCAAGGGCGCGTGTTCTTCGGTCATGGGCATCTTTCATTGGGCCCGGGATTTTATGGGCAGCGAGCGCACTGAGAAATTGCCGTGCACCACTGCGCCGCTTTCACGTCGCTTGGTGATGTATTCCAATCCAGCTCGTCTGTCTCGTAGACACTGCGCTGTCAGCGAACCCATCGCGAATGATCTTCAAGCCGATCGCCCTGCGCTTGGGCTGCCCGGCGAACTCCCGCACCGAACGCCTATCGCCTGAAGAACAACCACTTCGGCGTCTTGAACCGAACGATGCGCCAGTAGAGCAGCGTGTACCCGGCCATGAACAGCAGCAGGAACGCCCCGAGGATTGGCGTGCTGTTCCACCAGAGCACGGCGGGCATCACGGAACTCAGGCACAGCACCCACAGGTAGGGTGATGTCATCGAGTTGCGGGCCGTCTGTCGACGCTCCGCCGTGGGTCCATTGTTCCAGCGGATCAGGCGGCGGTGGATCAGCGTGTGTAGATGAATGCCGTCGGGTGCGCCCACCGCAACCCCACGCACGACCTTGCGCCTGTACATCGTGAAGATCGTCTCGAAGATCGGGTAGGCGCAGAGCAACAGCGGAAACATCGGCGACACGCCGGCATTGCGATTGAGTAGCAGGATGCTCACTTCGGCCAGCAAGAAGCCAAGGAAGTAAGCGCCGCCGTCGCCCATGAAAATCAGGCCCACCGGGAAGTTCCAGACAAAGAAACCCATCACGGCACCGGCCGCCGCGAATGCAATCGTCTGCATCACGATGTCGCCGGCCTGTCCCGCCACATACGCCAATGCCAGCAACATGATCAGCACGCACATCGAGGCCAGACCATTGAAGCCGTCGATGATGTTGACCGAGTTCGCGACGCCAGTGACGACGAAGACGGTCAAAGCCACAGCTAACGGATACATGATGATCAGCGTGTCCACACCCGGGATGTCGGTGCGCCGAATCACGGCGTCGAGCAACCAGATGGCCAGGCACGCCGACAGCGCTGTGGCGAACAGGCGCCGACGTGGCGACATTGTTTTGGTCAAGTCCTCCGCCACACCCGCCAGAAAAGCCGGCATGCCGCAGGCGACAAGCAGCCACAGAACCGGTGCGGACTCGCGAGAGTTCCATTGCAGGTAGCACCCGCTGGCGAGCACTGCGGCGAGTATGCCGACGCCGCCGATGCGCGGTACCGGCCGGCTGTGAAACTTCTGCGGGCCAGTGATGTTGAAGTCTGCCGACAGGCGTTCGTGAGAGGCCGCGGACCGCACCACGAGCAAGGTGACTACGAGCGACGTGAGGAAACTCAGGATCAGGGCGCTCATGGGGTGGGAGTACCGAGGCTGGGGGCCGGGGCAGGAAAACGGGAAGCGTTTATCCGCCGCCGAGCCGACGTTGGACGAGCGCGCAGGTGCTGCATGGCGGCGGATAAACCTCGTTGGACTGGACCGCCGCGCCGACGGTTGAGTGGGTAGTGTAAGTTTCAGCGCTGCGCTTGAGCGAGCACGCTGTACGTTGCATCTAAGCCCAGCGGGGGCATTGCGGTGCGTGGCTCCGCTGCTGGATGGACGAGGCGACCCGCAACCGGCATGTATTTCGGGCGTAGGCTAACGTTTGAGTTAACTTGCGCCCGGAGGCTGGCGTAGCCAGCCGGAGAACGTCAAGTTGAACGAAGGGTTGGACGAAGCCGCTACGCGGAGTAGGTCTTCCCAGGCCTGAACGGCATGTCTAAGCTTCACGAGCACCGCGTCGGTTGAGACGAGGTGACTTTGC
>JANOLJ010000167.1:0-4054 GCA_031419715.1 Burkholderiales bacterium | reverse complement strand
AAAGAGGGTTGGTGAGCGCTTCATCGAGTGTCTCCAGTTGAGGGCCTGTGGTGCGGTGTTGGAACCATTGGAATCAATGGATTAGGCGCACCGCTGTAGGCACTGTCTATTACCGGGACGGGGGATGTTGTGTACGCCATCTGGGGAGCGCGGGGAAACCCTTGGCAAGCCAGCGCAAGCGCGCCAGGCCTGACACCGATGGACCGTCCGGGACAGTGCCGATGGCGCGACTTCGGGAATCGGGCTTCAATGCACTTTGTCGACCGCTTGGCAATCACAGGCGCGCCAGCCGCGCACGACCATGAGTACTCCCGGAATGAATGCCGAGCCCCGAGCGCCCGCGAGCCAGTTGTTCGAGCGCCTGACCGCCGACCTGGCGGCTGGCGCCGAACTGCGCGCATTACTGGCACGCATGCTCGCCGACGAGCGCGACAGCGCTCGCGCCAGCGCGCTCGCGCAGCAGCAGGCGATGGCGGCCGAGATCCATGATTCGGTGGCGCAGACCTTGGCCTACGTCAAGATGCGCATGCCGTTGCTGCAAGCCGCGATCACCGCTCACGAAGAAGCGCAGGCGCTCCAATACTGCGCTGACGTGCGCCAGGCCGTCAGCGGCGCCCACACCAATTTGCGTGGCATCCTCGGGCAACTGCGCGCACCGCTGGACCCGCGCGGGTTAAAGTTCGCGTTGAGCGCGAGCCTCGCGGCGTTCCGTGTATCGACGCACGTCGATCTGACGTTCGACGATCGCGCGCCGGAGTTGCAGCTCTCCGCCCAACAGGAGTCGCAGGTGTTTCGCATCGTTCAGGAAGCTCTGGCCAACATCGCCAAACACGCCGGGGCGAAGCACGCGTGGCTCGGCATCGAGGCGAGCGAGGGCCGCGTGAACGTGCTGATCGAGGACGACGGCGCGGGCCTGCCGGCGGCTGCGCTGCTGCCCGCGCCGTCGCATTTCGGTCTGGAAATCATGCAGCAGCGCGCCGCGCGCCTGGGCGGGGCGATCGAGTTCGCCGCACGCAGCAGCGGTGGCACGCGGGTGTGGCTGCGGTTTCCGGCCGTCCTGCCGGGCAAGGCCCAGTGAATACCGCAACCCCGCTGCGCGTGGTGCTGGTCGATGACCACGCACTGTGTCGAAATGGCCTGACCGACCTGCTGCACCACCGCGGCAACATTCAAGTGGTCGCGGCGCTCGGCAACCCGGAGCTCGTGGCGGGAATTCTGCGCGAACACCAACCCGACCTGCTGGTGCTCGACCTGCGCATGCCCACGACCGATGGCCTGACGCTGCTGCGACGCCTGCGCACTGAGGGCTGCACGACGCCGGTATTGATCCTGACGATGAGCGACTCGGAAGCCGACCTCGGCGCGGCGCTGCGCGCCGGGGCTCGCGGCTATCTGCTCAAGGACATGGAGCCCGAAGACGTGATCGCGTCGATCGAGCGCGCGGCGCGCGGTGAACTCGCCGTGGCGCCGGCGATGACGGCCAAGCTGGCGCACATGCTGCAATCGGGTGGCAAGGGCAGCGACCGCAAGGGACTGCTGGATCTGCTCACGGAACGCGAACGCCAGATCCTCGACCACCTCGCGCGCGGTGAGAGCAACAAGGCGATCGCGCGCGCGCTGGACATCAGCCACGACACGGTGAAGCTGCACGTGCGCCACATTCTGTCGAAACTGAACCTGAGTTCACGCGTCGAGGCAGCGGTGCTGGCGGTGGAGGCGCGGGCGTCGGGTGAGCGGTGATCGGGACGGGTCAGCCGATCAAGAGATTCGCCGATCTCGGCGCGGACATCTCGAAGCCTGCGGCGTTGCCCTTCAGGTCGGGTCTTTGAGTCTGCGCACGGCCCCACCGCGGCCTGTCGACAGCTCCACCGCGGCCTCCCACTTGGCCTCCATGCGTGTGATCCGACGATCATGGTCGCGCAACTCCCGGGAAACTTCCTTGAGCGTTTCGCCGGTGCGCTTCACGTCGTCGGCCAGCTTGAGGGCTTCCTTGATGGCGCTGATCGCATCCGCGAAGACGCTCATGGGCGCGCCCTTGCCGATTTGCGCCCGCCGCGTGACGGCGGCGCGTCGGATACCCCGGGCAGGCCCGCCGCGGACACGATCCCGCGCTTGGCTCGAAGCTCGGCGAGCACGGCCTGGGCTTCGTCGAGCCCCACCTTCAGCGCCGCCTTCGCTTCGCGAACCGCCCTGTTCAGTTCGCTCGTCAAGGCCGCGAGCACAACTTCCTCCTCACTCGGTCTGCGCTCGCAACGCGAGCGAACCAGCTCGGCAACGCTCACCCCCTCACGCAGAGCTTCCGCGCCGAGAAAGGCCTTGAAGTCAGGCGAGGTCAGCAACGTCACGCGTTCAGTTTTCATGATGGGGTGGCGTCATTTCTGGTCAATATGTGCATGTGCATGATAATGTGCACAGCATCATGCGTCAAGCGGCCGACAGCGGCCGACAGCTGTCACCAACGGCTGCGAGGTCGCGAGCGGCGTCGTTGCTTGCGATCGGGTGCGCGAGCGTGCGCCGGGCGAGTTCCAGCGCCTTTGCGAAAACCTGAAGATGCGCGACCGGGACTACGATGTGCGGACGAACCACGGAAGGAACCCGGCCTGGCCGTGACAGGCTGGCTCGACGCCCGGACTCACCGCATGAACGATACGCCCACCACCGAAGAGATGACCGCCTGGCAGCGTCGCCTGGCGAGCCAGGCGAACAACCGGGCCTGGAACTTATGCGAAGCGCCGACGCGCTCACCCGAGGAGGACGAGGAGATGCTGCAAGCCGCGCACGCGGCGATGTACCTGTGGCGGACCGTTGGCAACGACAACAATCGGGCGCACGCGGCACAGCTACTGGCGCACGCCTATGCGCTGCTGGGCCTGGGGCACCCGGCGAAACACTACTTGGCGAAAGCGCAGCCGCTGTTCTTTGGCGAAGGCGTGCAAGCTTGGGAACTGGCGCTGGCGCACGCGGTCACGGCAAACGTCGCGGCGGCGAACCGGGACACACGAGCCCACGCGGAACACCATGCGACAGCGGTGCGCCTGATTGAAGCGCTGTCCGATCCGGAAGACCGAAAGATTCTCAACGCTACGTTGCGGGTGATTCCGCTTCCAACGAGTGGGATGGGCGCGCGATGACCCTCGGCTCGATCTGAGTCGCAGTACTCGGTGGCGGCATGCCAAGCCGGGGGTAACGGGAGGTAGGACCGGATTGAAAGTCCGGCATTCAGGCGCCTACTTTCGCTTGCCACCGCCGAGTTTCGCAAGGCGATCGTTTGCGGCTCGAGTCTTTGCTACTGTCGAGCTATCGACGATGCGTTTGCCAGTGTCCTGCGCGCGGAACCAACGTGCGGCGGTGCTGAAGTCGTCAGTCCAGAATTCATTCGAAGACTTCGCAACCGGTTGCAGAGTCGCAATTTCGCCGGCCTCTTTTCCCTGTAATAGCCAGCGTCCAAGCGTGTACATATACCGGTCCCACTTGCCGGTTGACGGCTGCATGGATACCGCCAGGATGTCGAACTCCCCGTACCGGTAGGGCCGGGTCTGATTGTTTTCGCCGTCCGTGCCGGTGCGGGTCTTCTGTGTCTCTGTCATGTAGACCTCGCCATCGAATCCGTACCGCTCTCCGCGCTTGACAACGGGGGAGCCTCCCGCGCTTCGCTGGATTTTCACCTGCACCGTGATCGTGCCGGCCCCGTCCTCGAGCTTGTAGTCATAGGCATAGTTTCCCGTGGGCGTCACGTCCTCCCAACCTTCAGCTTTCAGCGACAGAACCACCAACGTGCGGAAGGCAGCATCGGCGATGACGCCGCGGAGCATTCGGCGCGTCAGCTCCGGCGCGCGATGAACGGCCTCCAGAATCATCTCCGCAGGAGCGCCGATGATCCGTTCAAAGTCATGAATCACATGCCGCTGGCGCAGCTCGCGAAAAAGCGCGGCCTGTTCTTCGGTGGAACACTGAGCGAGCAGCTCGCGCACCGCGGCGAGAGTCGCCTCGCTCATGCGCTACCTGCCTTCGGTCTACCGGGTGGATTCGGCTCGAACGCGAGTACATCCGCGCG
>JANOLJ010000166.1:0-24894 GCA_031419715.1 Burkholderiales bacterium | reverse complement strand
CCAAGATGTCGCTCGTGCGGATTGCCGAAACCGACCGCGCACTGCTCAGCCAGGTGTTGCGCCAGGTCGTCGTCAAACGCTGGTCGCAGCGCTGCGGGCCTGAGTGCACGCGCAACTGGAACAAGACGGTGGGCCAGATCGTCAACATCCAGGCCGAGCCCTAGGCGCTGCGAAGAACCGCGTTCGCCCGGGCCATGGCCACCGACCTCCGGTATACCTTTCGATCGCCCGGCGCCAGTATCGCGGTGCGGCTGCGGCTTGCGTTCGGCTCGGTGGCGCTGATGACGGTGCTCGGCTGCGGCGTCGCGATCTGGGCGTTTCGCGCTGTCGATCGAAACTTCGTATCGGTCGCGGATCGCGGCTTCCCGCGCGCCACCGAGGCACTGCGGCTCAAGTCCGACAGCCTTGAAATCGAACTGGCGCTGACCGCGCTCGCGGCGGCGCCGAACGAAGCGACGCGCGCCGAAGCCAGCGCCAAGGCGGGTTCCGTTTTGGCCAAATTGCGGCAACGCGTCGCCGTGCTCGCCGAACACGACGACCTGAAGAACGCACTCGTGTTGAAGATGCCCGAAGTGCTGGAGAAGAACGTCGTCGAAACCGACGACCTGGTGCGCCAGCGGCTGCTGCTCGAGCTGCGCAAGGTGCAGGTGCTGTCCGACACCGGGGCAGCACAAAGCGAGTTCCTGCGGGCCATCGACCCGGTCGTCACCGCGGCGAATTCAGATCTGCTCGCGGCGGCGCGCCGATCGTCGTATCAATCCGGTGCGTCGGTGCACGGCCTCGTCGACACCGAAATCGCGCAGCTGCGCACGCTGCTGCAATTGCGCGCCGACGCGTTCCGCCTCAGCGAGAGCATCGTCGAGGCGCACCTCACGCGCGACGCTTCCGGCGCAGCCGCGCTGCAACGGCGTGCCGCGACGCTGTTCGCGCAAATCAAGACCGGCGTGCGCCGCCTCGACGGCACCGACTCGGGTCGCACGGGCCAGGCGCTGGTTGCCACGCTCGAGCCGCTGATGAGCAGCGACGCGTCGGCGCCGACACGAGCCTCCAGCGGCACGGCCGGAACCGACGCCGCAAGCGATGCCGTGCGGCGAGTGCAGGCGGCGATCCGCGCTTTCGACGCGGCGCTCGAATCGACGATCGCCCGCACGACCATCGACATGGTCGCGCGCAGCCATGTGATCACCGGCAACGCGGCCAACGCGGTGGTGCTGCTGATCGCCGACGAAGTGGCGTCGCTCGGCGCGATTCTGCGGGCACGCGGCGAAGGCAGCCTGATGGCGAGCCTGATCGCCGAAGCGTCGTCAACCTCGACGGCCGAACGGCTCGACGAAGTTCGCCATGCGTTCGGCGCGACGCGCGCGCGTTTGAACGAGGCGCTCGGGCAAGTGAAATCGTCGGGCCATCTCGGCGCGACACGCGCCGCCTACGCGCGTCTCACGGCGCTCGGCACCGGCGAGCTGGGCGTGTTCGCGAACCGGGCGCGGCAACTTGAATTGCTCGCCACCGGCGAGCAGGTGATCCTGCGCAATCAGCAAGCCTCGGGCCGCTTCGCCGAAATCGTCTCCGAACTGAGCACGGGCGTGGGCACGCAGCTCGCCGAGCAGATCGGCGCACTGCGCTCCGAGCTGCGCTGGAACACGATTGCGCTCGCCGGGCTCGCTGGCGCGAGCTTGTTGCTCGCGCTGCTGGTCGGCTGGTTGTATGTCGCGCGCAGGATCGCGGCGCGTTTGACGCAACTCTCGGAGAGCATGGCGCAGATCGCCGCTGGCCGCTTCGATGCACCGATTCCGAGCGGCGGCAGCGACGAAATCACGGTGATGGCCGGCGCGCTGCGCTACTTCCGCGACCGCACCGCGGCGCAGCTCTCGAAAATCGAGGCCGGCCGCATGGAGCTCGACCTGGCAAGCTTCGATGTGCCGAGCGCGATCGACAACGCCGTCACGCTGGTGCGCGAGCGCGCGGCGCGCCACGCCATCAAACTCAGCAGCACGATCGACGCCGCGCTGGGCGACATCGTCGCCGACGAGCGCAAGTTCAAGCAGATCCTGCTCAACCTGCTGTCCAACGCCATCAAGTTCACGCCTGAGGGCGGCGCCATCACGGTGGCAGCGCGGGTCGTCGGCGAATCGGCCGAGGTGAGCGTCACCGACACAGGCATCGGCATCGCCGCCGCCGATCAGGCCCTCGTGTTCGAGGAATTCCGCCAAGCCAACAGCGAACTCTCGCGCAAAGTGGAAGGCACCGGCCTCGGCCTCGCGCTGACGCGCAAGTTCGTCGAACTGCACGGCGGCACGATCGGGCTGGTGAGCGAACCGGGCAAGGGTTCGACATTCACGTTTTGCTTGCCGCTGGAGGCCTCGATTCCGGCTGCCGCCGCGCCGGCCTGAGCGTGGGCTGAGCGTGGCCTGAGAGCCGCCTGAGAGCCTGAGATTGCCTTCGATGCTTGCACCTCGTCATCAAGTTTGGCTCACTTGGCGGCCGTCCAGCGCTTCAGCTTGTCACGTGCGCCATTGAGGGCAGGGTCCATCAGCGCGTCGTGGTTGGCGCGCTTGGCGCACAGCTCGATGACGTAACCGTTGGGGTCGCGAAAGTAGATCGAGTCGATCATGCCGTGGTCGGAGGGGCCCCGAACCTCGATACCGCGTTCGCGACCCTTGGCCAGCATGGTCTGCAGCGCCTGGGGCGCGACTTCGAAAAATCATCGAATCACGGCTATTGCATCGCTTGGTGCAAGACCCTCAAGATCATGCAATCGCCCTGGTCTTCTTCGTAAATGATGGTGTAGGGAAACTTCGGACTGGCCAACTCGCGTGTGCCCTCGACGCGGCCTGCTTTGCCGAATTTGGGGTGGCGTTGCAGCCGGCTTGCCGACTTCACGATGCGCTGGGCTACGGCTTGCGCGGCACAGGGGTTGTGCTGCGCGATGTAGGTGCGCAGTTTTTCCAAGTCCGCGACGGCATCCGCGCTGTAGCGGACCTGCCCCATCAGCCGCGCTTGCGGCCGGCGCCGGCGCTTGCTTTGCGCCCCGGGCGCACCGTGCCGGGCGCAGCGCCCTCAGCATCTGCGCCCCAGGTCGCCAGCCAAGCATGCACAGCCGCAGCGGGAAGGCTCGATTGCTTGCCCACGTGCACCGCCTTGCGCGTCGTCTGTACCTGCTGGGAAAACCATTGCTCATGCGCCAGCGCCTGCTTGGCATTGCTTTGCACGTACTCGCGCATGAACTCGCGCACCAACTGGCTACCGTTGCGCTCGTGCAAGGCAGCCACTTGGTCGAAAGCCTGCTTCAATGGGCTCGGAATGCGCACGGAGTAGATGCTGCTTCCGGCGGAGCCAGGTGCGGTGGTGGTTTTCATGTATGACAGCGTAACACAGCTTGATCGCCGGACAGACGCGAGCGCAGCGCGAGCCATCGCGCCTACCAACCGAGGTAGTAGCTCCGGCAGCCACCGTTCAAGGTCTTGTCGCTCGTCGACGCGTTCGAGAAGTCGCCAACCATGTACGGAAACGCTTCGGCGGCGTTCCAGTTGATCGTGTTCGAGAAGTAGCCGCCGGCGACGGCGAGGAATTCGTATGCCTCGGCGCCTTCGCGGTCCTTGATCAGGTTCCAGAAACCCATGTCGTTGACGCGCATGCCGTTGTAGGGGCCCGCGAAACGATAGGTCAGCGCGGGCTTGATGTCGTCCCAGTCGCGCGCCGTCAGCTTGAATGAATAGCTGTAGGGGTCGCGCGGATCGCGCGTGACCAGGCCGCGGTACTTCGGGTGGTCGCGAAACCAGGGGTCTTGCATCAGCACGTCGTAGACGATCTTGTTGAACAACTGATCGGCGCTGTAGCCGATGCTGTCGTCGCGCAGGAAATAGCGCGTGCTGAACTTCTTGCCGGCGCGCTGCGCCTGCTCCCAGGCATTGGCGCGAAACGGGGCCTGGCCGCGCATGTAGAAGAAGTGGCGCTCGGACTCTTTGTCGCCCATCGGAAAATCGATCGGCTCGAGCCTGAAGCCGAGCAGCTTGTCGCTCTGCTCGATCAGCGACGCGACGATGTTCTGACTCGTCATGTAGCGCATGCCGCCGAGCTCGCCTGCGATGCGCATGCCGGGCAACACCACCGACTCGAGCCGCCCGCCGATGCGCCCGCTCAGCTCGAAAATGTGCGTCTTCTGCGGCTGTTTGCCCGCCGAGAGCAGCCGCCAGCCGGCGTACAGCCCCGAGACACCCGCGCCGATGATCGCGACGTCCAGGTCCAGGCCGGCTTCCATGCCGGTATGGCTCTCATTCGCGATTGGGCGCGGCATGGTGGGCTCCTGTTCGAGGTGTCGCACTGTAGCGCCGCGCGCTAGGCACTGCAAAAGTACTTGCGGCCTCGCTGGGCATCAGTTCGGCGGGAGCCCCGGTCAGAGATTGACCGAAGTGAGCGAGCCAATCCCCAACTCGCCCCAAGTGCAAGCAAGCGCGAGCGTTTGCCTTGATCTCGATCAAATTGACGGATGGACTTGGCCTGAACAATCGGGGCCATGGCTACGCAAACCGCTCCCGCGCCCCACTTCCACGACTACACCGTCCGAATGTTCGCCTACGCCGCTGTGCTCTGGGGCATCGTCGGCATGTTGGTCGGCGTGCTGATCGCGGCGCAGCTCACCTGGCCTGAACTCAACTTCGGCATCCCCTGGCTCAGCTACGGCAGGCTGCGCCCGCTGCACACCAACGCCGTGATCTTCGCCTTCGGCGGCTGCACACTGTTCGCCACCAGCTTTCACGTCGTGCAGCGCACCTGCCAGGTGCCGCTGTTCGCGCCCAAGCTTGCCGAGCTGGTGTTCTGGGGCTGGCAGGCGGTGATCGTCGCCGCCGCAATCTCGCTGCCCATGGGCTACACGCAAGGCAAGGAATACGCCGAACTGGAGTGGCCGATTGACATTCTGATCGCCGTCGTTTGGGTGTCCTACGCCATCGTCTTCTTCGGCACGATCGGGGTGCGCAAGGTGCGGCACATCTACGTGGCCAATTGGTTCTTCGGCGCGTTCATCCTCACGGTGGCGCTGCTGCACATCGTCAACGCCGCGGCCATTCCTGCCGGTTGGATGAAGAGTTATTCGGTCTACGCTGGCGTGCAAGACGCGATGGTGCAGTGGTGGTACGGCCACAACGCGGTGGGCTTCTTCCTCACCGCGGGTTTCCTCGGGATGATGTTCTACTACATCCCCAAGCAGGCGCAGCGCCCGGTGTACAGCTATCGGCTGTCGATCGTGCACTTCTGGGCGCTGATCTTCACCTACATGTGGGCCGGGCCGCACCACCTGCACTACACCGCCCTGCCCGACTGGGCGCAGTCGATCGGCATGTTGTTCTCGCTGGTGCTCTTGGCGCCGAGCTGGGGCGGAATGATCAACGGCATGATGACGCTGAGCGGCGCGTGGCACAAGTTGCGCGACGACCCGATCCTGAAGTTCCTCATCGTCTCGCTGTCGTTTTACGGCATGAGCACCTTCGAGGGGCCGATGATGTCGATCAAGACGGTGAACGCACTGAGCCACTACACCGACTGGACGGTCGGCCATGTGCACAGCGGCGCTTTGGGCTGGGTCGGCCTGGTGTCGATGGGGTGCCTGTACCACCTCATTCCACGCATGGTGGGCCGCACCGAGATGCACAGCGTGCGCGCAATCGAGCTGCACTTCTGGGTCGCCACGCTGGGCATCGTGCTCTACATCGCGGCGATGTGGATCGCCGGCGTGATGCAGGGGCTGATGTGGCGCGCCGTGAATGCGGACGGCACCCTCGTCTACAGCTTTGTCGAGAGTGTGAAAGCGACCTGGCCGTTCTACTTCATCCGCTTCCTCGGCGGCCTGCTCTATCTCGGCGGCATGGTCATCATGGCGTGGAACGTCGTGATGACCGCGCGTGAGGGCAAGGTCGCGCCCATTCCCGTACCCGTCACGCTCGCCGTGGCCCGCGCTTGACCCGCGCTTGATGCCAGAGAGACATCTGATGAGCGACACCACCAAACCCACCGGTCACGAGCGCATCGAGACCAGCAACTTCCTGATGATCGTGCTGATCCTGGCCGTCGTCGCGGTCGGCGGCCTGGTCGAGATCGTGCCGCTGTACTTCCAGCGCTCGACCACGCAGGCGGCACCTGGCGTCAAGCCCTATACCGCGCTGCAACTCGCGGGGCGCGACATCTACATCCGCGAGGGTTGCTACAACTGCCATTCGCAAATGATCCGGCCGCTGCTCGCCGAGACGATGCGCTATGGCACGTATTCCAGGGCCGGTGAATTTGTCTACGACCATCCGTTCCAGTGGGGCAGCAAGCGCACCGGGCCGGACCTGCACCGCGTGGGCGGCAAGTACAGCGATGAATGGCAGCGCGCCCACCTCATCGCGCCGCGCGACCTGGTGCCCGAGTCGAACATGCCCGCCTATCCGTGGCTCGAAAAAACACCGGTGGAGAGTGCCGAGATGGCGCAGCGCATGACCGCACTGCGCCGCATCGGCGTGCCCTACAGCAGCGAAGAGATCGCCAAGGCGGCCGAGCAGACCGCCGGCAAGAGCGAGCTTGACGCCCTCGTCGCCTACCTGCAGGTGCTTGGCACCGCGGTGAAGTGACACCAGGAGCCACGATGGACATCAACCTGATCCGCAGCATCGTCACCGTGCTCGCATTCGTCGTGTTCGTGCTGCTTGTCATTCGAGTCTGGCGCTCTGCGAACCGTGAGCAGCACGCGCAGGCCGCGGCGCTGCCATTTGCCGATGAACCGCTGACGCCCTCACCCCCACCCTCTCCCAGAGGGAGAGGGAGCAAATCCCGCTCTCCCGCAAGCGGCAGAGGCGGCAAGCAGCGACTCCCTCTCCCGCTTGCGGGAGAGGGCCGGGGTGAGGGCCAACTCCCTCTCCCGCTTGCGGGAGAGGGCCGGGGTGAGGGCCCACGCCAAGGGAGCGCGCAGTGAGCGATTTCACCTCTTCCGGCTGGTCAATCTTTATCGCCGCGGCCACGCTGCTGAGCGTGGTCGCGTGTCTGGCGCTGCTGTTCATCGCCGCCCGGCGCAAGGTGGTGATCCGGCCCGACGGCAAACCCGAGGAAACGACGGGCCATGTCTGGGACGTCGACCTCACCGAGCTGAACAATCCGCTGCCGCGCTGGTGGATGTGGCTGTTCGTGATCACGGTGCTGTTCTCGTTCGCCTACCTGTGGCTCTACCCTGGCCTGGGCAGCGCTGCGGGATCGCTAGGCTGGACAAGCGTCAACCAGCACACCGACGAGCTCGGCAAGGCCGCCAAGACCTCAGCGCCACTGTATGCGCGACTCGCGGCACTGACACCCGAGCAACTCGCCGCGGATGCGCAGGCCATGGGCGTGGGCGAGCGACTCTTCGTCAACAACTGCGCCACCTGCCACGGCTCGGACGCGCGCGGAGCCAAGGGCTTCCCGAACCTGACCGACGGCGACTGGCTCTGGGGCGGCACCCCCGAAGCGATTGCGCAGACCATCACCAACGGCCGCCAAGGCGTGATGCCGCCGATGGCCGCCGCGGTGGGCAACGCCACCGACGTGCGCAACCTCGCAAACCATGTGCTGAGCCTGTCTGGCAGCGCGCACGACAACATCGCGGCGCAGCTCGGCCGCGAAACATTCTCGGCTTGCGCGGTCTGCCATGGTGCCAAGGGCGAAGGCAACATCGCGCTCGGTGCCCCTAATCTGCGCGACAAGGTGTGGTTGCACGGTTGGGGCGAACAGGCCGTGGTCTCGATCATCACGAACGGCAAGACGAACGTGATGCCGGCACACGCCGAGCGCCTGAGCGCGCAGCAGATCCAGGTGCTCGCGGCGTATGTGTGGCAACTCTCTAGGTCGGCCACGAAGGCGCCGCAGTGACCCGGGTCATCCCCATCACGCCAGCACCCGCAACGCCTGAAACATCGACGGTCTGGCTCTACGAAAAAAGCGCAAAGCTATATCCGCGCGCCGTCAGCGGGCGCTTCGCGTTCTGGCGCTGGGCGCTGGTTTTCGCCACGCAACTCGTGTTCTACGGTCTGCCCTGGCTGCAATTCAACGGCCGCCAAGCGGTGCTGTTCGACCTGGCGGCGCGGCGTTTCTACATCGGCCCGCTGGTGCTGTACCCACAAGATTTCATTTACCTGACGGGGCTGCTGCTGCTGTCGGCTTTCGGCCTGTTCCTGTTCACCGCGGTGGCGGGCCGGTTGTGGTGCGGTTACGCCTGCCCGCAGACGGTGTACACCGAAATCTTCATGGCGATCGAGCGCTGGTTTGAAGGCGACCGAGTGCGCCGGCAAAAACTCGATGGCGCGCCCTGGTCGTTCGACAAACTCTGGCGCAAGGGCGGCAAACACGTCGTCTGGGTGGTGCTGGCGCTCTGGACCGGTTTCACCTTCGTCGGCTACTTCACACCGATCACACAGTTATGGGCCGAATCGTTCACGCTGAACTTCGGGCCGTGGGAGTGGTTCTGGGTGCTGTTCTACGCACTTGCCACCTGGGGCAATGCCGGTTTCATGCGCGAACAGGTCTGCAAATACATGTGCCCCTATGCGCGCTTCCAAAGCGCGATGTTCGACCGCGACACCCTCATCATCGGCTACGACACCGCACGCGGCGAGCCGCGCGGCTCGCGCGCGCGCAACGTCGACGCCCGATCCGTCGGCAAGGGCGATTGCATAGACTGCACCTTGTGCGTGCAAGTCTGCCCGACGGGCATCGACATCCGCGATGGGCTGCAATACGAATGCATCGGCTGCACGGCATGCATCGACGCCTGCGACGGCGTGATGGACAAGATGGGCTCACCGCGCGGCCTCATCCGCTATGCCACTCAGAACTCCATCGCCGGAGGCTGGACCCAGGCGCAGATGTGGAAGCGCGCGGCGCGGCCGCGCGTGCTGATCTACAGCGCGATCCTGCTGCTCATCGCCTTCGGTTTCGCGCTCAGCCTGGCGTTGCGCACGCCGTTCAAGGTTGACGTCGTGCGCGACCGTGGCGCGCTCGCGCGTGTCGTCGGCGAAGGCTTTGTCGAGAACAGCTACCGCCTGCAGGTCATGAACGCGACCGAGGCCGTGCAACGCTATCGCGTCAGCGTCGAAGGTCTGGCCGGCGCGGCGCTCGCCTCCAACGATGAAGTCGAGGTCGGCGCGGCGCAGTCACGCTGGATGCCGGTGGCGCTGCGCCTCGCGCCCGAGGCGGCTGCGGCGGCCAGCGCTGGCACGCACAAGCTGCGCTTCACGATCACGGCTGTAGACGGCGGCGCGACGCTGGTTGAAAAGTCGACTTTCGTCGTGCCGCGCTGAGCGTCGGCTTCACAATTGACCAGCGAGATACTTCAGCCACGGCATCACCCTCACCCAACCCCTCTCCCGCGCGCGGGAGAGGGAGCCGATTCCTGCACGGAGAGCCCCATGAACCCACCCGACCGCCCCACCCCGCTCGACCCTGGCCCGCTCCTGCCCTGGTGGCGCGTCGGCATGGTCTGGTTCGCGCTGGCGGGCCCGGCGCTGGTGGTGGTTGCCGGCCTGGTCACGGCGGGCATCGCGATCCATGGTGCCGACACGGTGCTGCGCGTCGAGCCCAGCATCGCGGCCACGCAAGTCCCGGCAATCCAGGGGCGCAACCACGCCGCCACCGGCGGACAGCGGTAGCGCAGCATGGACTCGACTCAACGAGCGGTGCGCGCGGCCACGGTGCTGTGGCCTGCGTTCGTGATGGCTGGCGTGACCGAGATGCTGGTCTTCGCGCTGCTCGACCCGCAGAGCCTGCGCGGGTTCGAGGGCGAGGCGATTGCGCTGAGCCGCCAGGCGATCTACACACTCACATTCCTTGCGTTCTGGGCGCTGATCAGCGTGGCCTCGGCGGTGACGCTGTGGCTGAGTACGCACAGGCGACCCGAGCAGCGCGAATGAGCCGCGCGACGAACGCCGTATGACCCCTCCTGAAGAAACCGCCAGGGCCTACCTGGAAAAAAGGACGCCGCTGCTTTTGCTGCTTGCCGTCTCGCTGGCGCTGGGCTGGATCCTGCTGCCTTTTTACGGCGCGATTCTGTGGGGCGCGATCATCGCGCTGCTGTTCGAGCCGCTGTACCGCTGGCTGCTGCCGCGCCTGCGCCAGCGGCGCATCCCCGCGGCGTTGGTGACGTTGCTGATCGTGCTCGTCATCGTCATCCTGCCGCTGGCGCTTGTTGCCGCGACGATGGCGCGCGAAGCGGCGCTCGCGGTGCAACGGCTGCAATCCGGAGAGATCAATCCCGGCGTGTATTTCCGCGGCGTATTCGACGCGCTGCCCGCATGGGCCATCAGCCTGCTTGAGCGCCTGGGCGTGGGCAACTTCGACGCCCTGCAACGCTGGCTCGCCAGCACGCTGGCCCAGGCCAGCCAGGTCGTCGCGACGCAGGCGCTGCGCATCGGCCACGACACCTTCGACTTCATCGTTGGCCTGTTCCTCGCGCTCTACCTCGCGTTTTTTCTGATGCGCGACGCGCAGGCCCTCGCGCACGGCGTGCGCCGCGCGATACCGCTCGCGCCGCGCCACCAGCAGGAGTTGTTCGACAAGTTCACCACCGTGATCCGCGCCACGGTGAAGGGCAATCTGCTGATCGCCGCGCTGCAGGGCGCGCTTGGCGGCGTGGCGTTCTGGGCCCTCGACATCGAAGCCGCCGTGCTCTGGGCCGTCGTGATGGCGTTCCTGTCGCTGTTGCCGGCCGTTGGTGCCGGGTTGGTGTGGCTGCCCGTGGCTCTCTACTCCCTGCTCACCGGCGAGGTCTGGCAGGGCGTGGCGCTGATCGCCTACGGCGTGCTCGTCATCGGCCTGATCGACAACCTGCTGCGCCCGGCGCTCGTGGGCAAGGACACGCGCATGCCCGACTATGTGGTCCTGCTCACCACGCTCGGCGGCATGGCGGTGTTCGGCATCAACGGCTTCGTGCTCGGCCCCACCATCGCCGCGATGTTCGTCGCGGTGTGGCACATCTACTCACACCCTAGCGCGCATTCGCCTTGAGCCAGATCTCGAGACACTGGCTGCGGTCCTGCGCGCCAGCAGTCACCCTTGGGAAACAAGAAAGGTCCATGTACACGCGATCGCCGCTGTGACGGGCGGCCCAGTCGCCTTCCACCACCGTGCCCGCGCCCGCCTCGGTGCCGCTGCCGTCGCCGAGGAGGTAGCGGCGCGCACAGGCGGGTGGATAATCGTTGCGTCAAAGTTGAGAAGCATGACGCGGATGCGGCATACGACCTCATCCGAGCACACTTGGTCGATGGTCGCAGCAGTCCCACCAAAGGATCTCCCGATGAACGCCTCAGTCGAGCAGGCCTTGCTTTCGAAGATCAAAACGCTGTCGCCTCAACAGGTGGCCGAGGTGGAAGACTTCGTGGAGTTCCTTGCGGCCAAGTCAAGGAAAAACGCTGCACTGGATCGGCTGCTGGCAATCGCGCCGGCACTGGAGGCTGCTGGCGTGGCACCGACGAGCGAAGACGAGATCGCCGCCGAGGTCCAGGCCGCGCGCGCCGAACGCCGCGCCCGGTTGGCCGCGCAGGTGCCGGGCCAAGACGCGGATGCGCATCGTTCTTGACACCAACGTGGTGATGTCCGCGCTGCTGTGGCGCGGCAACCCATATCAGCTCCTGCAAGCCATCCGGCAGCGCTCGAACCTTCAGATGTACAGCAGCGCGGCGCTGCTGGAGGAACTGGGCGATGTGCTCACCCGGCCCTCGGCGACCAAGCGGTTGGGCGCGATCGGCCAGCGCGCCAGTACTTTGCTGCTGGACTACAGCTACGCTGTGCAACTCATTGAGCCGGCGCCGCTTGCGCAGCCGGTGTGCCGCGATCCGGACGATGATGAGGTGCTCGCGTTGGCCGTGGCCGCGCAGGCCGATCTCATCGTCTCGGGCGACCAGGACTTGCTCGTGATCGGGCAGTTCGAGGGCATCGCCATCGTTACCGCGCGCGATGCGCTGGGGCGGCTTGGAGCAACCGCGGTATGAAGCGCCAACGTAACCGAAAGTGATGCAGCCGCGCGACGCGACGCGGCCACAGGCGTTGCAGCACGTCAGGGATCATTTCGGGACTTTGAAGTTGTCCTGCGCTGGCGCACCGGGTGCGATGTTGAACGCAATGCAAAGCGCACAAGACGATCGGTTCGAAGTGGTGTTCGCAGGTGCGGGGCGGGGGTTCAAACGCAAGGCCTGACCCCGGTCCCCCCGGCCCATGAGACCGCCCCGGCCGACAATATTCGTCTTGCGCCGCACCTTCGCTTGAGCCACGTCAAGGCTTGCAGCCGCGACCCTTGGCACAGTCAGCGCCACCATGAACCTTGCCTGCACCGCCCCCAATCTCTCCGAGGCCCTGCTGCGCCGGCTCGACGTGCCCGGCCCGCGCTACACGTCCTACCCCACCGCCGATCGTTTCGCCGAGACCTTCGGCGCGTTGCACTACCAGCAGGCGCTGGCGCAGCGCGCCGCATCCGGCCGGCGCGAAGCGCTGTCGGTGTATGTGCACATTCCGTTTTGCGATCAGGTCTGCTACTACTGCGCCTGCAACAAGGTCGTGACGCGCCACCATGAGCGGGCCGGCGAATACTTGCAGGCGCTGCACACCGAGCTGGCGTTGCAGCTCGCCGTGCTCGGCCCAGAGCAGCCGCTGACGCAACTGCACTTCGGCGGCGGCACGCCGACCTTCATGTCCGACGCGGAACTGACGGCGCTGATGGCGTTGCTGCGCCGCTCGTTTTCCTTTCAAGCCGATGCCGAACTGTCGATCGAAGTCGATCCGCGCACCGTGGACGCGCAGCGGCTCGCGCACCTGAAGCTGCTTGGCTTCAACCGCCTGAGTTTCGGCGTGCAGGACTTCGACCCCGACGTGCAGCAAGCGGTGCACCGCATCCAGCCCTATGAGGCGGTGCGCACGCTGATGCTTGAGGCGCGCCGGCTCGGCTTCGCGTCGATCAACGCCGACCTGATCTACGGCCTGCCGCGCCAGACGCCGCAGTCGTTCGAGCGCACGATCGCGCAGGTCGCTTCGCTGAAGCCGGACCGCATCGCGCTCTACGCCTACGCCCACCTGCCGCAACGCTTCAAGCCGCAGCGGCGCATTGAGTCGAGTGATCTGCCGCCAGCCGACGACCGCGTGCACATGCTCGGCGGGGCCATCGCCGGGTTCATCAGCAGGGGTTACGCGCACATCGGCATGGACCATTTCGCGCTGCACACTGACGCGCTCGCGGTGGCCAAGCGCGAGGGCCGGCTGCACCGCAACTTCCAGGGCTACAGCACCCGGCCCGATTGCGACCTGGTGGCGCTGGGCGTCTCGGCGATCGGCAAGGTGGGCAACACCTACAGCCAGAACGTGAAGACGCTGGGGCCCTACTACGAAGCCCTGCAGCAGGGCCGCCTGCCGATCGAGCGCGGCCTGCGGCTCAGCGCCGACGACCTGCTGCGCCGCGATGTCATCATGGCGCTGATGTGTCAGGGCCGGGTCGACTTCGGCGCGATCGAGCGCGCGCATGGCATCACGCTGCGCGACACCTGCGCCATCGAGTTAGAGCGCCTCGAGGCACTGCAAGCGCAGGGTCTGGTCGATGTCGACGCGCGCGGCGTTCAAGTCACGCCGACCGGCTGGTACTTCGTGCGCGCCGTGGCGATGGTGTTCGACCGCTACCTCACCGCGAGCGCGCAGCGCGAGCGATTTTCGCGCATCGGCTGACTGGCTTCAAGGGCAGCGTTCCTGGTGCTGGCGCTCGCCGGCAATGCCTCGATGTCGATGGCGGTGTCTGCCGACTTGGGCGCCCACGCTGTGGTGATGGCCAACGGCTTGCGGTTGCTGAGAAAATGGGGCCCACTGCATCGATACCCGCCGAAATGACAAGCCCCACACTTTCGCCGCCGCTCTTCGCGGCCTGGCTGATCGCCTTGCTGGCCACTGCCGGCGCCCTGTTTCTGGGTGAGGTGATGGGCATGACGCCCTGCGTGTTGTGCTGGTATCAGCGCATCGCCATGTTCCCACTGGCGCTGATTCTGGGCATAGGCCTGCTCGAGCCCGATGGTCGCGGCATCCGCTATGCCATTGCGCTGGCCTGGGCCGGAGCCGCTGTCGCGCTCTACCACTGCTTGATTTTCTGGGGCCTGATCACGGAAGCGCTGTCGCCTTGCGGCAAGGGTGGATCATGCGCCGATGCCGATGTGCAGGTGGCGGGCTTCGTGCCGATCCCCTTGTTGTCGCTGATCGCCTTCACGGCGATTCTCGCGCTGCTGCGGTTTGCGAAATCAAAGGTGAAAGCATGAACAAGACGTGGGTTGTCGTTTCAACCGCCGCGGCCATCGTGGTGGCCTTCATTGTCGGTGTGGCGCTCTATCGCGGCAGTGCCAAGCAAGAGCTGGCCCGGGCCGCGCAATCGAACAACGAGGCACTGGTGCGCGCCCACTCGCCGGTGTACGGCAATCCCGCCGCCAGGGTGACCATCGTCGAGTTCTTGGACCCCGCCTGCGAGACCTGCCGTGCCTTCTATCCGATCGTCAAAGGCATCGTCAACGCCAGCTTCAGCCAGGTTCGCCTGGTGGTGCGTTATGCACCGCTGCACAAGGGCTCCGACACGGCAGTCAAGACCCTCGAAGCGGCGCGACTGCAGGGCAAATACTGGGAAGCGCTGGAGCGCACGCTGGCCCTTCAGCCCCAGTGGGCCGCGCACCACAACCCACAGCCCGACATGCTTTGGGATCTGATCGGCGACATGGGCCTGGACATCGCGCAAGCCAGAGCAGCGGCCAACGGCCCCGAGATCGACCGGTTGCTGCGGCAGGACATCGCCGACATGCGGGCGCTGAAGGTGGAGCGCACTCCTGGCTTCTTCGTCAACGGCACGCCGCTGCATGAGTTCGGCGAGGTGCAGTTGAAGGCCCTGGTGGCGCAAGAGCTGGCGAAACCGAAGCCGCGGTGACGGCACGCACATGAGCACCGCGTCGTCTTGATGGACGCTGTTCGGAGCACGTTCGGACGCAATCTACAAGTGCGTCAGCCCGCGAGCAGACCGCTCAGATCGACGATGCAGTCCGGCAGTCCCGGCAAGGCCACGGAGCCGGGCGCTGCTGTTGGAATCGCCTCGGCATAGGTGTCGCCTTGCGGCGCGGAGAAGCTGCGCAGCAAACCCGCCTCGAGATCGAACACCCAATACGCCGGCACCCCATGCAACGCATACAGGCGCGACTTGATCCTCAAATCGTAGGCCGCGGTCGTATCGGCAACCTCGATCACGAGCCATGCGTCATGACCGGTGGGCAGCGCAGCGGCGTAAAGATCGTCGCGCGAATGCAGGTCGCTCAGAAGCCGACAGCGAGCAATCCTGCGGCGCTGACCAGCGTGATTGCCAACGCGGCGCCGTAGCAGATGAGCTTCACGGGCAGGCTCATGTGGATACCCAAGTCGTGCAGGCTGTGCAAGATACGGTGCGCCGCGTGCCAGGCGAAGAGCGCGATGACGATGAACAACAAGCCTTTGCCGACCCCGTGCTGCGCGAACGCGAGCATGCGCGAGTAGCTCATCAGATCGCCAGGCAGCGCCCAGCCCAGGGGCACGGCGATGCCGGTGATGAACACGAGCATCGGCGCGAACAACGCGGCGAGCATGCCACCGGCGCCGAACAGCAGCCAGAAGATGGGGGCGTGGGAGCGCTTCATGCCGGTCACGCGATTGCCCACGCCTAGGCCCACGCCCACGCCGCTGCATACAGGGCCATCGACGCCAGCAGCGTCGCCACCCAGCCGGTGCGCGTGATGACTGCCGGGCTCAGCCGTCGCGCGCCGATGAAGATCATCGGCATCGTCTTGGGCATGATGTCGAACCAGCTCTTCGCGTGAATGATCATCGCGATGAGCAGCACGGCGTGCAGCAACAGCGACGCTGGGCTGCGCAGCGCGGCGAGCCAGCTGTTCCACGCCGCTTCGCCCTGCGCCAGGCAGACCACGCCGAGCGTCAACACGACTGCGTACACGGCGACCGCGACGGCTGTGGCCTCACGCAGCATGTAGCGCATGAAGAACGGGTCGCGCCGCCACCAGCCCCGCATCGGCCGCACGTAGGCGCGCCGCGCTGGCGCCCGCCTGGGCTCGCTCACGGGCGGCCCCCGCGCGGTGTCGCGAAACGCAGGAAGTAGTCTTTCGCGCTCTTCACCTTGTTCTGGTTCACCGCGTTCGCCGGGTCCACGCCTTTCGGGCAGACCTCGGAGCAGTAGCCCACTGCCGTGCAGCTCCACACGCCTTCTTCGGCATTGAGTATTGCCATGCGCTCCCCGCTCCCGCCATCGCGCGAGTCGGCGTTGTAGCGGTGCAGCAGCGCCAGCACACCGGGCCCGGTGAAGTTCGGGTCCAGGCCGAACTGTGGGCACGCGGAGTAACACAGCATGCAGTTGATGCACGAGGCGTATTGTTCGAAGTGCTCCAGTTGCTCGGGCGTTTGCAAATGCTCGCCTTCAGCCAAGGTGCGCGGCTGTTTGGCGATGAGGTAAGGCTTGATGCCTTCGAGCTTCTTCACGAACCCATCGACTGAGACGATCAGATCGCGTTCGATAGCAAAGTGTGCGAGCGCCTCGATCCGCACCGGCCCGGGCAGAGAGTCGCGCAGAAAAGTCTGGCAGGCGAGCTTGGGCTTGCCGTTCACCATCATCCCGCAACTGCCGCAAATCGCCATGCGGCACGACCAGCGAAAGCTCAATGTACCGTCGATGTCGTCCTTGATCGATTGCAGACCCTGAAGCACCGACATGTCGTGCGTGATCGCAATCGTGTAGCGCTGCCACACCGGCTCGGCCTCCTGTTCGGGGCGGTAGCGCAGCACGTCGATCTGTATCGTGGTGTCGGGTTCAGCCATGGCGTGCCTCCAGCGTCTTGGCTTGTGCCTGCGTCTGTGCCTGCGTCTGCGTCTGCGTCTGCGCTTGCTCTTGCGCCTGCGCCTGCGCTTGTGCCGCTTCACCAGCCGCGCCATAGGCGCGCGTGCCCGGCGGGGAGTGCGTGATCTTCACTGGCGCATAGGCGATGCGCGGCGCGCCGGCACCGCCGTAGTAGGCCAGGCTGTGCTGAAGAAAGTTCACGTCGTCGCGCGCCTCGTAGCCGTCGAGCCGCTGGTGCGAACCGCGCGATTCGCGGCGTTGTAGCGCGCTGTGCACGATCGCTTGCGCCACGTCGAGCTGGTAGCCGAGTTCGATGGCCAGCAGCCACTCGGTGTTCCACGCCTTGGAGTGATCGTCCAGTTGAACATTGCGGCAGCGCTGTTTCAGCTCGGCGAGCTTGTCGCAAGTGGCCTGCATGGTTTGCGCGCTGCGGTAGATGCCGCAGCCCTCTTCCATGCTTTGCGCCATCTCGCGGCGCAGCGGTGCGATGCGCTCGCCCGTGCCGCGCCGCGCCAGGATCGCCCCGGCGCGCCCACACGCCTGCTCGGCAATCAGGCTGGCCAGTGCCGCATTGCCGGGCCGCACCCGATGCGCGTAAGCCGCGGCTTGGTCGCCCGCGACCTTGCCGAACACCAGCAATTCCGTCAGCGAGTTCGAGCCGAGCCGGTTTGCGCCATGAATGCCGACACTCGAACATTCGCCCACCGAAAACAGGCCCGGCAGCGGCGACGCCGTGTTCACATCGGCAGCGATGCCGCCCATTGTGTAGTGCACGGCGGGCAGCACGGGAATCGGTGCGTGGGCCGGGTCGACGCCGAGGTACTGCACGGCAAGCTCGTAAATTTGCGGCAGCCGTTCGCGCAGCTTTTTCTCACCCAGATGTCGCAGGTCGAGGTGCACCACGTCGCCGTGTGGGCCGGCTATCGTGCGGCCCTTCTTCTTCTCGTGCCAATAGGCCTGGCTCAGGCGGTCGCGCGGGCCCAGCTCCATCGCCTTGTTGCGCGGTGTCGGCGTGGCCGGGCCGAGCCCATAGTCTTGCAGATAGCGGTAGCCGTCCTTGTTCAGCAGGTATCCACCTTCGCCGCGGCACGCCTCGGTGAACAGCAAGCCCGTGCCGGGCATGCACGTCGGGTGGTATTGCACGAACTCCATGTCGCGCAGCGGCACGCCGTGGCGATAGGCCAGCGCCATGCCGTCGCCGGTGACGATGCCGCCATTCGTGTTCTCGCGGAACACCCGCCCCGCGCCGCCGGTGGCGATGATCACCGCCTTGGCCTGGATCAGCCGGAATTCGCCGCTCGCGATGTCGATCGCCACCACCCCTTGCACGCGGCCGTCGTCTACCACCAGGTCGATGCAGAAGTGCTCGTCGAAGCGCTGGATCGTCGGGTATTTCATCGACGTCTGGAACAGCGTGTGCAGCATGTGAAAGCCGGTCTTGTCCGCCGCGAACCAGGTGCGTTCGATCGCCATGCCGCCGAAGGCGCGCACGTTCGCGTGGCCGTCTGGCGTGCGGCTCCACGGGCAGCCCCAGTGCTCCATCTGCACCAGTTCTTCCCACGCGTGGGCGACGAAGTAGTCGACGACGTCCTGCTCGCACAGCCAGTCGCCGCCGGCCACGGTGTCGTGGAAGTGCGCCGCGAGGCTGTCATGCGGCTGCGTCACCGCGGCGGCGCCACCTTCCGCCGCCACGGTGTGGCTGCGCATCGGGTAGACCTTGGAGATGAGGGCCACGCTCAGCGATGGATCGCTCTGCGCCACCGCGATCGCGGCGCGCAGCCCGGCGCCGCCAGCACCGACGATGGCGACATCGAAGTTGAAGGTTTGCATCACGAGGTCGGCATCTGAGCGTCAGTTCAGCGCGTCAGCACGAGCTTCTGGTACAGGCCGCCGAAGTAGGTTTGCTTGGTCAGCGCGGGCTGACGCACGCCTGCAGGCAGGAACTCGAGAACTTCATGGTTCCACAGCGCCATCGCAAACGGTTCCAGCTTGCGGAACACGAGCCGCAGCACCGGCCGCGCCGGGTGCCACGCCGCGGGGCGGTGGTAGTCGACGATCACCACCCTGCCGCCGGGCTTGACGACGCGCAGCGCCTCGGCCAGCGTGGCACCGCGCACCGCGTCGGGCTGCTCGTGCAGCAGGAAGAACAACAACACCTGGTCGTAGCTCGCGTCGCCGCACGCGAGCTTTGACGAGTCGCCGTGCAGCAGCGCCACGCGCGCATCGGTCGGCAATTTCTTGCTCAGGTTTTTCAGCTGGATCGGCAGCACGTCAACGACGTCGAGTTGCGCATCCAGCGCGAGGCGCTGCTGCAACTTGCGCGTCAGGTTGCCGTACACACAGGCCACTTGCAGCGTGCGGCCATGCACCGTCGCACCCAACTCCGCGAGTGCCGCGTCGCGCAGACGCGCGTAGTTGCCGAACAGAATCGTGTTGACGAGCCAGTCGCGCTCGAACAGTTGCACCGCGGTCGGGTGCACATAGGCCCACCAATACGCTTGCGACAGGTAGCGCGGAATCGGCAGGTGGGGCGAGGCCAGCGGCACGAGGTTCTGGGGCGCGGCGTCAGCGGCAATCGCAAGCGGGCCGTTCATGGGCAGTCTCCTCGGGTTGGTATTGGTTTCTTCGCGTTGATGATGCTGGGGAAAGCACGCTGGCGATTGAGTCAGATCAATTCGCCGTGCGCCCGCATGCCCGACCTCAAGCAAATGTGGCTTTGCCACTTTGCTTGATCCCCACGGGGGACGGCCGGCTTCGGCCGGCTTCGGCCGGCCTTGGGCGCTCAGAAGCGATAGCGCACCGCAACCCGCACCACATTGACGTT
Organism: Burkholderiales bacterium; assembly: GCA_031419715.1. Taxonomy (GTDB): domain Bacteria; phylum Pseudomonadota; class Gammaproteobacteria; order Burkholderiales; family Burkholderiaceae_C; genus JAEMQF01. Next base: position 5,194 of record JANOLJ010000166.1, on the reverse strand, counting down.
ATAGCGCGGCGCCTGTTCGCCAAACGCCAGCAGGTCTGGCAGCGTGGCCGGCTGCACGCCGTCGACTCGCCAGTCTTTCGCATCAACGTGCTCGTACCAGTAGCTGCCCAGCAGTGACAGGTTGTCGCGCAGGCGGTAGGTGGCACTCAGCTTCAGGCTGTCCAGCCGCGTCGTGGCCGTCGGGAACGCGCCTCCCGCCACGCCGGTGTCCACCGCGATATCGCTGCGCGAACGTGACGAGACCAGATCCGCGCCGAGGTCGAGCTTGCCCTTGAGCGCGGCGTGTTTGACACCCACGCCGAGAACATCGACGCCGTCCTTGCTGCGCCCTGTCCAGTTGGGTTGCGCAAAGGTCTGGCTGCCAGTCTGCGTGGAGCGAATGCGCTCGCCCTGCGCGTACAGGTGCAGTTGGGTCTGTTCGGAAACCGCGACCGACAAGTCGCCACCGAAGCCGATGCTGCGGCCGTCCTTCAGGCCAATGATGGAGTCGGCGTAGTCGTCGTTGGCGTACTCGGCATTCACGCCCAGGCTCACCGTCTCGCTGATCGTGATGTCAGCGCGCAGCCCGGCCGAGTTCCGGCGCCGCTCAGCGAGGTTGAACTTGCGCAGCAGCGGGTTCTGCGGCGGCGCCACCCATGCTGCGGGCGCGTAGGCGGAGTTGTCGCGCCTCGAATGCGCAAGCTTCAATGCCACGCCAACGTTCTCCAGCGCCTGCACGCCGACCCGCCCCCAGAGCGTCGTCTCGCGCGTCGTCGCCACGTCCTGCGCGCTGCGCTCGCGGTTGTCCTGGTCGATACCGATGCTTGTCTTCAAGCTGCCGGGGCCGCGGTAGTCGGCACCGAGCTTGAAGCGGTCCTGCGAGAAGCTGAAGGCCTGGTTGGTGCGCGGCGCCGGGCCGAGGAACATGTCGGTCTGCACGGGCGGGTAGCTGGATCTGGGCGTTTCATTGTCACGCTCGTCGCGCGCATAACTCGCGCTCAGGCGCAGCGCTTCGATCGGTGTGGCGGTGAGGCGCACATGGCCGTTGAGCGTGTTGACGCGTCCGCGCAAAGACTGTGCAGGCAGCGCCGCTACCGTCAGCCCGGTTGTGTTCAGCGTCGCCGGCAAATAGCCGGCGTCTTGCGTCATGCGCCCGATCGCAAGTTCACCACTCGCGCGCATCCAGGGGTTGATCTGGTAGCCGACGGACCCGACGATCTGGTGGGCCTGGTTGTCAGGCGCCAACGCAAGCTGGCTGCGGTCAGCACCGGCCACAAGCGGCGAGAACGGGTTCGCCCAAGTCAGCGCCTGATCTGCGTTGCGGAACACCGACCCGTGGTAGGCCAGCGTCGCCTGCCAGAGGCGGCTCGCGTAGGACGCCGACACTTCGAGCTGATCGGTCACCTGGTCCACCGGGGCCACCAGGTGCGAGGTCGTGGAGAAGAACGAGCCCGCCTTGCGTTGGGTGCCGTCGCGCACGTCGTGGCGCAGGCTGACGCGGTAGGTCCAGTTCTCCCCGGCGAACAGCGTGCCACCGGCCTCCAGGCGCTTGCGCTTGTAGCCGATGTCCACCGCTTGCAGCGACGTGGCGAGCGGCATCGCAGCCGTCGTCGCCGCGGGAAAGCCCGCTGGCAGCGACAGCACGCTGCCGCCAACGCCGAGGAACGGCGTCCGGGCGCCTTCGGCAAAGTGGCGTGGCATTTCGGCATAACCCATGCGTAGCGTGTACATGCCTTCGTGGCCGATTTCCGCGGCCAGTGCGCGCGTGTCCAGGCCGAGGTCGGAGGCCTGCGCGCTGCCGAACAAGCCGGCGTCGCTGCGGTACCGCAGCGCCCCGCCCGCGACGAGGAAGGCGCGCTTGTCGTACAAGCCACTGTGGTCGCCGAACTTGGGCGTCTCGCCCGCCACGGCGCCAACGCCGACGTCCAGCGCGCCGCTCGTGGCGGCTTTCTCGAACGGGCAGGTCTCGCATTTCCACTGTGACGTGTCCACCGCGGCCAGCGCGCTGCTTGCGGCGACCGAGAGCGCACCGATGGCGCCGAGCAAGACCAGGGGGCTGAAGGCTCTCATGTTCGCATCCGTTCTCATGGCGCAGTCTCCGGTAACAGGGGGCCGGTCTTGCCCCGTCTCCCGCCTGTGGGAGAGGGTTGGGCTGAGGGGGGTGTTCATCGCATCAGCTTCGCGCCTGCCGGATGATTGGAGCCGTGCACCTGCGAATGGCAGTTGCTGCAGCTGCCGGCGACGATGAATATCGAACCGCCCGCGCTGCCGCCGGGCAGGCCGGCCGAGCTGCGCGCCACCGACGGGTGGCCGGAGCTGGTGTGGCATTGTTGGCACAGCATGGGTGGCGTCTTGTTCAACAGCGCGGCGCGCACCGAACCGTGGCTCGAGTGGCACAAGCTGCAATCTTCGGCCACCGGCGCGTGCTCCCAGAGCAGCGGGCCGCGCTTGTCGGCGTGGCAACTGAAGCAGGTCTGGTTCAGCGTGGGCTTGTTGAGCATCGCCACGCTGGTGGAGCCGTGCGCACTGTGGCAATCGCTGCAGACCATGGTGCCAAAGCGCACCGGGTGCGACGAGGTTTTCTGGAAGTCCGCGCGCTGTTGTTTGTGGCAGGAATAACAAACCTCGGCCTGTGTGATCTTGTTCAGCACCGGGTCTTGCTCAGTGTGCAGCTTGTGGCAATCGGTACACGCGACATTGCCGCGCTCGTGCGCGCCCCCATGCCAGCCGGTGCGCGCATTTCCCTGGTGGCAGTCCAGGCACGGCTGGTTGCGCTGCGCGACGCTGAGAAAGGAATTCGGCTTGAAGCTGTTCGTCGTCGCCGTCTTCTTGGATCCCTGGGTCGAGTGGCGCGCACCCGGCCCGTGACACGCCTCGCATTGCAGCGCACCCGGGCCGAACGGCGCGCGCGCGTTACGCCGGTGCGCATGCTTGCCCTTGAAGATCGCGCCCGTGGTGAACGTGGCGGTGTCGGCGTCGGTGTCGTGGCAGTTCAGGCAGGTGTCGGCGCCCTTTTCGCTGTATTCGGTGCCACTGCCCGGGGCGGTCGGCGCGGAGGCGGACGCGGCCGTGGAAGCCATGGGCGCCGACGCCGCGGCAGATGGCGCGGGCGAACTCGTTTGCGCCGTCGCCAGCGGCTGCCACGACAGGCCGGCCAGCAGCAGCAACGCGCAATGCAGGGGTCTGGTCATGCTCATCGATGTCTGCCTCTTTAGTTCTGCGTTGGCATCGGCCGGCACGGCAACGACGCGCCTGGCGCCTACGGTTTGCGTGTAGTAGGAGCTTCCTTGTGTACTTTCTGAATGGCGACGATGCGGCCCTTGAGCGCGTCATAGGCCTCGATCGGCAACACCTTGTCCGCGACGAGCTTGGCCTTGCTCGGGTAGGGGCGCGCCGCGATGATGCGATTCGCTTGCGCGTCATCGATGCCCGGCAGCGTTTTCAGCTCGGCGCGGCTCGCGCTGTTGATGTCGACGAGTTTGGGCGGTGCACTCGGCGCAGCGTGCGCCACAGGTGCGGCGGTTTGCGGCGCCGCTGCCTGGGCCTGCTCGGCGGCCAGGCAGAGCCTGCCGCCCAGCAGCGCAAGGGCCAGCGTCAGCGTGATGGCAACGTTTGCGTATCGCATAAAAGCTCCAATTGCCTGCGCCGCGCGCTCACTTTTTATGCACCCGCTCGGTGTCGAAGTCACGGCCCGGACCGTGGCAGACCACGCACGACTCCACGTCTTCCAGGGGCCGAGGTGTCGGCTGCGCCGCCGCACGCGACACATTCAGCGCGCCGCCGTTGATCGCGATATGCGCTTTGGCGGGCGTGTTGTCGTGGCAGCTCACGCACGCCGCGGCAAACGGCGTAACCACCGTGTCGGTGCTGTTGGACGTGTTGAGCGCGGTCTTCGCCAGAGCCGGCGTCGCCGTGCTGGCGCCTATCGCCGCGGCATAGGCCGCGTCGATCGACTCGTAGGTTGACACCAGTGTGCTCGCCGGCACATAGTTGTAGGTCTTCTGGTCGGACGTGACAGCCGTGGTGTGGCAGGTTTCGCAGTTGTTCAGCCGGCCCGGGAAATCCATGCGCCGGAAGTCGAGCAACTGGATCACGCCACCTCCCGCGCCGGTGGTGCTGGTGCGGTCACGCGCTGTGCGGAATGGCGTGACGCGCCTGTCGCGGCCCGCATGGATGCCGTGAATCATGTCCTTGAAGTTGTTGCTCGTCGCCGGGAACCTCAGCGCGGCATTGGGCACGGTCTTGTCGAAATTCAAATCCAGCGGAGAACTCCAATCCGTGACGATCTTCGTCGTCGCCGCATCGAACGTCCAGTTGTTCAAACCAGGGAAGGTGCCGCTCGCGGCATCGGCAATCCCGCGGCCGCTGCTCGCCAGCCCGGGGTTGTGGCACATCACGCAGACCTGGGTTTCGTAGACGCGGCTGCCGCCGTGCCCTTCGAACCACTCATGGCAGCCCGCGCATTTTTCCGCGGCCACGATGGTGCGGCGCGGCGTGTCGCCGGTGACCGTCTTGACCACCGAGATGGCGTGGCGCCCGACGCTGCCCACAGTGGCGGGATCGCGCGGGTTGTTCGTCGGCGCATTGAGCTGAGTGAAGTAGCCCTGCAGCGCCACGGTGCGCAGCTTTGCGCCCACCGGGAACACGCACGGCACCGGCGTGGCGGCGCCGCCGCAGACAGCGCTGCCGTTGCCTCTCAGCGTGGCCGTGTAGTAGCCGGTCCCATCAGGGCCGGCGATCGAACCCACCGTGCCGATGTTCGCTCCGGTCGCACTCACCGTGGTGTTGAGCAACGCGGAGAGCGAAACGCTGATCGGTTGCGCCTGCTTGATGCCCTGGTTGTTGTAGTCGATGGGCGAGGTGATGCCGTCCTGCGGCCGCGAATAGGCGAGCAGAAACGCGACATTGCTCGTGAACCCGGCCAGAGGATTGCCGTTCGCCGAGGGCGCCGCCAGCGTGACGGGCGTATCGGTGCCGGCGGCCGCGGGCGCGATGCGCTGCAGGATGCGGAACTTGACCGTCACGTCATTGCCCGGGGCAGTCACTGCGGCGGTGTCGATCTGGTAGGTGAAGGTCGCCAGGCCCGGCAGGATGTAGGTGTTGTTCTTCGTCAGGTTCTCCATCCGGTGGTCGATCGGGATGAAAGTCGGCGAGTGGCAGGTGGAGCACTTGGAGTCGTCCGCTTGAACGCCGCCCCGGTGGCCCGAGGTCGCGA
>JANOLJ010000165.1:0-11676 GCA_031419715.1 Burkholderiales bacterium | reverse complement strand
CCTGATTCACAGGCCGAGCCCCTTGCTCTATGCTGTGCGCATGACACGCACGCTGCATGCGACATCCTCGGAGGGTAAACCGATCGCTTACCGCGACCACAAACGCGCCTGGTGGTCGCTCTCGGTCGTTTTCCCTCTGCTGCCGTTCACGGGCATTGCGGCACACGCGGCCAGCGGCTGGCCGATCGCGCTGGCCCTGCCCTTGGTCATCAACTATGGTTTGCTGCCCCTGCTTGATGCCCTGATCGGCGAAGACACGAACAATCCGCCCGAAGAAGTCGTGCCGCAACTCGAAGCCGACCGCTACTATCGCTGGCTCACTTGGGCGACAGTGCCGCTGCACTTCGTTGCGCTGATCGGCTGCGCCTGGTGGGTGGGCACGCAGAGCCTGCCCTGGTGGGCGATCGGAATCCTGGCCTATGTCGCGGGCGCCGGCTCCGGCCTGGGCATCAACACGGGCCATGAGCTCGGCCACAAGTCGACGCGTGCCGAACAGTGGCTCGCCAGGCTCGTGCTTTCGGTGCCGACGTATGGCCACTTCACCGTCGAGCATGGGCGCGGCCACCACCGTTGGGTCGCCACGCCGCACGACCACGCCAGTTCGCGCATGGGCGAAAGCATTTACCGCTTTGCCCTGCGCGAGTTGCCGGGAGGAGTCCGGCGCGCCTGGGCTCTGGAAACCGAACGTCTGGCCGCGCGCGGCGGCTCGCCCTGGAGCATGCACAACGCGATGCTTCAGTCCTACGCGATCACGCTGGTTCTGCAAGGCGCGCTGGTGCTGACCTGGGGCGCGTTGATGTTGCCGTTCCTGGCAATTCACAACCTCGTCGCGTGGTGGCAATTGACGTCGGCCAACTATGTTGAGCACTACGGCTTGCTGCGCGCCACTCTGCCGGGCTCAACCCCGCAGGCGCCACGCTACGAGACGCCGCAGCCGCATCACTCATGGAACACCAACCATCTGGTGACGAACTTGCTGCTGTTTCATCTGCAGCGCCATTCCGACCATCACGCCTACCCTTCGCGGCGCTACCAAAGCCTGCGTCACTTCGAGAACCTGCCGCGATTGCCCAGTGGATACTTCGGCATGTTCCCGCTGGCCTACCTACCGCCGCTGTGGTTTCGCGTGATGAACCCGCGGCTGCTGGCGCTGCCGGGGGTGCAGGGCAAGCTGTCGAAAGTGAATCTGGGCCCGCGACCGCGAGTCGCTTGAGGGTTCAGTCGCGGCAGGTGCCGCATCGGCGTCACATGCTGCGCCGGTACTGACCACCCACCTCGAACAGCGCGTTCGTGATCTGCCCGAGCGAACACACGCCCACCGCCTCCATCAGCACTTCGAAGACGTTGCGCCCTTCGATCGCCGCCTGTTGCAACCGCTGCAGCATCGCAGGCGCAGCGGTGGCGTGGCGCGCCTGGAAATCGGCCAGGCGCTGGAGTTGCGATTGTTTCTCTTCATCGGTCGAACGCGCGAGTGCCAGTGTCTTCGGCGTGGCATCGCACTGCGGATTGCGGAACGTGTTGACACCGACGATGGGGTACTCACCGGTGTGTTTCTGCATCTCGTAGTGCATCGACTCTTCCTGGATCTTGCCGCGCTGATACCCAGTTTCCATCGCGCCGAGCACGCCCCCGCGTTCGGAGATCTTCTCGAACTCGGCGAGCACCGCTTCTTCCACGAGTTCTGTCAGCTCGTCGATGACAAACGCGCCCTGGTTCGGGTTCTCGCATTTCGCCAGGCCCCACTCGCGGTTGATGATGAGCTGGATCGCCATGGCACGGCGCACGCTCTCTTCGGTGGGCGTGGTGATGGCTTCGTCATAGGCGTTCGTGTGCAGTGAGTTGCAGTTGTCGTAGACGGCAATCAGCGCTTGCAGCGTCGTGCGGATGTCGTTGAACTGGATCTCCTGCGCGTGCAGGCTGCGCCCGCTCGTCTGCACGTGGTACTTGAGCTTCTGGCTGCGCTCGTTCGCGCCGTAGCGCTCCCGCATCGCCACCGCCCAGATGCGCCGCGCCACGCGGCCCATCACGGTGTACTCCGGGTCCATGCCATTGCTGAAGAAAAAGCTCAGGTTCGGCGCGAAGTCGTCGACATGCATGCCGCGCGCGAGATAGGCTTCGACGAAGGTGAACCCATTGGACAGCGTGAACGCGAGCTGGCTGATCGGGTTCGCGCCAGCCTCGGCGATGTGGTAACCCGATATCGACACCGAGTAGAAATTGCGCACATCGTGGTGCACGAAATACTGCGCGATGTCGCCCATCACCTTGAGCGAGAACTCGGTGGAGAAGATGCAGGTGTTCTGCCCCTGGTCTTCTTTCAGAATGTCCGCCTGCACCGTGCCGCGCACGTTGGCGAAAACCCATTCGCGGATCTTCGCGGCTTCGGTGTCGGTGGGCTCACGGCCGTTTCCTTCCGGAGCCGGGGCGCGAAACTTGTCGAGGTTCTGCTCGATCGCGGTGTTCATGAACATCGCCAAAATCGTCGGCGCCGGGCCGTTGATCGTCATGCTCACACTCGTGGCCGGGTTCGTCAGATCGAAACCCGAGTACAGCACCTTCATGTCATCGAGCGTCGCGATCGACACGCCCGAGTTGCCGACCTTGCCGTAGATGTCGGGGCGCGGATCGGGGTCGTTGCCGTACAGCGTCACGGAGTCGAAAGCGGTAGACAGGCGCTTCGCCGGCATGCCGGCGCTGAGCAGTTTGAAGCGCTTGTTGGTGCGAAAAGCATAGCCTTCACCGGCGAACATTCGCGTCGGATCCACGCCTTCGCGCTTGAAGGCGAACGTGCCGGCGGTGTACGGGAAGCTGCCGGGCACGTTGTCGAGCATCAGCCACTTCAGGACTTCGCCGTGATCTTCATACTGCGGCAGCGCGACCTTGCGTATCTTGTTGCCCGACAAGGTGGTGTGCGTCAACGCAGTGCGCAACTCCTTGTCGCGGATCTTCACCACGTACTCGTCGCCCGCGTAGGCCGCCTGCATTTGCGGCCACATCGCGAGCAGCTTGCGCGCGTCGGCGTGCTGGCGCGATTCGCGTTCCTCGGCGAGGTTGATCGCGGCTTCGGCGGCGCGCGGTTTGTCGGGCTTGCCCACGGTGAGCATGTCGGCCGCGGCGCGCAACTGCTGGATTTCGCGCGCCAGACGCGCCTGGGCGCGCGCACGCTGCTTGTAGCCGCGCACCGTGTCGGCGATGTCGGCGAGATAGCGCACGCGCGCGCCCGGAACGATCGCCACCTGGTTCGTGCTGTGCCGCACCGACGCCCGTGGCAAGCTGCTCTGGCGCGGCGGCAAGCCAAGCGCCACCAGGCGCGGCAGCAGCGCTTGGTACAGCGCTGTCACGCCGTCGTCATTGAAGCGACTCGCCATCGTGCCGAACACCGGCATCGTGTCGGGCGACACCTTGAACGCCTCGCGGTTGCGCTGCACTTGTTTGGCGACGTCGCGCAGTGCGTCGGCGGCGCCCTTGCGGTCGAACTTGTTGATCGCGACGAACTCGGCGAAGTCGAGCATGTCGATCTTCTCCAACTGGCTCGCCGCGCCGAACTCGGGCGTCATCACGTACAGCGGCACATCCACCAATGGCACGATCGCCGCGTCGCCCTGGCCGATGCCCGAGGTCTCGACGACGATCAGGTCAAAGCCGGCGCACTTGCACGCCGCCAGCACGTCAGGCAGGGCCTGGCTGATTTCGCTGCTGCCGTGCGGGCCGGGATTGCGTGTCGCCAGGCTGCGCATGTAGACGCGAGGCCCTTCCCGCCAGGGGGCAGTGGCATTCATGCGGATGCGGTCGCCGAGCAGCGCGCCGCCGCTCTTGCGTCGGCTCGGGTCGATGGAAATCACGGCGATGCGCAAGGTGTCGGCCTGGTCCAGGCGCAGGCGCCGGATCAGCTCGTCGGTCAGGCTCGACTTGCCGGCGCCGCCGGTGCCGGTGACGCCCAGCACGGGAGTCTTCGCCGTCGCGGCCGCGGCGAGCATCGCCTGGCGCAACGCTGGGTCGCAGGTGCCGTTCTCCAGCGCCGTGATCGCCTGCGCCAGGGCGCGCCAGGCGGCGTCGGTGTGGCCTTGGAGCTGCGCCACGTCTCGGGGCGCGTGCACCGACAGGTCGGTATCGCAGCGCATCAGCATCTCGCCGATCATTCCGGCCAGGCCCATGCGCTGCCCGTCTTCGGGGCTGTAAATGCGCGCCACACCATAGGCCTGCAGCTCGGCGATTTCCGGGGGCACGATGACCCCGCCGCCACCGCCGAAGACACGAATGTGCGCGCCGCCACGGCTGGCCAGCAGGTCCACCATGTACTTGAAATACTCCAGGTGGCCGCCCTGGTAACTGCTGATCGCGATGCCCTGCACGTCTTCCTGCAACGCGGCAGTCACGACTTCATCGACGGAGCGGTTGTGCCCGAGGTGCACCACCTCCGCACCCATGCCTTGCAGCATGCGCCGCATGATGTTGATCGCGGCGTCGTGGCCATCGAACAGCGACGCGGCAGTGACGAGACGCACCTTGTGCGTCGGGCGATAGTCGGCCAGGGCCTTGAATTCGGCGGAAAGATCGGTCACGCGGAGTCTCCTTGGCGCGGTGGCACCGGCCGGCAGGGCGATGGGTGCAAGTTGACGTATACGTCAACTTGCAGTGTAGCGCTGCGCCGCGCGCCAGGGTTGCACGCCCGCCCGGGGCATCCACACCTCAGGGCGTGAGGGCCGACCCAGCCCCGGTTGCGGGGCACGCGTTCAAAGGAGGGTGCACGCGACGCGATTCATTGGCTGCACAATTCCGCTGCCTGCATTCGAGCGCAGGTCAGGAACAGGCATTTCACAAAACGACCGACAGGTGGAGACGCGTTGGGCACCGAACTGATTCCGTCCAAGACCCGCGAGGGCCTTGCCGAGTTGACTGCGCGCCAGCGCCGCGTCAGCCAGCGTCACCGAACCTTGTTGCACCTGGTGGACGGGCGGCGCAGCGAATCCCAGGTGCGCGGCATGGCCGGCCAGGCAGGCGTGCCGCCAGGCTGCTTCAACGATTTGCTGAGGCTCGGCTTGATCGAATTGCGGGCGCCCGACCCGACCGCATTGCCGGGCGCCTGGCGCGAAAGTGGCGCGACCGACTCCGAGTTGCCCGCATCGCGCACGCTGCCTCCCAGCAGCGGCTTTCTCGACTCCGCCACCGGCGAACCCGCGACCGCATCTTCCTGGTTTCAGACCGACCCCGTGGAGCATCACCCCGACGACGACGCTCTCGAACGGGCCCGCGAACTCCTGTTGCACACCGTGCGCGCCGAGGCACCGCTGGCCGGGACGCTCACGTCATTGCGCCTGAGGCGTGCACGATCTCGCGAAGACTTGCGCCCCTTGATCGACGAGGTCGAGGCGCGCGTGAGCCCGCGACGCCGCAGCCTGAGCGCGACGCTGGCGCTGCAACAGGCGCGCCAGTTGCTCATCGGCCCGCGCGGCTTGCCCTGGGCTGGGCGCTGAGACTCTGCGGCCACTGCGCACCCCACATGAGGTTTCTCGCCATCGACGTCGGCAACACGCGGCTCAAGTGGGCCCTGTACGACATGGCGCGCCCCAGCGCCAACCTGCTCGCGCACGGCGCCGTGTTCCTCGAGACCATCGACACCTTGGCGGAAATGGACTGGCGCGAGCTGCCGGTGCCGACGCAGATGCTCGGCTGCGTCGTCGCGGGCGACGGCGTCAAGCGCCGCGTCGAGGAGCAGCTTGAACTGTGGGAGATCGAGCCGCGCTGGGTGGTGCCGTCGGCGCATGCGTGCGGCGTGCGCAACGGCTACGACCACCCGGTGCGCCTGGGCGCGGACCGCTGGACCGCGTTGATCGGGGCCCGCCACCATGTGCTCGCGCGCGGCCCGGCGCGGCCCGCGCTGGTGGTGATGGTGGGCACAGCAGTCACGGTGGACGCGCTCGATACCGACGGCAAGTTCCTCGGGGGCCTGATCCTGCCTGGCTTCGGCCTGATGTTGCGCGCGCTGGAGATGGGCACCGCCGGCCTGAAGGCGCCCACCGGCGAAGCGGTCGACTTCCCGACGAACACGAGCGACGCGCTGATGAGCGGCGGCGCCGATGCGATCGCCGGCGCCGTGGAGCGCATGCACCGCAAGTTGAAGGCGCGCACCGGCCAGGCGCCGTTGGTCTTGATGTCCGGGGGCGCCGCCGTGAAGCTGGCGCCGATCACCGAGTTGGAGCTTGAGACGGTGGAGACGCTGATCTTCGAAGGCCTGCTGTGCCTGCAGGCGGCCCGCACCGCGACGTGACTTTGCCCTCCAGAGGCGGCAGTCATGCGCCGGGGCGCGCTGCCGCTCAAAGGATGTAGCGCGACAGATCCTCGTTGCGCGCCAGCTCGGCAAGCTTGGCGTTCACGGCGGCGGCGTCGAGCCTCACCGTCTGGCCCGCCATCTGAGGCGCCTCGAAACTCACCTCGTCGAGCAAGCGCTCCATCACGGTGGCCAGGCGCCGCGCGCCGATGTTCTCGGTGCGCTCGTTCACGTCGAACGCGATTTGCGCCAGACGCCGAATCGCTTCGGCCTCGAATTCAAGCGTCACGCCTTCGGTGGCGAGCAGCGCCTGGTATTGCTTGACCAGGCTCGCATGGGTGTGCATCAGGATCGCTTCGAAGTCGTCGACGCTGAGCGACGCGAGCTCGACTCGAATCGGGAAGCGCCCCTGCAACTCTGGAATCAGGTCGCTCGGCTTGCTCAAGTGAAACGCGCCCGAGGCGATGAACAGAATGTGGTCGGTGCGCACCATGCCGTACTTGGTGTTCACGCTCGTGCCCTCCACCAGCGGTAACAGGTCGCGCTGCACGCCCTGGCGCGAGACCTCGGCGCCATGGCCATCGCCGCGCGAAGTGACCTTGTCGATTTCGTCGATGAAGACGATGCCGTTCTGCTCGGCATTGCTCAGTGCCGCGGCCCTGATCTCGTCTTCATTGACGAGCTTGCCGGCCTCTTCGTCCAGGAGCAGCTTGTGCGCGGCATCGATGCGCATCTTGCGCGTCTTGCGCCGGGCCTGGCCGAGATTCGCGAACATGCCCTTGAGCTGCTCGGCCATTTCTTCCATGCCGGCCGGACCCATGATTTCGAGTGCGGGCTTGGCGTCAGCGACGTCGATTTCGATTTCCTTGTCCGCGAGCAAGCCCTCGCGCAGGCGCTTGCGCATCACCTGGCGCGCCGTGTTGTCGGCCGGCGCGGCGCTGGCCAGGCCGAATTCTCCGCCTTGGCGCGGCGCGGGCACGAGAATGTCGAGGATGCGGTCTTCGGCAGCATCTTCCGCGCGCGCGCGCTGGCGCTGCATCTGCGACTCACGCTCCTGCTTGATGGCCATGTCCACCAGGTCACGCACGATCGAGTCAACGTCCTTGCCGACATAGCCGACCTCGGTGAACTTGGTCGCCTCGACCTTGATGAACGGTGCGTCCACCAGGCGGGCCAGGCGCCGGGCGATCTCCGTCTTGCCCACGCCCGTCGGGCCGATCATCAAGATGTTCTTCGGCGTGATTTCGCCGCGCAAAGGCCCCGGCACCTGCTGACGCCGCCAGCGATTGCGCAGCGCGATCGCCACCGCGCGTTTGGCACCCGCCTGGCCGACGATGTGCTTGTCGAGTTCGGAAACGATTTCCCGCGGCGACATCGAGATCATTCCAGCGTCTCGATGTGGTGCTGCTGGTTCGTGTAGATGCACAGATCGCCGGCGATTTCGAGCGAGCGCTTCACGACCTGCTGCGGCGTCATGTCGGTGTGGTCGTGCAGCGCGCGCGCCGCCGCCTGGGCGTAGGCGCCGCCCGAGCCGATGGCGATGATGCCCAGTTCGGGCTCAAGCACGTCGCCGTTGCCGGTGATGATGAGCGACGCCTCGCGATCCGCCACCGCGAGCATCGCCTCCAGGCGACGTAGCACGCGGTCGGTGCGCCAATCCTTGGTGAGCTCGATCGCGGCGCGCACCAGATGCCCTTGGTGCTTTTCGAGTTTCGCCTCGAAGCGTTCAAACAGCGTGAACGCGTCCGCCGTGGCACCGGCAAAGCCGGCCAGCACCTGATCTCGATAAAGCCTGCGCACCTTGCGCGCGCTCGCCTTGACGATCACATTGCCCAGCGTCACTTGGCCGTCACCGCCGAGCGCGACGCTTTGGCCGCGCCGCACGCTGAGGATCGTCGTTCCGTGGAAGGTTTCCATGCGCTGGGTGGAGCTTGGCCTCGGTTCGCCAGGCGCGCACCGGTGGCTCAGTTGGTGCGTACCTTGACCTTGGCGTGCTCATTGATGCCCATCGCACCAAAGAACAGCGCCACCAAGCGGTGCGCATCGAGGAAACACACACTGCGACTTTCGGTGCGGCGCGTCAGCACCCAATTGAGCAGGTCGCCCGCCGCGATGAAATCGACGCGGATCAGCTTCGAACAGGTGACATTGACCAATGCCGCGCTCTTGATGTCGGCATCCAGCTTTTTCAGCACTGGCGCGATGTCGCCGACCAACTGACCCGACAACTCGACGGAGGCCACTTGCACCGACACCGGATCATCGACTGACCTTGACTCGACAAAGCTGGTCGACACTTCGCCGATGAGCGACATCGTCGGCTGAGTCGCCGACAGCTTCGACCCCCGGATCAGCGCCACGCACGTCGCACGCTCCCACGACGGCGGCGAGACTTCATAGGTGACGCAGTAGTCGATCGCGGTCTCGTCGAACTGGTCCGGGCGGTTCGCCATGCGCAGCGCGTCCAGGCGCAGCCGCCAATAGGCCGGGTCGGCATCGCGCACACCCGTGGGCGTGGCCGCCTGCAGCACGCTGAACAACTGTTCGCCATTGAGCCAATGCATTTCCAGCTTTTGCCCGATCCATTTGCGGAACAGATCACTCAAGCGCGCGCACGCCTCGGCGTCGATGCTCTTCAGTTCGTTCCAGTCGAAGACCCAGGGCAGCGGCATCTGCAAGGTCTGGGACGACAACTTCGCCACCACTTCCGGGTCGACGACGGCCGGGCACACCCAGCCGATCTGCCCCACCACACGGGCCGCGCCGGAAGGTTCATCCGCCGCCGCGTCGGCGACCAGCTTGGGCATCGAGAACCACTGCGGTGACGACCAGCCGAACTGCTGGGCATAGTCCATCGCCAGGCTTTCGAACTTGTTCTGCTGGCCTGTGGCGCGGTACAGGTCGAACAGAACCAACCAGGTTTCCGCGTTTTGCTCGCGCGCGCCACCCTGGCCGACGAGCGTTCCGAGCGCGTTTTCGCACTGTTCGAAGTCAGCGTTGGCGAAAGCGATCACCGCCTCGTCCAGGTCGGGGTCGTGGGCGACTTCGCTGGCCTCGGCGGCAAAGGGCCGGGCCATCGCCGCGGTGGCGACATTCAACTTCAGGGGTTTTGCCGCGGAGGTGGCGTCGCGTGGCGGCTCGGGCGCCGGGGTGGCGGGCGCATGCGCGACCATCGGCGCCGCCACCGGGCCCGCCGCCGCAGGCCGCGCGGCGCTGCTGTAGCTTTCGTGCGGGCGGCGCGGCGAGCCCGTGTAGCCATCGCCCACCATCTGCTGCTCGATCTGGTCGATCTTGGCCTTGACGCCGCTGTCGGGTCTGGCGCCATCGGAGGCGCGAACCTCCGAATCATCGTTGCGCGAATTGCCCGCCAAAGCCGCGAGTTGGTCGCCTGTGAGGCCGTCGCGGCGCACCTGGCGCAGCATGTCGAGTTCGCGTTTTCGCACGAAATCGTTGCGGCGCTTGCGCTCGATCATCGACTTCAGCTCGGACTTCGCGGTCTCGGTCTCGCGCGCCAAGTCGCTGCGCGAGGTCAATTCCGTCCATTCCGTGGACGGATTGGCGACGAACTTCACCATCTTGCGAAAGAAGCTCGGTCCGTCTTTGGGTTCCGCCATGGCGTGGTCTGGGTTCGGCGCGGGGAGGAGTCGGGCTGAGGGAGCGGGGGTCGGGCGTGATCAGTCGCCGAACATCTTCTGCTTGAGTTCCCGCCGCTGCTGGGCTTCCAGGGACAGTGTAGCGGTCGGCCTTGCAATCAAGCGCCCCAAACCTATGGGTTCGCCTGTTTCATCACAGAAACCATACTCCCCGGCTTCAATGCGCGTCAGCGACTGCGAGATCTTCTTCAGCAGCTTGCGCTCCCGGTCTCGGGTGCGCAATTCCAGGGCGTGCTCTTCTTCGATCGTCGCCCGATCGGCCGGGTCCGGCACGATGGATGTGTCTTCGCGCAGATGCTCGGTGGTTTCTCCGGCATTGCTGAGCAGGCTGTCTTTCAGTGCCTGCAGGGTGCGCCGGAAGAACTCCAGCTGCTTGTCGTTCATGTACTCCGATTCGGGCATCGCCAGGATTTCCGCTTCTGTCAGGTCCCGGCCGGCCTTGGTTTTCCAGGCATTCGCCAGTTTCGGATCGGAAACATGCACATGGCGCGGCGTATCGAGCTCGACCTGGGCCATTTGCCGCGTTGGCGGACGGGGCGGGGCAAACCGGTCGGCAAAGCGCGACGTCGGCGGCGGCAGGGGCGCCTGTGCCGGGGCGGCATTGGCCCGGGCCGCGGCACGGCTCGAAAGCCGCTTCGTGGGTGGGGGCGCAATCGGCGCGGCCGGTGGTGCCTTGCCGGAAGTCTGGGTCATGGGTGCGCCTGCGGGTTGGGAGATGGACTTCGGAGCTGCCGCACCGGGAGGGGCGGCGTGTGGTGCAGGCTTGTGCCCCGCCTTGGCTGGTGCGACGGCGGGTTTGGATGCGGTGGCTTTCGGGGCGGCTTTCGGGGTGGCTTTCGGGGTGGCTTTCGGGGCGGCTTTCGGGGCGGCTTTCGGGGCGGCCTTCGGAGCGGCTTTCGCCGCGGCCTTTGCGCTGGGTTCGGCGCCGGGTTTGGCTTTCGGGCTTGGTTTCGCCGCCGCCTTCTTTGCCGGTGCAGGAGGTTTGGCCACCTTCTTGACGGTCGGCGCGGCGGACTTCTTGGATACAACGGCCGACTTCTTTGCTGTGGCGGGCGTTTTCTTTGCGGCGGGCTTCGCGGCAGTCTGCTTGCTGGCCGGCTTGTGGTCCGTGGTCTTGGTCAAGTGACTCTCCTTGCTGCCACGCATCAGCCCTCATCATGAGGGGTGTGCACTCAGGCAGCTGGTATTCAGCGGCCGCGGATTGTATCCACGGCATTTGGGCGGCCGTCGAAGCACTGGGATACCCAGCGCCAAATCAAGCCCGTTTGTCACACCAGGCACTGCTCCAGGCCCTGCAAAAAGATGTCGCGCGGCAAGTCCAGACCGATAAACACCATCTTGCTCGTCTTCTTTTCCCCCGGCATCCACTTCGGCCCGAGATCGCTGCCCATCAGCTGGTGCACGCCCTGGAAGATCACCTTGCGATCCGTGCCTTTCATGTTCAGCACTCCCTTGTAGCGCAGCATTTTCGGGCCGTACACCTGGACGATGGAGCCGAGAAAGTCTTCCAGCTTGGCCGGGTTGAAGGCCTTGTCGGAGCGGAACACGAAGGACTTCACATCGTCGTCGTGCGCGTGGTGGTGCAGATGCTCGCAATGCTCATCGTGCTGGTGGTCATGGTCGTGGTCGTGGTGCTGATGCGCGTCGGCATTCAGGAACTCCGGGTCGATGTCGAGCTTGGCGTTCAGGTTGAAGCCGTGCAGGTCAAACACCTCCGACAGCGGCACCTCGCCGAAGTTGACGCGCCGCTGCGCC
>JANOLJ010000164.1:0-13211 GCA_031419715.1 Burkholderiales bacterium | reverse complement strand
GCACCTCGAACACCGGGATCCAGTACACCCCGGTGGACTCCAGCGCCACCGTGTCCACCTTGCACGCCAGCAGCCAGTCGGCCATGGCGTTGAGGTCATCGGTCATCGCGCCGTACTCGCGCACCGAATCCTCGGCCCGATCCGGCGCAACAGCCACCCAGTGGCCGTCGATCCCCAATTCGTGGGAGGGGCGCACCCCCTGCCTACAATGGCAACCTCACCCTCACGACAAGCCAGCGAGAAGGGCAGGCCATGGCCGATCTGTTCGACAACCCGATGGGGCTGATGGGCTTCGAGTTCGTCGAGTTCGCCTCGCCAACACCGAATGTGCTGGAGCCCGTGTTTGAAAAGCTCGGCTTCACGCTGGTGGCCCGCCACCGCTCGAAAGATGTGGTGCTGTACCGCCAGGGCGAGATCAATTTCATCGTGAATCGCGAGCCCAAAAGTGCGGCGTGGTATTTCGCCGCCGAACACGGCCCCTCTGCCTGCGGCCTCGCGTTTCGTGTGAAGGACTCGCACAAGGCCTATGAGCGCGCGTTGCAACTCGGCGCGCAGCCGGTGGTCATGCCCACTGGCCCGATGGAGCTGAACTTACCCGCCGTCAAGGGAATCGGCGGCGCGCCGCTGTACCTGATCGACCGTTTCGAAGAAGGCAAGTCGATCTACGACATCGATTTCGACTTTCTCCCGGGTGTCGAGCGGCACCCACGCGGCCATGGCTTGACGCGCGTGGACCACCTCACGCACAACGTCTATCGCGGCCGCATGGCCTATTGGGCGGGCTTTTACGAGAAGCTGTTCAACTTTCGCGAGATGCGTTACTTCGACATCAAGGGCGACTACACCGGCCTCACCTCCAAGGCGATGACGGCACCCGATGGCCAGATCCGGATTCCGCTGAACGAAGAAGCGTCCAAGAGCACCGGCCAGATTGAAGAGTTCCTCATGAAGTTCAACGGCGAAGGCATACAGCACATCGCTTTGCACACCGACGACCTGCTCGCCAGCGTCGATGCGCTGCATCTGGCCGGCATACCGGTGCTGTCGGCGCCGTCGGACAGCTACTACAAAATGCTCGACGAACGCCTGCCCGGCCACGGCCAGAACATTTCCCAGTTGCAAGCGCGCGGCATCTTGATGGACGGCAGCGTCGATGCCACCCGCAAGGGCGCGGCGCCGCGCCTGCTGCTGCAGATCTTCTCCGAGACCCAGCTCGGCCCAGGGTTCGTCGAATTCATCCAGCGCCAGGGCGACGACGGGTTTGGCGAAGGCAACTTCAAGGCGCTGTTCGAATCGCTCGAGCGTGACCAGTTGGCGCGCGGCGTGATCCAGGCGACCTGAGCCACACCGGCGGCGGCACGCACCGAGCGAACATGCTGCGTCACCTGAGCGAGATCGACAGCGGCTTTGGCAAACACGGCCTGGCCGCTGGCGACGCAACCCACCCCGAACGCGCCGACTGGACCGTCGATCAGGGCTGGCACGCCTACACCGCGCAAGACCACGGCGTCTGGAAAACGCTGTTCGAGCGGCAGAGCGAATTGCTCATCGGCCGCGCCTGTGACCTGTTTGTTCAGGGCATGCGCGATCTGCCGATCTCGGCCGAGCAGATTCCCGACTTCCGGCGATTGTCTGACGTGTTGATGCAGCGTACCGGCTGGCAAGTGGTGGCGGTGCCGGGGCTGGTTCCCGATGAAGTGTTTTTTGAGCATCTCGCGAACCGGCGTTTCCCGGCGGGCAACTTCATCCGCGACCTGAAAAACCTGGACTACCTCGAAGAGCCCGACGTCTTTCACGACGTGTTCGGCCATGTGCCGATGCTGATGAACCCGACGATTGCCGACTACATCCAGGCCTACGGCGTGGGTGGCCTGCGCGCACAACAGCTCGGCGTGCTCGACAAACTCGCGCGCGTGTACTGGTACACCGTCGAATTCGGCCTGGTGCGGCAGAGCGACGGCTTGCGCATCTACGGCGCGGGGATCGCGTCGTCCAAGCTCGAGAGCATCTTCGCGCTGAACAATGCTTCGCCGAACCGGATTGGCTTCGAACTCGAACGCGTGATGCGCACCCGTTACCGGATCGACGATTTCCAGGAAACCTACTTCGTGATCGACGACTTCGACGAGTTGCTCGCGCTGGCGAACATCGACTTCGGCCCGATCTATCAGCAGGTACAGGGCGCTGGCGAATTCGAGCCCGGTGAAGTTCTCGGTGCCGACCGCGTGCTCACGCGCGGCACGGGCAGCTACCACCGCGCCAAGCGCGCGGCGCCGGCGCCTTGATCACCGCCCACCCGCCGGTGGAGAACCCGCGCCATGCCGAACCGCGTTGACATCGATCCGGATCGCCGCACATTGCATTTCAACGGGGCGCCCGTCAAGCTGGGAAGCCGCGCTTTCGAGTTGCTGCTGGCGTTGGCGGCGCGGCCCGGGCGCCTGGTCACCAAGGCAGAACTGCTGCAGGCCGCCTGGGGCCACCTCGAAGTCGCCGACTTCAATTTGCACGTGCAGATGTCCGCGCTGCGCAAGCACCTCGGCAGGGACGCCGTGGTCACGCTTCCCGGTCGCGGCTACCTGTTCACGCTGCACGTACCGGGCATCGCGGCGGCGGCGGTTGCGCCCGCGGACGAGGCCGCGCGGCACCGCTTGTTCGGTCGCGACGGCGCCATCGACGCGGTGTGCCGCCTGCTGCGCCGGCACGCCCTGGTCGTCGTCAGCGGCGCCGGCGGCATCGGCAAAACCGCACTGGCACGCGCCGTGCTGCGCGCGCTGCCGGGCGGCTTCGCGGACGGCACGGCGCAGGTCGACGCGAGCACCCTCGCGTCGAAGGCCGAACTGGCGCTCGCGCTGGCCGCCGCGCTGCGCGTCACGCCGCGAAGCGCCGACCCCGTGGCCGCCCTGGCGCAGGCGCTTCGGCCCTTGCAGGCGTTGATCCTCATCGACAACGCCGAGGCGCTGATCGGCGCTGCCGGCGAGCTCGTAGAGATTTTGCTCGACACCTGCCCGACGCTGCGTTTTCTCGTGACCAGCCAGGTCAGGCTCGACGTGGTGCGGGCGATCCACTATCGGCTCGAACCGCTGCGCTTTCCCGACGCGCCGCTTCGCGCCGAGGCCGCGCTGGGCTACTCCGCGGTGGCGATGCTCGACGCCCGGCTGCGCGGCGTCGACGCCCGTTTCGAGCTCGACGAAGACAATGCGGCCGCGGCGATCGACGTATGCCGCGCCCTGGACGGCCTGCCGTTGGCACTGGAAATCGCCGCGGCACGCGCCGGCACGTTGGGCCTGCCGATGCTGCGCGCGCAGTTGCACACGCGTCTGTCCTGGCCGAGCGGCCACGCCGACGCGGTGCCGGATCGTCAGCAGACGCTCGCCGCCGTGATGGCGTGGAGCGAATCGTTGCTCGGCCCGCGCGAGCGCGACGCGTTCGCCCGCCTGGGGGTGTTTGCCGGCGGCTTCACGCTCGAGATGCTGCACGGCATGTTCGGCGATTCGCCAGGCGACGCCGCCGGGCACGCCGATTTGCTTGCCGAGCTCGTCGACCATTGCCTCGTGCACCTGGACGTCGGCGTGCCCACGCGTTACCGCCTGCTCGAAACCGCGCGCCTGTATGCGCTCGGGCAACTCGACCGCGGCGCCCGCACCGACGCGGCGCGGCGCGCGCACGCGCCGACGCTGCTCGGTGTTTTCGAGCTCGCCTACACCCAGTGCTGGCACACCCCCGAAGCCGAATTCGTGGCGCGCTACGAGCCCGAGCTGGACAACCTGCGCGCCGCGTTGCGCTGGTCGATGCCGTACGACGCCCACGCGGCGATTGCCCTGGCCGGCGCGTCGGGGCGGCTGTGGCGCTGGCTGTCGCTGCACAGCGAGGGCTTGCGTTGGCTGGAGCGCGCCGCCACGCTGATCGATGCGTAAACGCCGACGCCACTCGCGGCGCGCCTGTGGGAAGCGATCGCCTTGCAGTACGGCGAGGCGGCGAGCATCGAAGGTCGGGAGGCGGCGCGCCGCGCCGCGCAACTCTACGCGCAGCTCGGCGACCGGCGCGGGCGTTACCTGGCCTTGGCGCACCTGGCGTACACCTACCGCACGCTGGACGACGCCGACGAAGCGAAAGCCGCCTACGACGAGCTGACGCGTCTCGAAGATCCAGCCTGGCCCCCCGCGGTGCGGCTGTTCGGCGCCAGGCTCGAAGCGCGCTCGGCGAGCCCCGAGCAGCGCATCGCCATCGGCCGCACCGTGAATCAGGCGCGCCTGGCGCTGGCCACGGCCGCCGGCTCGGACTACGAAATCAACAGCGCCCTGGTCAACCTCGCCGACCTCGCCCTGATGGCCGGCGACGCCAGCGACGCCGTGCAGCGCAACCGTGCCCTGCTCGCGCGCCTGGGGCCGCCCCATCTGGCGTCGCGCGCAATCGCCTTGGGCAACCTGATCGAAGCGCTGGTGGCCCAGGAAGACCTGACGCAAGCGCGCAGCGTGGTGCACGAATGGGTGGACGTGGTGACCCGGCTCGACCACATGTTCGGCATGTTCGCCGCCGACGTTTTGGCCTTGCTGGCCGCACTCGAAGGCCGCTGGGCGAGCGCGGCGCAGCTGCTGGGCTATTCGGACCGGGCCTATGCGGCGCGGCACCGCGAGCGCGGGGCCAACGAGCACACGATCCGCGAGCGTGCCGCGACCTTGCTCGACAAGCACACCGATCGGCACGATCGCGAGGCGTGGATGGCGGAAGGTGCGCTGCTCGGCGCTGCCCAGGTCTGCCGGCTGGCCCTGAACCCCGCAAGCGCCTGAGCGCCCCCAGGCCGACGACATACGTCGCCCGCTCCCCGGCGGAATGAGGAACCTTCGGGCGACCGTGCGTTTCCTCTTGAGCGCCCCAAGGCCGGCCGAAGCCGGCCGCCCCCCGTGGGGATCAAGCAAAGTGACAGAGCCACATTTGCTCAAGAGCGGCGCCGATTCGGCCGCCAAGACCGCGCCTCGAGTTGCCCGGCACCGCGCAGTGCTGCACAGGTGCGCCTCGACGTTTTAGGCCGTTTTAGGACGACCGGCACCCGCGCCGATAGCCTGCGTCCCTCGTGACATCTCGGTGGCCCGAGCCCGAATGCGAGGCGCCAGGCCGCTGCGAAGGCACTCACCCACCGTCTTGGAGAAACGCATGAACCGGATTCCATCGATCGCGTCGCGCCGCGTTGCGGCCGCGCCTTTCCTCATCTCGCCGCTGGTCGCGGCACTGCTGGTGGCCTGCGGCGGTGGGGGCGGCGGATCGACGACCCCGGCGCCAACGCCGGTGGCCTGCGCGACGAACTGCGTGAGCGGCGTCGCCGCCTCGGGCAAAGCCATCGTCGGCGCGACCGTCACGCTGACCGATTCGACCGGTACGACGCGCACCGCCACGACGGCGGCCGATGGTTCGTACCAGATCGATTCGACTGGCCTGGTCGGCCCGTTCCTGCTCAAGGTCGCCGGCACAGGGGGTGCCACGTTCTACAGCGTCAGCGCCGACGCGAACGCCAAGACCACGGTGAACCTGACGCAATTGAGCGACCTGGTGGTGCGCACCTGGTACGGCGCGCAGGGCATCGCCGCGGATGCCGCGTTCGCGGCGCCGGCAACGAACCCGGCACCGCCGGCGGCGGTACTGCCGAGCCTGGCCGCGAGCGTGATGAACTTGGTTCAGCTTTGGCTCGACAAGAACAACGTGCCCAGCGGTTTCAATCCGATTTCCACGGTATTCGCGGCGAACGGCAGCGGCATCGACGCGGTTCTCGACTCCGCCAGCGTGAGCGTGACGAGCCCGAGCGCGGTGACGCTCACGGTGATCGCGGGCACGACCACGCAGACCACGACGCTGGCGCTCGGCTCGGGCAGCGTCACCGCGACGACAACCACCAGCGACAGCGCGACGGGAACGCAATCGAGCAATGTCGCGACGACGGCGGTGTCGGCGCAGTCCGGCACCACGCTCGATGCGATCAAGGCCGGGCTCGGCGCGCTCGCCAGCACGGTCAACACGAAGGGGGCGAGCCTCGCCGCGGCGGACCTGCTCGCCTTCGTCGACCCGAACCTGCTCGACGACGGCCTGAATGCCGCGCAGTTCATCGCCGGCCTGGTGGGTGGCCTGGCGGGCTCGACGATTCTGTTCGAGGTGCAGAACGTGACATCGGTGGACGTTGCCGGCGGCCTGGCGGAAGTCAAGGTGCTGATGACCCAGACCGTCGGCGCGCAAACCGGCAGCGAAACGATCGTGTTCCGCTTCAAGCTCATCGGCTCGAACTGGGTCTTCGCCGGCAACGGCCTCGCCTACCGCTTCGACGCGCGGGCCGAAATGCGAACCGACTCCGGGGCGAACAACGGCTGGAACCGCTGCGACGGATCGCCCAGCGGACCCGGCATGTCGATCAACGTGCACGTCAGCACCTTGGCCAATGCCTTCAGCGGCGGCACGGCCAGCGGCGGCGGCACGATCTGGCCGAACGCCAGCAACGGCCCGTCCACCGCGTGCGTCGCCACCGGCACCCTGGCGAGCGGCTCGACATTCACCGAGAGCGGCATCGACTTCAAGGACTTCTTCCTGAACACCGGGCCGATCGCGCCCGCAAGCCTGCCACCCGCCGGCACGCCGATCACCGTCAATCTGACCCCCGCGGCCGGCGGCAGTCCGATCCCCGCCACGGCGGTGCTGAATGCCTGGACCAACGACCCCGTCACGTTCTCCGCCCCGGTGAGCTCGCAGCTATCGTCCATCGCCTTCGGCCAGCCGCTGCAAGTGGCCTGGACGCTGCCGACAAGTTACGCGATTCGCAACGTCCAGCTGAGCGCCCTCACGTTCACCGGACCGTCGAGCGACCCGAACGCGCAACGCTGTTTTGCCGACGAGCAACTGCTCGCCAAGACCGCGACCTCGGGCACGGTGACGATTCCGGCCACATGCAACGGCTTGCCGGTGGTGCAGGTGAATCTGAACCTGAGCGCCAACGGCGTCAATGGCGAACGTTCGCACAGCAACCATTCGCTGAATTGAAGCGCCGGGCCGCGGCAGCCCGTGTGCCGCCACCCGGTATCCGCCCGGCCATCAGGACATCCGTCACGCCGGCCACGGCGAAGGGCCCGGCGCGGCATCAATTCTCCCCGCGGACTGCCGATACCGTGGCAGGCGATATCGCGGCAACTCGGGTTGTCGCGAATCGGGAGCGAAAGGGTGAACGTGGCATCCGCCGAGGTTTGGGTCTATCTGGTGTTCGCGCTGCTGTTGGGCGCGGCGCTCGGCTGGGCGACCGCGATGCGCGTCTCGCGGGCGAACTTCGTCGCGCAAATGCGCGCCACCGCCGACGAATTGGAACAGCGCCAGGCCGCCGCCGCGAGTCAGTTGCGAATCGTTCAGTTGCGCGCGCAGAACGAGCTCGAACGCGCCCGCCTCACGTTCAAGCGACAACTCGCCAACGCCGCCGACGGCCCACGCATCGCGATCATAGAAGCCGAAGAGCGGCTGCGCGCCGTCTACCGCGAACTCGACCGCCTGCGCCGCGCGCCCGCCCCCAGAATCTCCAGCCGACTCAGCCGCTTCGGCAGGCTGGAAGAAGAAGAGGCGTCGGACGGCTTTGCCTCCACGCTGACGATGCCGGATTGACCCCGGGCGCAGGCAAGTGCCTGCGCCGCCCCGAAATCGGGGCAGCGCAAGGAGTGGAGGCGTGCCGCGCCAGATGTTTGATGTGCTAGCATCAAACACCTATCTCACGCCTCCATGCGTACCACCCTGGACATCGCCGATGACGTGCTGCTCGCCGCCAAGGAAGTGGCACGCCAGCAGAGGAAGACACTCGGCGAGATCGTGAGCGATCTCGCGCGAAGCGGGCTCGGCGCCGCCGCCGCCGGCACAGCGCGCAAGGGCGGCCCGAAACAACGCCTGGCGCGCTTCGGCATACAGCCGCTGCCGGCGCGCGGCGGCATCGTGAGCAATGAACTCATCGACCGCCTGCGCGACCAGGAAGGCATCTGAGCGGCCACCCTATGCGCGCCCTGCTCGACGTGAACGTGCTGATCGCCTTGCACGACGCGCAGCATGTGCACCACGCGCTCGCGACCGATTGGTTCGAGGCCAACGCCGACGCTGGCTGGGCAAGCTGCCCGATCACGCAAAACGGTTGCCTGCGCATCATGTGCCAACCGGCGTATCCGAACGCTCAGAGCGCGGAGGTCTTGATGCGCATGTTCCAGCGTTCTTGTGCGGCGCCCTACCATGAGTTCTGGGCGGATGACATCAGCTTGCTCGATTCGAAGCGGTTTCGGGCCGACCGGATCCACGGCCATCGTCAATTGACCGACCTGTACCTGCTCGGCCTGGCCGTGCAGCATGGCGCTCGGCTGGTGAGTTTCGATACGCGAATCGCGCTCGCCGCCGTCCACGGGGCTGCGGTGCGCCATCTCGTCGCGCTTGCAAGCTGAAGGCCGAGTCCACCATAGGTGCAAACCACAATCCGTTTGCATTGACACGCCGCGGGCGATCCCGTTCAATGGCGTGCACTCACCGAACCGTACCTGGCGCCGCGCAACGGCGCCGCACGCGGGGCGGATCGCTCACCCACAGGAGAAGACCATGCGTCATCCGATACGCGCCGCGCTGCGCTGCGTCGCCGCGCTTTCCGCGGCTGTTTCATTCGCCGTAGCGGCCCAGGCACCGATCACGCTGCATGGTGCGTCGCAATTCAACGACGACCATGCCTTCACGAAGGCGCTGGCGAAGTTCGGCGAACTCGTCAAGCAGTACTACGGCAAGCCCATCGACTTCGTGCTGCACAAGAACAGCGCACTCGGCCTGGAGAAAGACTACTTCGCCTACATGAACCAGGGCGTGTCGGTCGATTTCGCGATCGTCTCGCCCGCGCACATGTCTACTTTCTCCAAGGCCGCGCCGTTCATCGACGCGCCCTTCCTGTTCCGCGACCTGGAGCACTGGAACAAGGTGCTGGAGGCCGACACGCTCAAGCCTGTGGCCGACGAAGTGGCGGCAAAGGCCGAGGTCATGCTCATCGGCTACGCGGGCGGGGGCACGCGCAACATCTTCGCGAACAAGCCGGTGCGCAACCTGGCGGAGATGAAGGGGCTCAAAGTGCGCGTGCAAGGCGCGCCGATCTGGAGCAAAACCTTTGCCGCCGCCGGCATGGCGCCCACCGTGATCGCCTACAACGAGGTCTACAACGCGATCCAGAACGGCGTGATCGCCGCGGGCGAGAACGAGGCCGCGGGCGTGGAGCAAATGAAGTTCTTCGAGGTCGGGCCGAACCTCAACATGACGCAACATGCCATCACGATCCGGCCGCTTGCGTTTTCCGGCAAGACGTTCAAGAAGCTGCCGCCCGACCTGCAGGCCGCGGTCGTGCGCGCCGGCAAGGAAGCGGGCACCTTTGGCCGGCAACTCGAATCGAGCGAAGACTCCGCCAAGCTCGATGCACTCGAGAAAGCCGGCAAGCTCAAGCGCATTCCATTCGCTGATCGCGCGGCGATGAAAAAGCTCGTCGATCCGGTGATGATCGAGTACGCCAAGGAAATTGGCGCCGAGGCGATTCTGGCGAAGATCAATTCGTTGTGAGGCAAACCCAGCAGGGGCAGGCCCGCGCTGGGATCGTCTGACTTTTGCCCGCCGGGGCACGCTGCATGCGCAAATTCATCCTCGCCTACGGCCGTTTGCTTGACGTGCTGCTGGTCACGACCGTGGCCATCCTCATCATCCCGGTGAGCCTGCAGATCTTCTCGCGGTTCACCGCGCTCATCCCGTCCTACATCTGGACGGAAGAGATGGCGCGCTTTTTCTTCATCTGGATGATCATGATCGGCTCGATGGTGGGCATACGCGACGGCGCGCATTTCGACGTCGACCTGTGGCCCGAGCTGAAACCGCGCGCCAACGCCTTGCTGCGCACCGTGACGCATGTGTTCGTGCTGCTGTTCGCGTTGGTCTTCATCTGGTACGGCATCAAGTTCGTGCAGTTCGGCTGGAGCCAGAACTCCGAACTCGCTGAATTGCCGATGCCGCTGATCTTCGCCGCCTGGCCGCTGGCCGGCATCACCTGGGTGGCGTTTCTTGGCGAGCGTGTCCTCGCCGATCTGCGCGTCCTCGGCACGGGGCACTCGGCAGCATGAGCGGCGGCGCGGCGCTGACGCCGGCTCTTGCCGCGTTGCTCCTGTTCGGCGTGTTCTTCGCGCTGATGATCGTGCGTGTGCCGGTGGCCTTCGCGCTCGGCCTGGCGTGCCTGCCGGTGATGTTCATCGAGCCGCGCCTGTCGCCGATGATTCTGTTCAACGAAACCTTCAAGTCGTACAACTCGTTCATCCTGCTGGCCGTGCCGTTCTTCTTGCTGACCGCGAATCTGATGAACGTGGGCGGCATCACGGACCGGCTGGTGCGTCTGTCGCGCGACCTGGTGGGGCACCTGCCCGGAGGTCTCGCGCAAGTGAACGTGGTGCTGTCGATCTTCTTCGCCGGCATCTCGGGATCAAGCACCGCCGACGCCGCGAGCCAAGGCAAGATCTTCATCGAAGCGCAGGTCAAGGAAGGCTACGACCTGTCGTTTTCGGTGGCCATCACCGCCGTCTCGGCGATCCTTGCGGTCATCATTCCGCCGTCGATTTTGATGATCGTCTGGGGCGGCACGTTGTCGGTGTCGATCGGGGCGCTGTTTCTTGCGGGCATCCTGCCGGGTCTGCTGCTCGGCGGCGTGCAGATGCTCACGGTGCATGTGTACGCCAAGCTGCGCAACTACCCGAAGTACCCGCGCTCGAATTTGAAGGAAGTGTTCATCGCGCTGGCGATCGCCGTTCCCGCGCTGATGACGCCGGTGATCATCATCGGCGGCAAGGTGTTCGGCTGGTTCACCGCCACCGAGTCGGCGGCGATCGCCGTGCTTTACGCCGGTGCGCTGTCGATCTTCATCTACCGCGAGATGAGTGGCAAGCAACTCAACGGCGCCTTGCTCGACACCGGCAAGCTCGCCGCGGTGGCGCTGTTTTGTGTGGGCACGGCCAGCGCCTTCGGCTGGTTGCTCGCCTACTACCAGATCCCCAAAGCGCTGCTTGCCGGCGTGGGCGGCTGGGGCATGGGCATCACGGCGACGGGATTTTTCATCGCGTTCTGTTTCCTCGTCGTGGGCTGTTTTCTTGACGCGATTCCCGCCATCATCATCGTCGGCACGATCCTTGAGCCGCTGGCGCGCGCGGTGGGCATGGACCCGGTGCACTTTGCGATGGTGGGCATCATCTCACTCGCCTTCGGCCTGGTGACGCCGCCCTACGGACTGTGTTTGATGATCTCCTGCGCCATCGCCAAAGTGCGGCTGATGTATGTCATCAAAGACGTGATGATCATGTTGATGCCGATGCTCGGCGTGCTCGCGGCCACTATCGTTTTCCCCGAGATCATCCTGTTTCTGCCACGCTTGGTGTCCCCGGAGTTCCTGAAATGAACCAGAATCCGCAGCCAATGACAGGGAGACACAGAGTGTTCGATCGCGCGCGGCGTTGGGGTCTGGCTGGCATCGTGTTGGTGTCGATTTCGTTGTCGTTGGTTGTGCCGTGGGCGGCACATGCTGCCGATGTCGGCGGCTGGTTCTCCGACCTGCAAAAACCCCCTGTGGCCTCTGGCGAAGCCGAATGCGCCCAGGCGATCCGCCAGGCCGCTGCCGAGGCCACAGCGAGCAATGCGTATCGCGCGGCGCTGTGCTACCTGCACGCGCAAACGCCCGACACGCTGGCCGCGACTGCGTGGCTGCAACGCTCCGTCGACCTGAAGTTCATGCCCGCCGAACGCCTGCTGCGCAACCTGCAGATGGCCCAAGCCGGGGCACACAGCCCGACACCTCATTGCCACGACCTGGGTGAAGGGCGCCAGATCTGCCACGGCGGCGCACCACCCGCATTTGCCGCGACGCCCACCGCGACACCCACCGCGACACCCGCCCCGGCACCCAAGAATTGATCCCCCGTTCCTACAACAACCCACAGGAGACAACGATGTTGAGACTGAAACTTGCCGCGATGACCTTGCTTTGCGGTGTGGCCAGCGCGGCCTTCGCGCAAGAGTGCTCGGACAAAAACTGGAAAGCCTGCAAGGGCAAGCCATGGATCATCGGCAATTCGATGGACACGCCATTGGGCGACAAGTGGTGGCCGAGCAAACTGTGGGGCGCGGGCGACGAAGCCGGCTCGACGAACTGGTACACCAAACCCGAAGTCGTGGCGAGGGCGCTGGCCGAAGCCAAGACCGGCAAGGTGTATCGCTTGGGCCGCCCCTACACGAGCACCATGCCCACCTTCGGTGACCGCAAGTTTGTGCTGCGCATTCCCGGCGGCCCCACGGGTGGCCCGTT
The DNA here is from genome assembly GCA_031419715.1 of Burkholderiales bacterium. Lineage (GTDB taxonomy): Bacteria > Pseudomonadota > Gammaproteobacteria > Burkholderiales > Burkholderiaceae_C > JAEMQF01. The sequence goes on along the minus strand of JANOLJ010000164.1, from coordinate 856 downwards.
CGGCGCGAACGTGCTGGTCTACAACGATGAATTCCTCGCCACCGAAATCGGCCAGGTCGGCACGCAATTCGACGGCCTGGCGCACATCGGCATCGCCGTCGGCGCCCCTGGCGACAAGAGCGAAATGCGCTTTTACAACGGCTTCACGCAGTTCGAGATGGACGGCTCGACCGGCTTGAAGAAGCTCGGCATCGAGAAGCTCCACCCCATCAGTGCGCGCGGCATCATGCTCGACATCGAGGCGCTCAGAGGTGCCGACGCGATGCAGGCGGGATATGAAATCACGATGGTCGACGTGAACGCGGCCCTGGCCAAACAAGGCATGGCCGACTTCAAGTTCATGCCCGGTGACGGCGTGTTCTTCCGCACCGGTTGGGGCAAACACTGGATCAAGGACAACGCCAAGTACAACGGCGGCGAGCCCGGCATCGGCATGGAAGTGGCCAAGTGGCTGTCTGACGTGGTGCAAGCCGGCGTCTGGGGAGCCGACACCTGGGCCACCGAGGTGATTCCAAACAAGGAGGCCGGCTGCGCGTTTTGCATTCACTCGCACATGCTCACACGCCACGGCATCGTGAACCAGGAAAACATGGACCTCGATGGCTTGGCCAAAGACAAGGTGTACCGCTTCATGTACGTCTACAGCATGGCACCCATCGTCGGCGCCACGGGTTCGATCGGCGCGCCGCTGGCGATTCGCTGATCCGCCGACCAAGGGGGCCCTTGCCCCGCGGCCGCGCCCCACGCATGGCGAGGCCGCGCCCAGCAACCGGACGGTCAACATCGTGGACATCTGACACGTGGCCGGGCGCGGGTCAGGTGCGCCGTCAGTTTCGCGCGTAGCCCCCGAAAAGCC
>JANOLJ010000163.1:0-7295 GCA_031419715.1 Burkholderiales bacterium | reverse complement strand
GTTGTAGCTGCCGGGAATGCGCTCTTCGATGACGAAGCGGCATTTCAGCCCTTCCTTCACCGCCGCGGCGAGCGTGATGCGGCAATGGTTCGACTGCGGCGCGCCGCAGGTGATGAGCGTGTCAGCGCCCTGCGCCAACGCGTCGGCGACGAGGAACTCAAGCTTGCGCGTCTTGTTGCCGCCCGGGAACAGGCCCAGCATGTCGTCGCGCTTGACCCACACTTGCGGCCCGCGCCCACCGGGGCAACTGGTGGCCAGCAGCTTCGAAAAATTCGGCAGTGGTTCGATCGGCGTGGCGCCTTCGGTGTAGCGGCGGCGCGCGAAGCGGGAGAGATCCATGAGGTGTTTTCCGTTGGGAGCCGAGGTCAAGAAGCCGAGAGGCCATCGGATACGCGTGGGTGTATCCGATGGCCTCGCAGCCACCGAGCGCGACATGCGATTGCCCGCGCCCGGCACGCATTGTGATTCAGTCCGCAGCCACAGCCGCGCTCGCGCAGCGCGCCCTACACTGACCGCGGTGATGCAGATCCTCAGAATCGTCGCAACCTTGCTGTGCGCCGCGCCGTATTGGGCGGCGGCGCAATCGGCGGTCGTCCATACCGACCAGGTGCGCGCCGAACTCGTCGCCCACGCGCCACGCGGTCTGGTGCCCGGCGCGCCGGCCTGGCTGGGCCTGGCGATCACGCACCAGCCGCATTGGCACAGCTACTGGAAGAACCCCGGCGACTCCGGCATGGCGACCACCCTGCGCTGGACACTGCCCGAAGGCGTGACCGCGGGTGAGATCGAATGGCCGACGCCGCAGCGCTTGCCGGTCGGCCCGCTCATCAACTACGGCTACGAGGGTGAACTGCTGTTGCCGGTGGCGCTGGCGTGGCCACCCACATTCACTGCCGGTGCAATCGACGTGAAACTGCGCGCCGAATGGCTGGTGTGCAAGGACGTGTGCATTCCGCAGTCGGGCGAATTCGCATTGCGCGTTCCGGTCGGCCCGACGGCGCCCCTGGCCCACGCCGCGGCGTTCGAGCGGGCGCGAGGCGCGCGGCCGCAATCCCTCGCCGGGGTGACCGCGCTCGCACGGGTTCAGGCCGAGGCACTGACGGTCGAGGTGAGCGGTCTTCCAGCGCCCTGGTCGGGAAAGCGAATCGAGTTCTTCGCCGAAGACGCGGGCGTGATCGACCACGCCGCGCGCATCGAACAGCGCTGGGGCGGCGACAGCCTGCACTTGCGCGTGCCGCTGTCGGCGCAGCGCAGCGAGAGCCCGCAGCCGATGCGCGCTGTGCTCGCCACGCCGGGTCAGCCCGCCGGGGTGGCGTTGAGCTTCGCGGTGGAAGGCGGTTGGCCGGCGCCCGGCGCGGCGCCGCCGCTCGGCACACCGCCACTGCCGCCGCGCTCGCAGGATGTGTCGGCTGCGGCGGATGGCAAGACCTGGCCGATGTTCATGTTGCTGCTCGCTGGGGTCACTTTGTTGGCGGGGCTGGTGTGGCTGTGGCGTCGCGCGCGGCGATGAGACGTACGCATTCGCATTCGATGGAATGTGAGCGGCAGTCTGCATCCGGCCATTGCTCTCGGTCGTATTTGACCGCTCCTGCGTTCGGCGTCCAGCGCGGCGCGGCAGGCCTGGCGATTCAACAGAACGCGAACTCGTATCCCCACTCTCGCCCAGTCCAATGCGGAGCGAGTACGCTTGCCGTCGCACCCCGCGCGCACCCTGCGCGCACTTCTGACACTTGACGAGGGAGGCTTCGATGAACATCTGGCTGAAACTCACGGTCCTGACCGCTACCTTGTTGGTGGCGGCGAGCGCGGCGGCGCAGGCCGTGGTGGGCCAAGCGGCGCCGGCATTCGCGCTGAATGACACGCAGGGGCGAGCGGTGAAGCTCGCCGACTTCAAGGGCAAACACGTCGTGCTTGAGTGGGTCAACCCGGGCTGCCCTTATGTGCGCAAGCACTATGACAGCGGCAACATGCCGGCCACGCAAAAGGCCGCGCGTGGCAAAGACGTGGTCTGGCTTGCCATCAACTCCACAGCGCTTGAGCACCGCGACTACCTCAAGCCCGGCGAACTGGAGGCCTGGCTCAAGAGCAAAGATTCGGCGATGACGGCAACGCTGATGGACGCAGACGGCAAGGCCGGCCGCGCCTATGGCGCGCGCACCACGCCGCACATGTATGTGATCGACCCGACGGGCAAACTCGTCTACGCCGGTGCGATCGACAGCATTCCAAGCGCGAACGCGGCCGACATCAAAGGCGCGACCCACTATGTGAACCAGGCGCTCGGCGAGTCGCTCGCGGGCAAGGCGGTGAGCAAGCCCACGTCGCAGGCCTATGGCTGCTCGGTCAAGTACGCGAACGCCGGATGAACCGCGAGCAAAACGAACTCATCACGCGCATCGGCCCGGGCACGGCGTGCGGCGCGCTGCTGCGCCAGTACTGGCAACCGGCCGCGCTGCTCGATGAGTTCGACGCGCGCTTCGCGCCAGAGATGGCGCAGCGCCCAGTCAAGGCGGTGCGCCTGCTCGGGCAAGACTTCGTGCTGTTCCGCGACGGCGCCGGCCGCTGGGGCCTGCTTGACCGCGACTGCCCGCACCGCGGCGCCGACCTGGCATTCGCGCGCCATGAACCCGAGGGCCTGCGCTGCCCGTTTCACGGCTGGAAGTTCGCGGTGAACGGGCAGTGCCTGGAAATGCCGGCCGAAGGCGCGGGCTCGACGTTCTGCCAGCGCGTGCGCCAGCGCAGCTACCCGGTGATGGAGCGCTCGGGCGTGCTGTTCGCCTGGCTGGGCGATGTGGGCAGCACGCCATCGGCGCTGCCGAATTTCGATTGTTTTGCCGCGCCGGCCAGCCACAGCTTTGCCTTCAAGGGGCTGTGGAACTGCAACTGGTTGCAGGCGTTCGAGGTCGGCATCGACCCGGCGCACCCGTCGTTCCTGCACCGCTACTTGCAAGACGAGCCGATCGACGCCGCCTACGGCCGGCAGTTCCGCGCCCCGAGCGCGGGCGATGTTGCCGGCGAGCGCTGGCCGATGACGCGCGTGATGCGCGAGTTCTGTTCACCCGAGATTCGCCACGAGCAGGTGGCGGAGGGTTTGACGCGCCTGACGACGCTGCGCATGATGTCGGAGGCACTGACGCATGTGCGCGTCACGCACGCGGCGTTTCCGGCGACTTTCGTGATTCCGTTGTCGGAGTCGATCACGATCACCCAACTTCACGTTCCCGTGGACGATACGCGCACCTACTGGTACTCGTTCTTCACGAGTTTCGGCGCGCCGCTGGACAAAGATGAGATGCGCCGCCAGCGCCTGCAAGGCGTGACCCTGCCCGACTACCTGCCGCTGAAGGGCCGGCACAATAACTGGGGGTTCGATCCGGAAGAACAGCGCACGCGCACCTTCCTCGGCATGGGTGAGAACGACATCAACCTGCACGATCAATGGGCGGTCGAGAGCATGGGGGCGATTGCCGACCGCACGCGCGAACACCTGGGGTCGAGCGACAAGGTCATCATCGCGAACCGCCGCGCGCTGCTGCAAGCCATCGAAACAGTGCGCACCGGAGGCCGCCCGCCGATGGCGCTGACGAGCGATGCCGCAGCGCGGTTGATGGGGCCCGACACGATCGACTGCATCGCGCCGGCCCAGGGCTGGGAGGCGCACTGGACGGAAGCGGCCGCCGCCAAACGCGCTGGCGCTGCCTGGCTGCGCGACGTTGGCGCTGACGCTGATGTTGGCCCTGACGCTGGCCCCGGCGTGAACGTTCCGGCCGGGGCCGCAGCCACCGCACCAACCCGCTCCACCGAGGCCGACGCGTGACCCACTTCGCCCAAGCCTGCGGCGTGCATGACGCGCCGCGCGCGGCGGCGTGCGAGGCGGCGCTGCGCAAGATGCGCGAGTGGGGCCTCGCGCGCGTGCGCGTCGCCTGGTGCGACATGCACGGCGTGCTACGCGGCAAAACGCTGATGCTTGGCGCGGCGGCGGATGCACTGCTCGGCGGCGTCAGCATGGTGAGCACGATCCTGCTGAAGGACACGTCAGACCGCACCGCCTACCCGGTATTCGAACCCGGTGCGCTGGATGAACTCCCGGGTTTTGGCCAGGCGAACAACCTGATGCTGTTGCCCGACCCGACGAGCCTTTGCGAACTGCCCTGGGCGAGCGGTACCGGCTGGATGCGCAGCCAGGCCTGGTTCGCCGACGCCACACCGCTGCCGGTGGACCCGCGCCGCGTGCTTCAAAGCGCGCTCGCACTCCTCGCTGATGCCGGCTATGGCCTGCGCTGCGGGCTGGAGGTGGAGTTCCACATCTATCGCATCGTCAACGATCAGCTCGACCCGCAACTCGCCGCATGGCCCGGCGAGCCGCCCGAGCTGGCGCTGCTGCACCCCGGCTACAACCTGCTCACCGAAACGCATGCCGACATGGCCGAGCCGGCGCTGCGCATTGTGCAAAGCACGGCGCAGGCGCTGGGCCTGCCGCTGCGATCGCTGGAAATCGAACTGGGGCCCAGCCAGGTGGAGGCCGTGTTCGACGCCACCGACGCGCTCACCGCCGCGGATCAAATGGTGCTGTTCCGCAATGGCGTGCGCCAGGCGCTGCGCCGCGCGGGCTACTACGCCAGCTTTGTCTGCCTGCCGCCGTTCCCGAACGCCATGGCCAGCGGCTGGCACTTGCACCAATCATTGACGCGCCTGGCCGACGGCGGCAACGCCTTCATGCGCGCCGCGCCAGCACCGGGCACGACACCGGGCGATGCGTTGCACACGTTGTCAGACGAAGGCGCGCACTGGCTGGGCGGTTTGCTCGCGCACGCGCGCGGCGCGGCGATCTTCGGCACGCCCACGATCAACGGTTTCGGCCGCTTCAAACCCAACGCGATGGCACCGCGGTCGGTGCTGTGGGCACGCGACAACCGCGGCGCGATGCTGCGTGTTCTGGGGGGCAGCGGCGACGCCGCAACGCGCATCGAGAACCGCGTCGGTGAGCCCATGGCGAACCCCTACCTCTACATCGCCTCGCAAATTCATTGCGGTCTGAGCGGGCTGCGCCAGCAGCTCGACCCGGGCCCGGCAACCGACTCGCCATACGCCCAAGGCACGCATCTGCCGGCGGGCCTGGGCGAGGCGCTCGAGGCCTTGCAGGGCGATGCCACGCTGCGCCAGGCCGTCGGCGCACCCTTGACGAGTTTGTACACACGCATCAAGCGCAGCGAACTTGAGCGCTATGCCGCCGCGACAGACTCCGCCGAGTGGGTGCGCCGCGAATACTTCAGCCGGTGCTGACACCTGTGCGCTTTCGATGGCATGGACGTGGCGGTTTGCTATCGGACCGAACACCGCGAATCGGGCCTGCGCCCGGGGGCACCACCGCCGCCCTGTTTCAACCTCAGGTGGCGTGCCACGCCTTTGCCTGCCACGCTGCTCGACATTTGCACGCGGCGAGCAGCGAAGGACAACAACGCGCCGAAAGCGAACCCTCCCAACGCGTCTGCCCCATGCGGTAGAACGCCGATCGGTAAGCCCCAGCGCGCGAGCGACAATCGCGCTCGCGCATTCAAGAACAAACCAACGGTCATCCCATGGTTCGCCGGGATGACGCGTGACCAAGGAGACAAGGTGAGACTTCTGGAGTCGCTGGCGAAGCTCTGCGCCATCGCCGCGGGCGTGCTGCTGACGCTGATCACACTGATGACTTGCGTCAGCCTGATCGGGCGCAACACCACGGGCTGGACGATCGTCGGCGACTTCGAGCTGTCGGGCTCCGCTGCGGGCGCCGCGATCGCGCTGTTCTTGCCGTGGTGCCAACTGCGGCGCGGCAACATCATCGTTGACTTCTTCACCACGCGTGCCTCTGCCGCCACGCAGTTGCGGCTCGACCGGCTGGGTGCCCTGCTGGTGGCCGGCATGATGGCGCTGATGTGCTGGCGCACCACGCTTGGGGGCCTGAGCGCCTGGAAAAACCAGTCGGGTTCGATGATGGTCGGTTTTCCCGAGTGGATTGTCTACAGCGCGATGACTCCGCCGCTCGCGCTATGCGCGGCGATCGCGTTGGCGCAGGCGCTGCGCGGCTTTGACGAGCGCGCCACCGCATGACGCCCATCACTCTGGCGCTGCTCATCTTCGGCGTGATGCTCGCGCTGATGGCGATCCGCACGCCCATCGCCGCGGCGATGTTCTTCGCCGGTTCGATCGGCTATCTCTTCCAGGCCGGCTGGGTGCCCTATTCGAGCTTTCTGAATTCGCAGGCCTTCGCGCGCTTCGCGAGCTATGACCTGAGCGTGATTCCGTTGTTCATTTTGATGGGCAACTTCGCCACGCGCGGCGGTATCTCGAAAGCACTGTTCGAATTCGCCGCCGCCGTGATGGGGCGATTTCGTGGCGGCTTGGCGATGGCGGCGGTGCTCGCCTGCGCCGCGTTCGGCGCGATCTGCGGCTCGTCGGTCGCCACCGCCGCGACGATCACTTCGGTGGCGCTGCCCGAGCTGCGCAAGCACGGCTATTCGGGGCGCCTGGCCACCGGCACGCTCGCCGCGGGCGGCACGCTGGGCATTCTGGTTCCGCCCTCGGTGCCGCTCGTGATCTACGCCATCCTCGCTGAGCAGAATATCGCCAAGCTATTCGCCGCGGCGATGATTCCGGGCCTCATCGCGATGCTCGGCTACATGGTGGCGATCGCGATTTACGTGCGCCTGGTTCCGGGCCACGCCCCCGAACACGATCACGACCTGCCGCGCATCACGATGCGCGTGCTCACGGGAGTGGCGCCGATCGCCGTCATCTTCCTCATCGTCTTCGTCGGCATCTACACCGGCAAATTCACGCCCACCGAAGGCGCGGCGGTCGGCGCGGCGTCTACCTTTGTGGCCGCGCTGCTGCGGCGCGAAATTACCTGGCAGGGCTTCAAGCAGTGCTTCTATTCCACGGCCGAAGCGTCGGCGATGATCTTCATGATCTTTCTCGGCGCCGACCTGATGAACGCCGCGCTCGCGCTGACGCAAGTGCCGAACCAACTGGCCAAGGAAGTGCTGTCGTGGGGCCTGTCGCCCTTGATGGTGGTCAGCGCGATCCTGCTGCTCTACGTGGTGCTCGGCGCCGTGATGGACGAGCTGTCGATGATCCTGCTCACCATCCCGATCTTCTTCCCGATGGTCATGGGGCTAGACTTTGGCATGCCCGCAGAGTCGGTGGCGATCTGGTTTGGCATCATGGTGCTGATGACGGTCGGCTTTGGCCTGCTGGCACGTCCTTGGCCAGGCTGTTGACGACATACACGTTAAGCCCCACCGGCGGCGCGA
>JANOLJ010000162.1:0-2008 GCA_031419715.1 Burkholderiales bacterium | reverse complement strand
CGTGCGCGCAAGACCCACCGGCGAGCGCACCCAGGGATTGAGCAGGCACAGCCCGGCGACACGGGCATCGGCGCGTTCGTCGATGTAGAGCAGCGCCGCCGACGCCCCGTCGCACAACCCCCAGAGCACGACCTCGCTCAGCCCGGGGCGCAGCCTCTGCAGGGCGTCGATCGCGGCCGCGATGTCGGCGCTGCAGTCTTCGAACCCGACGGCCGAACCGGTGCTGTCGCCCATGCCGCGCAGGTCGAGCCGCAACGTCGCAAAGCCCGCCGCGGCCAGTCGGCGCGCCAGGTCGGTGAACTGGCGGTGGCTGCCGGCGCGGTATTGCGGCCCGCCGACGACGATCACAACGCCCACCGACTGCATCGCGGTCGGCGGCGCGGGTGCGGACAACACGCCGACGAGGGACTCGCCTTCGCACTCGAGCAGCAGCGGGGTCTCGTGCCAGTTCATGCGTCGAGCGCGGTGGTCGGTACGGGAGCGAGGCAGGCCTGCACGGTCGCCGCCAACAGCGCAGGCACGACCTCGATTTCCGCCGTCTGCCAGAAGGCCGGGCCGCGCACGACCTCGGCCGCAATGTCGTGTCCGCCCGTGCGCCAGGCTTCGACCGCCACGGCGCTCGCCGGCGACAGACCCGGCTCGTCACGCGCGCTCAGGTCGATCCAAACGACGCGCCGCGGGTCCAGCGGCGGCACAAGGCGAGCCTGCTCGAGTTGAGAGGCGATGTCGGGCGCCAACCGATAGCCGGCGACGTCGACCGCCCGCCCCGCACCGAGCTCCAATCGCAGTTGCTCGGTGGTCATGGCCGATGAGCGCCCGGCCAGGTCCCCCATCGACCGCAGGCGCAGGAACTGTTGAAGCGCTGCCCGGCCCGAAGGCATCGGCTGCCAAAACAGGAAATTGCATGCCTGCTGCCAACGGGCGGCAGCAGCCACCGCGAGCAAGGCGCCTGCGCGGTGACCCCACAGCCAGAGCGGCGGCGCTGCCGTGGCATCGCGGTGCCGCTGCAGCATCCAATCGCGCGCGGCATCGATGTCCTCGCACCAGCGCTGCCAGGTCGCGTTAACGAATGCGCCGTCACTGTCGCCGCAGCCGAAGAGATCCATCTGCAAGACGGCGTACCCGGCACCGGCCAGTTGGCGCGCCTGCAACGCGGCCATGCGGCGCGACTTGTTCATCTCTTCGGCAAAAGCATGCACGTGCAGCACGCAACCGACGATCGGGCCTTGCGCCGGAACGTGATGGAGACAAAAGCGACGCGACGGCGGCGAGTCGGCGTCGATCGACAGGTGCAGCGCTTCGAGGCAGGCCTTCATCCAATGGGCGGCAGGGTCCGCCGCCAACGGTGCGGCATCGCGCGCCGTTGCACGGCGCTCACCGACGGCGCAGTACACGGCAGAGCGCGCGCGCCGAGCGGGATTCTAGGGGCCCGGGCCAGCGTCGGCGCGCGCACACAGCATTCGCGGGGGATCGGGGAAAAAATTGGCGTGAGCGCGCTCGCCGACCTTTAGACGGGTGGGTCGATCAACGCCTACGCCGTACCGTGCGTTGCTATCATTGATCTCCATCGAACGCTCGCGCTGGACTCGGCAGCGTCGGCGGCTTCACACCCACCTTCAATTGGATCGATCGCGATGCTCAAGTGCTGGTTGATCTGGTGCGCTGCCGTGCTTTGCACCGGTCTCGCTCGTGCCGACTCCCCGCCCAACATCACGGTGGGGGAGAAGGCGCGCTTGCCTGAGTACTGCCAGGACACCCTGACCTTCGCCACCAGCGGCGGAGAGAGCGGCCCCAACGAGCGCCAGGCCAGGTGGATCGGCATGATGGGGCGCGGCTTCTGGACCATGCACCACTACTGCTGGGCTCTGGTGAGCGAGCGTCGAGCGGGCATGGCGGGCCTCTCCACACAACAGCGCTATGGGTTGCTGCAGGCCGCGATCGACGACAGCCACTTCGTGTTCGCCAACGCCCCGGCCGATTTCGTCATGCTGCCCGAGGTGCACACCCG
>JANOLJ010000161.1:0-26841 GCA_031419715.1 Burkholderiales bacterium | reverse complement strand
GTCGTGCTCGGCAGCTTTCCCGGCGCGGCGTCGCTGGCCAAGAAGCAGTACTACGCGCACCCGCGCAATCACTTCTGGCCGATCCTGGCGCGGCTTTGGCAGGTCGATCTGCTGGCGATGCCCTATGCGCGGCGCCTGGCCGAAGTGCGCCGCCGCGGGCTGGGGCTGTGGGACATCTATGCAAGTTGCCAACGCGAGGGCAGCCTGGACAGTGCGATTGAAGCCCCCGAGCTGAACGACCTCGCCGAGCTGCGTCGGCGTGCGCCGCGGCTCAGCGCCATTGCCCACAACGGCGCGGAGTCGGCGCGCGCGCGACGCATCACGCTGAGCCTGGGCGTGGCCGTGATGCGCCTGCCCTCCACCAGCCCGGCCAATGCCAGCTGGAGTTTCGAGCGCAAACTGACGGCCTGGTGCGCGGCGTTTGAGGCGCATGGCCTGCTATGAAAAGTTGTCTGAAATGAAATGGGTAGGCCTCGATTTGCGTCAGGGCTGCAGCGGCGTGCTGGCGGCTTTGGGCCCGTTGCTGCCCTTCGTGGCGCGCTGCGTGCATATGTCGAGCAGCGTGGCAGGCGGCCTGGGGTACGTTCTCCGGCCCACGCGCGCGGGGCACCGGATTCGGCGCACCGGCGTAATTCCATCAACACGGTGTCCTCAACCTATCCAGGGCGAAACCGTGTTGACGCGGCTGTCGGTTGCACGCTGCGACGCTGCCCCGCGAGCGTGGGCCGGAGAACGGGGGCGCCGCCGTCGCCCTGCAGCCACGACGACAGCAGGTCAACACAACATCGGCCGTCAGCAACAGGCCGAACGCAGCCCCTCACAAGGCACCGGCGTTTCGTGTGTCGCGGGTCGCGGGTCGCGCGAAGCGTGGGGGAGAAACTGAAATGAGCCGCAGCCCGGCCGCCAGCCCCTGGCCGCCCGCCACCATTTCCGAGCTGGATGGCGTGCGCTACCTGCACCTGGGAACGCCGTGGGTGCAGGGGGCGATGCGCATCCGAAAACCACTCGCGATCGAACTTGAGTACGTGCAGCGCATGATGGTGTGGCTGCTGCTGCGCAACGGCGCCGATCTCGCCAAGGGCCACGCCGTGCAATTGGGCTTGGGTGCGGGGGCGATCACGCGCTTTTGCCACAGCAAGCTGCGCATGCGCACGACGGCGGTGGAGCTCAACGCGTCGGTCATCGGCGCCTGCCACGCCTGGTTTCACCTGCCGCATGATTCACCACGGTTGAGCGTGCTGGAGCAAGACGCGGGCGCATTCGTCGCCAATCCAGCGCGGGCCGACTCGGTGCAAGTCTTGTGTGTCGATTTGTATGACCACGAGGCTGCGGCGCCCATGCTCGACAGCCAAGACTTTTATGCAAATTGCCGGCGCATCCTCGGCGACGACGGCGTGATGAGCGTCAACCTGTTCGGTCGCCAAAGCAGCTTTGTGCACAGCCTGCGGCGCATCGCCGCGGTGTTCGGCGCTGACCAGGTGCGCACGATGCAGCCCACGCGCGAGGGCAATTCGATCGCCGTGGCGTTGAAAAGCGAGCCCTTTCCCGCCCAGTCCTTGCTTGCCGCGCGCGCGCAAAACATTGAAACTCGATTTCACCTGCCTGCACGCAAGTGGCTCCGTATGATCAGACCGCTGCCGCCGGAAGCCCTTTCATCAACCGACCCGACCCGCGCATGACCACCGTCGATACTCCCGTTCGCACTGCCGTGGCGCACACCGGGCCGCTGGACTGGCGTGTGTTGGTCAAGTGGTTGCGCGAAGACGGCGTCATCGGCACGGAAGACGCCGAGCGCACCGAAAAGCGCTTCGCCGCAGGCAACAGCTCGCAGCATCCCCTGCAACGCCTGGGCGGTGCGGGCTTGCTGCGCAAGGCCAACGGCAAGGCGCTTGACGTCGAGCGCCTCACCGAGTGGCTGGCCGGGCGCTGCCGCATTCCCTATCTGCGCATCGACCCGCTGAAGGTCGACGTAGGCCGCGTCACTGACATCATGTCGGTGAACTACGCCGAGCGCCGCCACGCACTGCCGATCCAATACGGCCTGACCGAGGTGACGATCGCGACCTGCGAGCCGTTCGACATCGCCTGGGTCGCGGAAATCGAGTCGCACACACGCAAGACGGTGAAGCTGGTGGTCGCCAGCCCGGGCGAGATTTCGCGCTACACAACGGAGTTCTACACGCTCTCGAAATCGGTGCGCGCCGCGGCCAAGACGGGTGACACCTCGACGATGGCGAGCTTCGAGCAGCTCGTCGAGCTGGGCAAGAGCAACAAACAGCTCGACGCGAATGACCAGGGCGTCGTGCAGGTTGTCGATTGGCTGTGGCAATACGCCTTCGACCAGCGCGCATCGGACATCCATCTCGAGCCGCGCCGGGACCTGAGCCTGATCCGCTTTCGCATCGACGGCGTGATGCACACCGTCTACCAATTGCCTCCGGGCGTGATGAACGCGATGATCGCGCGCATCAAGGTGCTGGGCCGCATGGACGTGGTGGAGCGCCGCCGGCCACTGGACGGCCGCATCAAGACGCGCAACCCCGACGGCGACGAAGTGGAAATGCGCCTGTCCACGCTGCCCACCGCGTTCGGCGAAAAGTTGGTGATGCGCATCTTCGACCCCGACACCGCGGTCAAGGAACTCGACGCATTGGGCTTCGGCGCGCACGACAGCAAGCGCTGGGAGGCGCTCGTCACCAAGCCGCACGGCATCATTCTCGTCACCGGGCCCACCGGTTCGGGCAAGACGACGACGCTTTATTCCACGCTGCGCCGCCTCGCGACCGACGAAGTGAACGTGTGCACGATCGAAGACCCGATCGAAATGATTCAGCCCGCGTTCAACCAGACGCAGGTGCAGTCCGCCATCGACCTCAATTTCGCCGAAGGCCTGCGCGCGTTGATGCGCCAGGACCCGGACATCATCATGGTCGGCGAAATCCGCGACCTGGAAACCGCGGAGATGGCGATCCAGGCCGCGCTCACCGGGCACCTGGTGTTCAGCACGCTGCACACCAACGACTCGGTCTCGGCCATCACACGCCTGGTGGATCTGGGTGTGCCGCCTTATTTGATCGGCGCGTCGGTGGTCGGCGTGCTGGCGCAGCGCCTGGTTCGCACCTTGTGCGAGCACTGCAAGAAACCCGACGAGTCGGTGACGCGCGAGTCGCTGCTCGAAGTCATCAAACCCTGGCGACTGAGCGGCAGCATGCGGCCCTACAAGCCGGTGGGTTGCCTGGACTGCCGCATGACGGGTTTTCGCGGCCGCGCCGGGCTGTACGAACTGCTCAACGTGAGCCACGCCGCGCAGGCCTGCATCCACCCCGTGCCCGACACCGACAAGCTGCGCGCCCAGGCGCTGCTCGACGGCCTGCGCCCGCTGCGCCTGGCCGGCGCGATGAAAGTCGCCGAAGGCGTGACGACGATCGACGAGGTCCTGCGCTCGACACCGCACTGGGCTTAGCCCGTGCACAAACGCTCCTGAGGAGCGTTTGTGGCTGGCTAAGGGTCCGAGCTCTGCGAGGACGCGGCCTGCAAGGCTTAGCCCGTGCACAAACGCTCCTGAGGGCCGAATCCTCCCCGCCCCACTACGCGTAAACCAGACCCGGGCCGGCGCAGGCCGTGCCTAGAATCGGCCGCGACACGTGGGCGTGGTGGAGGCAAGATGACGATCAAGAGCCAGAAAGACTTCTGGGCCGGGCTGATGTTTCTGGTCGTGGGCGCAGGTTTTGCGATCGGCGCGACCAACTATTCGATGGGCACTTCGGCCAGGCCGGGCGCGGGTTACTTCCCGCTGGGGCTGGGGGTGCTGACGGCACTGCTCGGTGCCATCATCCTGTTCAAGTCGCTCACGATCGAAACCGAAGGCGGTGACCTGATCGGTCACATCGCCTGGCGGCCGCTGATCGTGATCGTCCTGACGATCAACGTCTTCGGCTTTCTGCTGCCGCGGCTGGGAATGATTGTGTCGATCCCCATCCTGATCGTGATGACGAGTCTGGCCAGTGAAGAATTTCGCTGGCGCGGCGTTCTCATCAGCGCTGTCGTGCTGACCGCCTTTGCGTGGCTGGTCTTCATCGCGGGATTGAAGTTGACGATTCCGCTGTGGCCCAAGTTTCTCGTCTCATGAGCACCCCAAGGCCGGCCGAAGCCGGCCGTCCCCCGCGGGGATCAAGGAAAGTGGCAGAGCCACATTTCCTTGAGAGCAAATGTGGCTTTGCCACTTTGCTCATCCCCCTCGGGGGGCTGAGCCCGCACCGAGTGAGCGCCTGCGCGCTCACGAGTGGCTGGCGAAGGCCATGGGGCTTGCAAGCCCCATGGCGGACGACGTATGTAGTCGGCCTGGGGGCCTCGTGACGCCGCCATCACAAGAATAGGGAGGGTCCGTGGACCTGCTCAACAACCTTGCCATCGGCTTCGGCGTTGCCTTCACGCTGCAGAATCTGCTCTATGCCTTCTTCGGCGCGCTGCTCGGCACGCTGATCGGCGTGCTGCCGGGCCTGGGCCCGGTGGCGACGATCGCGATGCTGCTGCCCTCGATCTATGCGCTCGACGCGACACCGGCGCTCATCATGCTCGCCGGCATCTACTACGGCGCGCAGTACGGCGGCTCGACGACGGCGATTTTGATCAACGTGCCCGGCGAATCGAGTTCAGTCGTGACCGCGATCGACGGCTACCAAATGGCGCGCCAGGGCCGCGCCGGCGCCGCGCTCGCCGCCGCTGGCCTGGGCTCGTTCTTCGCCGGCAGCGTGGGCACGCTCATCATCGCCGCGTTCGCGCCGCCGCTCACCGAACTCGCGTTCAAGTTCGGCCCGGCGGAATATTTTTCGCTGATGGTGCTGGGGCTGATCGGCGCCGTCGTGCTCGCCTCGGGCTCGTTGCTCAAGGCGCTGGCGATGATCCTGCTCGGCCTGCTGCTCGCGCAGATCAACACCGACGTGATCTCGGGCACGGCGCGCTACAGCTTCGACATTCCGGAGCTGACCGATGGCATCGGTTTCGTGACGATCGCGATGGGGGTGTTCGGCTTCGGTGAAATCATCGCCAACCTCGGCCAGCCTGCGGCGCACCGCGAGGTGTTCACGAAAGACGTGAAGGGCCTGTGGCCGACTAGAAAAGACTTTTCCGACGCCTGGCCCTCAGTGCTGCGCGGCACCGCGCTCGGCTCGGTCCTGGGGGTGTTGCCCGGTGGCGGCGCGCTGCTCGCGGCATTCGCCACCTACACGATGGAGAAAAAACTTGCCGGTGCGAGCGGCAAGTTCGGCAGGGGCGACATTCGCGGCGTGGCAGGGCCCGAGAGCGCGAACAACGCCGGTGCGCAAACCTCGTTCATCCCGATGCTGACGCTGGGCATTCCGCCCAATCCGGTGATGGCGCTGATGGTCGGTGCGATGACGATCAAGGGCATTCAGCCCGGCCCGCAGGTGATGACGGCGAATCCGGAATTGTTCTGGGGCCTGATCGCCTCGATGTGGGTCGGCAATCTGATGCTCATCATCCTGAACCTGCCACTCATCGGCATCTGGATCAAGTTGCTGACGGTTCCCTACCGCTTCCTGTTTCCGGCGATCACGATGTTTTGCTGCATCGGCGTCTACACGCTGAACAACAACACCTTTGACGTCTTCATGACGGCGCTGTTCGCGGCCATCGGCTACCTGTTCTTCTAACTCGGCTGCGAGTCGGCGCCGCTGCTGCTCGGGTTCATCCTCGGCCCGATGATGGAAGAGAACTTGCGACGCGCCTTGCTGCTCTCGCGAGGCGACTGGACGACGTTCGTCACCCGCCCGCTGTCATCGGGCCTGCTGATCGCCGCGGCGCTGATGCTCGTGGTGGTGATGCTCCCAGCCATCAAGAGCAAACGCGAACAGGCGTTCCAGGATCCCATTCTGTAGGTGGCGCGCAGGCGCAGGCCCAGACCCAGGGCCGGGGACCCGCGCCGGCCTGATCAGGCCTGAATCGAATACCCGCCGTCCACGGCGATGGCGGTACCGGTGACGAAGTCCGAGGCGCTGCTGCACAGGAACACGGCGGTACCCGCCAAGTCCGCGGGGCGGCCCCAGCGGCCGGCCGGGGTGCGCGCGAGCACGCGATCGTTCAGCCCGTCGACCTCCACGCGCGCCCGCTGCGTGAGTTCGGTGTCAATCCAACCCGGCAGGATGGCGTTGGCCTGAATGTTGTCCACCGCCCAGGCGCTGGCGATCGACTTGGTGAGCTGCACGACACCGCCCTTGCTCGCGCTGTAGGCCGGCGCGAACGACGCGCCGAAGATCGACGTCATCGAGCCGATGTTGACGATCTTGCCGCCCGCGCTCGCGCTTTTCGGACGCTTCAGGTGCGGGTAGGCGGCGCGTGCGCACAGGAACGCACTCGTCAAATTTGTGTCCACCACGCTGTTCCATTCGAGCAGCGACGCCTGGTCCGCCGGCTTGCGGATGTTGATGCCGGCGTTGTTGATCAGAATGTCCAGGCGCGAACAGCGCTGCACGGTCTGATCGATCATCGCCTGCACCGACTTCTCGTCGCTCACGTCGACTTGAATCGCCAGAGCGTCGCTGCCCAGGGCCTTGAGTTGCTCCACCGCCGCGGCCGACTTCTTCGCATCGCGCGCCGCGACGACCACTCGCGCACCGGCGCGCGCCAGCCCGAGCGCCAGCCCCAGGCCAATGCCGCCGTTGCCGCCGGTCACCAGCGCCACCTTGCCGTTCAGATCGAACATACCGAGCCTCCTTGAAATCTGCGCGATTGTGCCGGGTGTGCGCGGGCCATCCCGGCCTGTACCAGGCCTGTACCAGGCCTGTGCCAGGCCTGTGCCGCGATGGCGGTCGCCAGGCAAGCTGCCTCCGTAGAATCGAATGCGATGCCGCACCCCGAGGCCCCTCCACCGCACGCCTCGCGCCCAATGCTCTGGCCCGGCCTGCTGCTTGCAGCGGCGGGCTCCGTGGCCTTCTCCGGCAAGGCCATCATCGTCAAGCTCGCCTACCGCCACGGCGTGGACGCGATCACCTTGATCATGTACCGCATGCTGTTCGCGCTGCCGCTGTTCCTGGGCCTGGCCTGGTGGGCCGGGCGCAGCGGGCCGGCGCTGACGCGGCGCGACTGGATCGTCGTGCTTGGCCTGGGCTTCAGCGGGTACTACCTCGCGAGCACGCTTGACTTCATCGGCTTGCAAACCATCAGCGCGAGCCTGGGCCGGCTCATCGCCTACCTGAACCCGACGCTGGTGTTGTTGCTCGGCATGGCACTGTTCGGGCGGCGCATACGCGCCGCGCAGATCGGCGCGTTGGCGATCAGCTACTGCGGCGTGCTCATCGTGTTCGGCCATGAAGCAACGCTGCAAGGCGCGCATGTCGCGTTCGGTGCGCTGTGCGTATTCGGCAGCGCCATCAGTTACGCGCTCTACCTGGTGTACAGCGGCGAAGAAGTGAAACGGCTCGGCGCCTTGCGCCTCACCGGCCTGGCCTCGACGATCGCCTGCCTGCTGTGCATCGCCCAATTCGCGCTGCTGCGGCCGCTGGCGGCGCTCGATGTCGCGCCGCAAGTGCTCTGGCTCTCAATGCTCAACGCCACGCTGTGCACTGTCGCGCCAGTGTTGATGATGATGGCGATCGAGCGCATCGGCGCGGTGCTGACGGCGCAGGTCGGCATGCTCGGCCCGCTGGCGACGATCGCGATGGGCGTGCTGATCCTCGGCGAACCGTTCACGGCGTGGCTCGCCGCCGGCACGGTGCTTGTGTTGCTCGGCGTCTGGCTGCTTGCGCAGCGAGTGCGATGATCGGGCCCTGAATCTTCAGCAGGAGCGAAACATGGACTTGGGCCTCACAGGCAAATGGGCGTTGGTATGCGCGGCGAGCAAGGGCCTGGGCAAGGGCTGCGCGACGGCATTGGTGAACGAAGGCGTGCACGTCGTGATCACCGCGCGTGGCGAAGAGGCGTTGATGGCCACCGCGAGCGAACTGCGCGCATTGAAGCGCGGTGAAGTTCGCACCGTGGTCGGTGACATCACCACACTGGAGGGCCGCACGAAGGCGCTCGCCGCCTGCCCGCAGGTCGACATCCTCATCAACAACGCCGGCGGCCCGCCGCCCGGTGACTTTCGCAGCTGGGACCGCGACACCTGGATCAAGGCGCTGGATGCGAACATGCTCACGCCGATCGAACTCATCAAGGCGACGGTGGACGCGATGGCGGATCGCCAGTTCGGCCGCGTCATCAACATCACCTCAGGCGCGGTCAAGGCGCCGATCGACATCCTCGGCCTGTCCAACGGCGCACGCACCGGCCTCACCGGCTTCGTGGCAGGCCTGGCGCGGCAAGGTCGCCTGGCGGCGGCGAACGTGACGATCAACAACATGCTGCCGGGACCGTTCGACACCGACCGGCTGCGCGCCACGATGGTGGGTTTGGCGAAGGCGAGCGGCAAGTCGGTGGACGAAGTTCTCGCCCAGCGCCGCATGGCGAACCCCATGCAGCGCTACGGCACACCGGCCGAGTTCGGCGCCGTTTGCGCTTTCCTGTGCAGCGTGCATGCAGGCTACATGACGGGGCAGAACTTCCTGCTCGACGGCGGGGCGTTTCCGGGGACGTTTTGATCTGGTGCAAGGCCAGGCAACGAAGACCTGGCCTCGCACCCGGAGCCGCGAGGGAAAGCAGCCGAGATTGCATGACTACGCAAGGGTGCGCATAATACGCATGTAACTCACATCACGCAATTCCTCTGCCATGTCTGAACTGACCACGCTGTGGCGTTTCACCCGCCCCAAGCTGGCGTCGACACTGGCGGATCGGGTTTTGGTGCAGGCGCGGATTGCGCTGTTCGGCCCGCGCCAAACCGGCAAGACGACCCTGCTTCGCCAGGAGGTGATGCCGCTTGTCGAGCAGCGTGGCGCGCTGGCGGTGTATCTCGAATGCTGGGCGGACAAGACCGATCCGTTGGCAAGCATCAACTACGCGATCCAAAAGGCGCTCGACACGCTCAAGGTCAGCCCGAGCGGCCTGAAACGAACCGCGCGAACGCCGGTCAGGAAAATCGGGGTCGCGGGCGCTTCCATCGAATTGGGCGATGTGCCGACCCGAAAGCAACCGCAGAGCAAGTTCCTGTTGTTCGACGCGCTGCTGACCGAATTGCTGGAGGAAACGAAGAAAGACGTTGTCCTGATCTTCGACGAATTCCAGGCGGTGGCTCACGGGCCCGAGGCCGATGCGGTGGCGGCGGCACTGCGCGCGGCGCTGACCCAGGTGAGCAAGCGCGTTGGCGCTGTCTTCAGCGGGTCGTCGGAAACCATGCTGCTGGAGACGTTTTCCAGGTCGAAGGCACCGCTCTACGGTTTCGCCAATCCGGAGCCCTACCCATTGCTGGGCGAGGACTTCATCGTCCATGTGGCCAAGAAGTACCGGCTGGCGACGGGGCGAGAGCTGAACCCGACCGACGCCTTGCAAGTATTGCGAACGCTCGGCAGCCAACCCGAGCCGTTTTTGAATGCCGTGGCGAACACGATGAGCAACCCGAAGTGGCAGCTGGCGGACGGCCTGAAGGCGATGCTCGACCCAAACGTGCGCAACAAGTGGACCATCAACTGGCTGACCCTCACCGACCTGCAGCGTGCCGCGCTGCGCCTGGTGTTTGAACGACGTCTGCCCACTTCCGCGCAAAGCCTTGCGTGGCTCGCGGCGCAACTTCAAGAGCGCAAGGTGCAGGGCTCAAGCGTGACGCGGGCGATCGAAGCGCTCCAAACGAAAGGCCTGGTGAGCCGCGAGACCGACCATGGCAGCAGATCGTTCATCGTGAGTGACCCCGTCATGGTGGCCTGGCTGACGCAGAACAAGAACTTGTCGTTGCAGCCGGGCGGTTGAAAGTCGACGGTTCTGCGGCTCGCTCCACCGACGTGCCGCGGTTCAAACCGCGTTGCGCCCCGGGCTCGGCGGCACGAGGCCAGCGGGGCCACCGTCCACCAGATGCAGCGCACCGCGTACGACCGCGTTCTGCCCCGTGACGGCGCCGCGCAGGAATTCGTCGATCAAGGTCTGCACCTGCGCAAAAGCAGGCTCGTCCACCAGCGGTGTGTGGTTTGGGCTGTCGAAGGGCTCCAACCTCGCGCCGGGC
The DNA here is from genome assembly GCA_031419715.1 of Burkholderiales bacterium. Taxonomy (GTDB): domain Bacteria; phylum Pseudomonadota; class Gammaproteobacteria; order Burkholderiales; family Burkholderiaceae_C; genus JAEMQF01. The sequence goes on along the minus strand of JANOLJ010000161.1, from coordinate 16,736 downwards.
ACCGTGGCTGCGATCAAGCGGCCCTCCTCGAATGGCACGCGTGAGTCGCGCGGGCTGTGCAGCACCAATGTCGGGCAGGCAATGCGGGCCATGTCATCGGTGGCATCGAACTCGGCGATCCGGCGCAGCAATGCCACGGCCGTTTTCGGTGGGCATGAAACGCGCTGCAAGTGGTTGAACGAGTCCATCTGCTCGGCATTGGCGCCGGGCCAGAACATGGAAGTCATCAACTGCCGGAACGCCGAGTTGTCTTGTGCCCAGCCGTCTTCGAGCAACCGTGCCAAAGCGGCGAAGTTCTCCGGCGAAATGCTGCTCGCCCCGCGCCGCCGGGCGCCACGCGCAAAGCCGCCCAGCAGCACCAGGTGTGTCACGCGCTGCGGGTGGCGCGCCGCGTAGCGAAGCGACACCGGTGCGCCGCCGGAGGCGCCGAGCAGGGAAAATCGTTCCAACCCGGCGCTATCGACCACGGTTTCGAGGTCGTGCACCCAGTCGTCGAGCACGCCTGGCGCAGCCTCCCAGTCCGACAAGCCGTAGCCGCGGCCGTCATAGCGCACGAAGCGATGGCGTTTCGCGAAAGCCTGAATCCGCGGGCCCAGCGTTTGGCTGCGCCAGTCCCAGTCGAGGTGCGACATCCAGTGCGCGGCACGCACCAGCGGCGTGCCGCTGCCGCTGCTGGCCCAGGCCAGGCGCGCGCCGTCGGCGGTGACCGCGAAGCGAATGTCCTGGTGAAATTCATCGCCGTGCGAGGCTGATGCAGCGTCCCCTGGCACCGGCTGCGCTGCCTGAAGGCGATAGCCGCGCCGAGGTTCGGTGACGACGATGCGCCGCGCCGAATCGTTCAACGCGCGGCGCAATTCGCCGATGCATTGCACCAAGCTGTCGTCGGTGACAGCGGCGTTCGGCCACACGGCATTCATCAGCTCGTCGCGTGTGACCAGCGCGCCGGGGCGGCGGGCCAAGCAGAACAGCACCTCAAGGACCTGGGCTCGAACGGTCACGGAACCACCCGCCGTCGTGCGCAATTCGGTGTGGTCGAGGTCGACAACGAAGCCCGGTAGTGCGACCGTTCCGAGATTCTTGTCGATGGGCATTCGCGTGTCTGAACTTCTCTATCCGCTGTGAAGATGTGCGATTGGCAGACTCAATCTCACCTTCTCAGGGCCGCGCCTCCAGCACCAAATTGAACGGCGTCTGCGTCGCTCTGCGGAAACGCGAGAACCCGCCTTTCGTGACCACGTCGCGCAGCCGCGCCTCGCCGGCCTGCGCCCCCAGACACGCGCCCACTACCTGCGAGCGCGAGGCCGGCGTGCAAATGAAGGTCGAGGCCGAGTAGTAGATGCGCCCGATCGGGTTCAGGTTGTCTTCGAGCCGATCATTCGCGAACGGCTCGACGATGAGCCAGGTGCCGTCCGCCTTGAGGCTCGCGCGCACATGCGCCGCCGCGCCTACGGGGTCGCCCATGTCGTGCAGGCAGTCGAACACCGCGACCATGTCGTAGTTGTTGCCGGGGAAGTCTTTCGCCTTCGCGACTTCGAAGGTCGCGCGGTCTGCCACGCCGGCCTTCTGCGCCGCCGCGCGCGCATGCTCGATCGACGGTGCGTGGTAGTCGAAGCCGATGAAGGTTGACTTCGGGTAGGCCTGCGCCATGATGATCGTCGAGGCGCCGTGGCCGCAGCCCACATCGGCCACCTTCGCGCCTGCGTGGAGCCGCGCGTCCATGCCTTCGAGCGTAGGTATCCAGTTGCTCACAAGATTCGCGGCGTAGCCAGGCCGAAAGAATCGCTCGGTGCCGTGGAACAGCGACGCGTCGTGTTCATGCCAGCCCAGGCCGAGGCCGGTGCGCATCGCCTGCATCATTTTCGGGATCGCCTTGAAGATCGCGATCGACACCTGGAACGCGCCGGGGATGAACGCCGGGCTGCCCTCTTGCGCCAGCGCCATCGCCTGCTCTTCGCTCAGGCTGAAGCGCTGCGTGGCGGGGTCGTACTCGGCGTAGCCGCTGGCCGCCTGCGCCGACAACCATTCGCGCAGGTAGCGCGGGTCGGTCTCGGTCTTGCGCGCGAGAGTTTCAACGTCGGTCGGCCCCTCGGCCAGGCGTTTGTACAAGCCGAGCTGGTCGCCAATGACGACGGTGGCGGCGTGCGCCACGGCGCCCAGGTCGCCGACGAATCGGCCCATGAATTCATTGAGTTTTGCTTCGTCGATGGCCATGGAGTTCTCCAGAAGTTGTGCGTGAACCTGCCTGTGCGAGCGGCTCGGCTCGCGAGCGTAGTGCTGCTGCCAGCTGCGACCGAGCTGGGAGATCACTTCAGCCTTTGTCGATTGGTACTTCGGTAGGCCTGCGCCCCGCCGTCAAACGGGCCAAGGACCGGACCAACTGTTCCATTGAAAGTCTCGCTGAACTGGACGAACCGAAAGTTCTGTTTGAATACCTCGGCGCCGAACCGTTGCGTCTGAATGCCGCTCTGAGAAATGTGATGTGTGTCGTTGAGCTGCCCTGCAAGGTTCAGTGTCAAAGGCGCATTGACATCGATGCTGAAGCAGTTCGGGTTCGCTGGATCGAGGGTTGCGGAGATTGCCGTGTTCCCGTTGCCGGGATTGACGGAGATGGCCCTCGCGAACTCCGGTCCAGAACACTGAATGAACGATTGCTGAAAGGTGCTAAGTTCGATGAAATTCGCGGAGGCACTGCCTTGCTTGACTCCTGCCATGTCGTCAAAAGTACTCGCGCCGAAAACGATGAACAGGGTACCCATCGTTTTCTGCCCCCCGGCGTTGTCGAACGTGGATCGATACTGAATCGTCGCTGCCCCGTTGATGGCGTCGAGCGCGAACGGTGAGGCGTGCGCCGACGTCGATACGCCGATGACACTTGCGGCCATAGCCACTACAAGGGCGATGTAAGACGTCTTCACTTGCTGCTCCTTCTCTCGCCGGACAGGGTTGTGATCGTGGGCATGGTTGCCGCATCCTTCGATGCACACCTGCCGTCGCGAACTGGCGCCAAGTCCGGCGTTGGTTGGCGCTTGTTGGCAAAAATCCCGCTCATTCGAACTGAATCCAGCGCCTGGTCCGCAGACCGCGTTGCTGTCGCCCGCGCAGCATCGCCTTGTGCTTGGCCGAAGTCCCGAAAGTAATCCGAAATTCGGCCGAAAGACTTCCGATCCCTGTGGCGCAGGCGAATAGCCTGGTTGCGCTCGGGCAGGCGGGCCGCTACCGCCATGCGGTCGATCGGCGCGCTCAACAAGCGCTGGAACGCTGCGCCCGGTACATGCGCATCGGCATCGGGTCGGCCACGCCGAGCTCGCGCAGGTAGGTGCCGCCGAGCCAGTAGGCGTCGAACTCGCCGCGCGTCGGGCAGGCGAAGTTCGCGTACGCGCCGCTGGCGCGCTGCGTGACGTACACCAGTTCGTGCAGCAATCCGGAACACAATCTCATGGCACAGCCACGAGGTAACCAGAGACACTGACGTTCACTTGCCCAGTTCCCGCAACATCGGAACGGAAGGCGGCTATTTCCACTGCCCCGACAGCATAGGCCAGCATGGGCTGACTCATCACGTAGTAGTCAGCGATACCGGCAACACTCGCCTGCTGGGTTGTCGCCAAGTAATGAGCAACTTGAGTGCCGCCTGCCATCGCCAGAGTACTGATTCGCGACCATTTCAATCGCTGACCAATCTCGAGGGCGGCCAGCCCCGACACATGCTCGATGATCAGGCGCCTGCCTGCAGGCACCATAAATCCGCCGTTGGTCCCATTGTTTCCTGCTCCAAAGACTAGGATGACCTCCTCTTGGAAAGGTACTTTCGGCACCGTACCTACCACGTTCACATTTTGGACTTTGGTTTGGCTGTAGCTCGTGCTCGGCGTGAGGAGCGCGATCAGGGCGACGAACGACAACAAGGCGCTGGTGGCCACCAATAGGTCTTTGCGCATGAACACTTTTCATTCTCCTTAGGATAGTGGTCGCGCCAAGCCGACGCGTTGTGCGAACAGCAAGTCGCTATCGCTCGCGCAGCTTCGCGCCAGGCTTGCTAGAAGTCCCGATGGTGCGCCGAAATTTGGGCGAAAGATTGCTGAACCCGCTGCCGCGGGTTCAGCGCCGTGTGTTCCTCAGGCGTTCGACACGCTGGCGCGCCAGGCCCGCGCCGCGGCGTGCGCCTGGGGTAGCCCGCGAGCGGCGGCTTCGCGCAGCAGTTCACCCGCACACTCAAGCGAGCGCGGCGTGTCGCCGCGTGCGTGCAGCCACTCGGCCCGAGCTTCCAGGGCGTCAACCAAGAGGTACCCGATCTCGTCTTGGCGCGCTTGTTCTATCAGCGGTTGCGGGTCCTCGCACTCGCGGCCGCGGCCCAGGCGCACCAACGCCATCGTGATCAGCGCGGGCAGCTTGGGGCGAACATGAACGGCCCGAACTCGGCCAGCGAGGATTGCGCCTGTTGCGCGGTCACGAGCGCAGCGGCTGGGTCGCCACGGTCTAGGTGGCATGACGCCAGCCACACGCCCGCCGCGAGCCGCCAGCGATTGTTGTGCGGGTCGGCGGGTAAAGCCAGCGCGGACTCGAAGTGCTCAATCGCGCTGTCGAAGCGGCGCGCCGCAGCGTGCGTCACGCCGATGCCGATGTTGCACGGCACGGCGTACCAGAACAGGTCGGTCTGGCGCGACAAATCCAGGCAGCGCTCGAAGTGCTCGCGCGCCGCCTCCGCCTGAGCCATGCCGTGCCCGCCGACCCGAATCCAGCCCTTCAACACATGCCATGCGCATTCGAAGAACCGCTCGGCCGGGGCGCGAGCACGGCCGAGCGCTTGGTCCAGCAGCGCATCGGCACGGGCGGGCCGGGCGTCCATGCCGGCGCACTGCGCCAGGCCGAACAGCGCCTTGGTCCGGTAGGCTTCGATGGCGGGGCTGGCCGCGCCTGAAGGCCCGGCAGGGCGGGCAGGGCGGGCAGGATCGGCGGGGGCGTCGGCGCCCAGCACGGCCTCGAAGTGGCCTCGCGCGGCGCGGTTGCGCTCGCGCATCCACTCCACATCGCCGAGCCAGCAACGCGCCGCGGCCATCGCGTCTGCGTCGTTCGCCGCGGCGGCGAGTTCGAGGGCGTGGCCCAGCACGCCGAGCGCGTCTTCCAGGCGGTGATGGCGTTGCAGCATCACGCCGAGTTCGATTTGCAGGCGCACCAGCGTGGCTTGCGCGGTGGGGTGGTCGCCCGCCGTGGTGGCATTGGCCCGGTTCGCCTCGGCCATCGCGATGGCGCCGCGCAAATCGGCCTCGGCTTGCGCGGCTGCGCCGAGCATGCTGCGCACGGCGCCGCGCTTCTCGAGCAGAGCCATCTGCAGACCCGCCGCGCTGCCCTCTCGCGGGTCGGCTTCGAAGCCCAGCGCCTGGGTGTACAGCGCTTCCGCGCGGCGCAGTTCGAACATGCGGCGGGCGGCGTCACCTGCCAAGGCGAAATGCTGGAGCGCGACCGATTCCTGTCCCGCGCGCTGCGCGTGCGCGGCGACCACGGCGTGCTCAGGCGCGGCCTTGCGCTGTGCGGCCCGGTCCAGCATGGCACGCGTCGCGCGGCCATGCAAGGTGCGCTTCAGCGCCACGGGCAACGAAGCATAGATGGCCTCGCGCAGCTTGTCGTGGGCAAAAGGGTAGCGCCCACGTTCGCGGTCTTCCACGAGCCAACCGGCGGCCAGCAGGCTTTCCAGGGCTTCGAGCGCAACATCGTGCTCCTGCTTCGCCACGCGGCACAGCAGGTCGAACGCGGCGCCCTGCTCAAGCACCGCCGCGGCTTTGAGCAGTCGCAGCGCCGCGCGCGTCAGATGCCGGGCACGGCGCAGCACGGCGTCGAGGATGCCCAGCGGCAGGATGTTCCGTACACCCGCCGCGCTCTGCGCAAGCCTCGGCGTGTCGCCCGCGCCGAGATTCGCGTGAATCAACTCGCCCAGGTAGAACGGGTTGCCTGCGCTCTCGCGCACCAGCCAGTCGACTTGCCCTGGGTCGGCCGGCGGGTGGGTTGGCTGTTGGGCCGTCTGGCGCGCCCGCACCTGCGCGACGATGCTCGCCACGTCGTGCGGCGTCAGCCGCGCCAGCTCGTGTTGGCTGGTGTGGCTCAGCTCTTGCAGCGCTGCCATCATTCGCATCGCGTTCGGACTGCTCGCCACCTCGTCTCGACGCAGCGTGGCCCAGATGGCGTAGTGATTGCGCGACGCCGCCTCGGCCAGCGCGAACAGGGTCACGGCGCTGGCCTCGTCGAGCCAATGGGCGTCGTCAATGCAGAGTATCAACCGCTGCCGGGCGCACAGTCCCGCGCACAAGGCGATCAGCGCCGTGCGAGCGCGCGTCTGGCGCAGGCTGGCATCGGTTGCGCTGAGTTGCGCCAGCGGTTCCAATCGCGCGGCGCACGAGGGCGCCAGCGCGGCCAGCTCGGCGCGCGAGATGTCGTCCAGGGTGCGCAGCGCGGCATCGTCGGCCAGCGCCACCAGCCTGTCGATGAGCTGACTCAGCGCGCCGTAAGTGATTCCCGATTCGATTTCGTGGCACTTCAGCAGCAACGTCGCCGCGCCGTGGCTCGCCGCCACGCGCGCCGCCTCTTCCACAAGCCGGCTCTTGCCGATGCCCGGCTCGCCGGAGATCAGTACCAGGCAACCCGAGGCACCGGGCGGGCAGGACTGATTGACGAGTGCGTCCAACTCCGCGCCCCGGCCGACGAAGGGCAGCGCGGGCGGGTGAGTGGGCAGCACCGAGTCTGCCAGGTCGCCTGCCACTGGCGCTGCAGGCTGCGCTGGCGGTACTGGTTGCGGCCGCGGTTGCGCGCCCAGCTCCAGCACGTAGCCGCGCCGCGGCACGGTTCTGAGTGCAGCAGCGACCGTGGGGCCGAGCGCGCGCCGGATCTCGACCATGCACTGCACGAGGCTGTCGTCGGTGACGAACGAGTCCTTCCACACGGCCTGCATGAGTGCGTCGCGGCTCAGCACCAGCCCGGCGTGCCGAGCCAGCTCCAGCAGCACGGCCAGCGCCTGCCGGCGCAACGGCACGCGCTGACCCTGCGCGTCAAACAGGTCCGAGCGCTCCAGGTCGATCGTGAAGCTGCCCAATGCAATCGCCACACGCTGGTGCGGCAGTGTGTCGTTCACCGCGATCCCTCCCGGCGTTTTTCTTGGGGACGCAGGCCGGTGGCGAACAGCCCTCCGCAGTCTTCTTGGGCAGGCCGCCACGCTGTCGTCGTGGCCGGTACAGATGGTTACATGACCCGGGCGATTGCGCAAGCCGGCCCGGCCGATATGAACCTTGTCCGCGCCAGGAGTGAGCGCCAGGAGTCAGCGGCAGCCGGCTTCAGCGGTTTGGCGCTGACTTGCCGACATAGCGCACGCCCTCGATGCCCTCGAAGTCGGCATCCTGAGTCCACAGTACCGCGCCGTGCCGGCGCGCGGTGGCGAGCATCACCGAGTCGGCGAGCGGCAGCTTGTGCGTCACGCCGAGGTGAGCCGCGGCCAACGCGAGTTCGCCGTCAAGGTCGACGACCCTCCCCTGGCGCATGTGCGCCACCGCTTGCAGCGCCGCGTTCTCGCCGCGTTGCTGCAGAACTCGCTTGAAGACTTCGAGCAGGCTGATGCTCGGCACGAGCAGGTTCTCGGTGTCGACGATCGGCTTGGAGAAGAAGGCGGCGTTCGCACCGTCGGCGAAGAATTCGAGCCAACCCGAGGAGTCGACGACGTTCAGACCCTGTCCTTGTCGCGCGCCACATGGGTGTCGATGCCGCGCAGAAAGCCGCGCATCGCTTTCAAGGCCCGCACCGGGATGAACTCGGCCCGGCCTTCATGAACAATGACTTCGATCTTCTGCCCCGGCCGCAGGCCCAGAGATTCACGCACGTCTTTTGGAATGACGACCTGAAACTTCTCCGAGACGGTGACTGCTGTCATACGATTGTCCGATCGATGGAATTCGTGTAGATCGTAGGCGCTCGCAGCGGCGCGGTCAACAATCTTCGCTGACACAGTCTTCACCGACGGCATGAATCGATGCCAACAGTTGCCAGCTCGCGATGGCGGCGGTGTCTGCCAGTGGGCAGTTAGCGCCACGCCGACGCCGAAGCGTCAGCGTGCGCCGATCGCCACCCTGTCGGCTCCACCGCGTTTTGCGCGCTGGGCGATGAATGCGGCGGTCTGCGCATCTCCAGGGTCGAGTTCGACGCGAAGCGAAACGATGCGGCCCTCCCGAAACTCGAAGACGTGCCCGCCCATCAGCCGCTTCACGGTGCCCTCGAACCGATAACCGCCCACCACTTCGCCACGCGTCGTCAAACGAGTCCCGTCGAAGCGTTGGTCGAGCAGCGGTGGGGCGAGTCCGCGAGCCTTGCTGGCGACGAGATAGTTTTCGCGAATCGCAGCCCGGCCGACGCAGGGGTTCTCGTCAGTGCACTGTGGACCCGCAATGACGACAGCGGTTTCAGAAAACTGCGCCAACGCGAGTTCGATCTCGCCCACGCTGTAGCTGTGGATCATGTCGTAGTAAGCGAGCACCGGCGAAGCGGCGTCGTCCGCCGCACAGGGTGTGACGAACAACGCAGCGGTGAGCATGGCACGGCGCGAAACCCGCGAAGCGCAGGCCTGGTGGTCGATGCGCATGGCCACGTCAATTCAAAGATTCGCTCACTGGGTGACCTGCCATCACCGCGCCACCTGCGTGTAGCGCAACAGGCTCAGCGGCGACTCGCCGACGACAAAGACGCTGTTGTCGCTGCCCAGCTTCACGCTGAGCCCTCGGTCCGAGGCGAATGTCGACGCCGTCCAGCGCTCGGTTCCATCGGCCGCGTACTTGACGGTCACCGTTCCCAGGTCACCGCGTTTGCCCGAGGCCGGACCTGGACCTCCTTGCCCGGTGATGTACACCGAGTCGTCGGGCCCGATGACGATGGAAAACGGAATCTCGTCGCTGAACGCATGCCTGTCGTATCGACGTGACCACAGCAGCGTGCCGTTAGGATCGAGCTTGATCGTCATCCAGTCGAGCCTCTTGTCGCCAGTGACACCGGTGACGATGGCGTTGCCCTGTGAATCGACCGCGACACGCCATCCCCAGGGGCCGACGTCGTAGGTCTTGCGCCAAAGCTCGTTGAGGTTCGCGTCTTGTTTGATGACCAGGAATGCGTTCGCGGCTGGACGCGAGTGCGGGCCGCCGACGACGTAGAACTCGCCAGTCGGGCCGAACGCCAGGTCGCCGGGGGAAGCGGCAACGGTCTTCGACGAGATCAGGTTGCCCGACGGGTCGAAAGCGGTCAACACCATGTGCCCGCTGGTACCGCCGATCACGATCAAATTTCCCGTGGGCGTGACGCGCATCGATGCCGGCGCGTCTGTCGATACGTGGGCCAAGCCGAAGTGGCGCAACCATTGCCGGGTGCCGTCCGGGGCGTACTTGATCGCGACGAGCCCGATGACGCCGCCGCTCGCGCCGTGGTTCGGGTTCGCCGCGCGCCCGACCACGTAGACATTGCCCGCAGCGTCGGTCCGCGCCTGCGCCGAGTAGCCAAACGCCGATCGGATGACGTCTTGCCAGAGCAAGCTGCCCTGGGGGCTGTACTTCAGGACGATCAGCCCGTTCGCGCTACCGCCGTCGCCGCCGATGATGTAGCCAGTGACGATAGCGTTGCCGGTGGCGTCCACCGTGATCCAGGAACTCTGCTCGCGCGTGCCCGGGTTGTCGAACACGCGTTGCCAGAGCGGTGTTGCCGACGCGCCGTACTTGGCGATCAGCATCGTTGACCAAGGCGTGGACGCGGCGACGTAGGCGTTGTTGTCGTTGTCGAGTGCCATCATTTCGCCATGGGCGCCGGGCTCGACGCTCACCCAGTCTTGCAGCACTTGGGCTTGCGTGGGCAGCGCGAGCACCGTGGCAAATGCGGTCACCGCACATCGCAGCTTCAAGGTCTGGAGTATTTCTCTCATGGTCAAAGCTCCATCGAAGATTGAGACCCGACGGAACAACAGCTTTCTGCCCGCATGGTCCGCGGTGAGCGAAGTTGCTGTTCGGGGGTCGTGCCTGGGCTCAGTGCTGTCTTCCTGGCCGCACCGTGATCGAGTAGTTCACGTTCTGGAAAATGTCGCCGCCCAGACTGGGGCAATTCATCTTGGCCGACCATGCAATGTGGTGCACGCCCACCTTCAATGGAGTCAGGAACAAGTAGTAGCCAAAGTCCGCGCTCGGCGACAGCTTGAGTTCGGGAATGACGTCCGGGCCCAAGCCAAAAAGATTGTCCGCCGGCAGTTGCACATCGAACAAGACGGAACGTTCGAGGTATTGGGTGGGTCGCCTCAGCGCTTGCCCATCGATGCTCACGCTGATCACTGGGTCTGTGCACTCGATGAGGCTTCGGATGTATTCCTCGGTGCGGGTGTCGGGTGGGTCGTTCAGAAATGCGAAGTACGCGTTCGAGATGAGCGGGAAGAAAAGTGCCTTGCCGGCGGGCACTTCGCAGCTTCGTGCGATCTGTGTTCCCTCACCGATGAAGTTGCCTCCGAGGAACCACACCTTGCCTCGCTGACCCTTCTGGCATGTCGAGTCCGGCAGGTCCAGCAGGGGGTGGCCGGAGGGCGGCATCTGAAGTGCCCACTGCCACCAGCTCGCGGCCCATTCGCTGTAGGAGTGCCCCAGCGGCCGCGAAAACACGGGGAATACTCCTGGGTTCTGTTGCCGCGCAGTGTTCTGCTCGAAGCCGGGTTTGCCTGCGCTGCGATCGGAGCGGTCGGCATTCACGCCAGCCACGGCCAAGCTGGCTGCGAAGGCCAGCAAGGTTGCGCCAGCGGTGCGTGCGACGCCCTGCTTGATTTTGCTTTGATGGGCCATTGAAACTCTCCTGGCTATGGCCGGTAGTTGGAAGTAGCGACGTCGGTGGCCGCCACCGGCGGGCTGACCAGGATCGCACGGCTGAAAGTGATCGACTTGGTTTTCAGTTCGGGCGCGCTTTGCACAAAGGGCTGGATGCCCATGCGCCGGTACACCTCGGTCGGGTGAATCAGCTTGCCCTGCGTGATCACCAGTGCCACTTTGCGCAACTCGGCGATGTCGCGTGTCGGGTCGCCGTCGATCAGCACCAGGTCGGCAAGCTTGCCGGCCTCGATGCTGCCGCGCTCGTTCAAGGTTCCGGTGTACTTCGCGCCGTTAAGCGTGGCGACCTGCAACGCTTGTGACGGTGTCAGGCCGGCCTTCACGTACAACTCAAGCTCGCTGTGCAGCGTGAATCCAGCAATCGCGTCGGTTCCGGCGACGACGGGAATTCCGGCTCGGTACGCGTGGCCGACGAACTCGACCATGCGTGCGAATGAGGCCCGGTAGCGCGCGGCGGTGGCGTCGTCGGGAATCTTCATGCCGCCGCTGAGAAATCCGCGCTGCACGTTCGCCGGCAGGTGCGCCATGACGCTGCGGTAGGGCTCCGATACTTCGCCGTCGCGCTGCTTGAGGAAGTCGAAGGTCGCGAGTGTCGGGTCGATCACGGTACCGCGTTGTTTCAGCAGCGCGATGAAGTCTTGCGCGGGCTTGGACTCGAAGTCGAACGCCGACAGCTTTTCCGCCGGCAGGTAAAAGCGCTCCAGTGTGCGCGTGTCGGTTTCCGGCGTCGCCAGAAAGTTCAGCATCAGTTGATTGATGTGCTGGATTTCGTCGAATCCCTGTTCCACCACGTCTTGCGCGCGCATGAACGCCGGCACATGGCCGCTCACGCGCATGCCGCGGCTGTGCGCGTAGGCCACCGTGTCGCGCAGAATCGCGCGCGGGAACGAGTTGTAGATCTTGAGTTGCGGGTAGCCGCGCTGGGAGTACCAGTCGATGGCCGCTTTCGCCTCGGCGAGTGTTTTCACAATCCGGCCGTTGCGCGCCGAGAAAGGGCTCTCGCCTTCGAGGAAGCCGCAGGGAACGATGCGCGGCATCAGCAATTCGCCTGCCGCCGCTTCATCGAGCATCATCTGCATGATGGCGTTGTCGTTGTCGTTGCCGACGTCGCGCACCGTCGTCACGCCCGCCGCCAGGTGCAGGCCGCCTTCCCAGCGGCCGATGTGGCCGTGCATGTCGAACAAGCCTGGTAGCAGCACGCGGCCGGCGGCGTCGATTTCGGCGTCCGGTTCCTGCCCGGCTGAACCAGCGGGAAGTACGGCGGTGATTCGGCCGCGCAGCACATACACGTCGGAAGCTGCGCCGAGCCGTGCGGCGAGGCTGTCAAAGACCTGTGCATTGCGAATCACGGTCAGGCCGCGCAACGGCTGCTGCAATTCCACCGCTTGGGCTTTCAGCAGGGCAACTTCGGCGGCTCGTTGGTGCTTTGCCAACAGTTCGACATTGCCTTGCCAGCCGTCTTCGATCGCGGTGCGCCAGCCCGGGTAGATGGCGGCGAAAAGGCGCGGTGTCGGCTCAAGCGTCGCCCAATAGAACGATGGCGTGAGCCAGACCCCACTCTGCGCAAACAACTGGACACTGCGCCGCGCGCCGTCGCGAGTGACGACCACTTCGTCGAGTTTGCGCTGCGTCAGCATGCCCGAGGGCAGCAGCGCGATCCGCCCGCCAGCGCGCGCTGCGGCGCCGATGCTTGCGGAAATCGGCGCATACGAACTGTCGCGTGGCATATAGAACGCCGCGCCGGAAACGCTGTCGCGGCCCGACTCGGAGGGCGACTGCCATTGCGCCTGATCGCCGCTGCGGGTAAAGCGCTCGTTCACCGGACCGCCCATTTCGGCCACGCCCTTCACTTCGTAGTCGATGAAAGTGCCGTCGGCGCCCAGGCGAAACTGTTCTTCGAGTTCGGGTCCGCGCCCGTTGTCCTTGAAGATGAAGCGCACCCGCGTGCGCCCGTCGGCACCGCGCTCCATCACTTGCTCGCCCGCCTTGTTGCCGTCGCTCGTCGTCAGCAGGTAGCGCAGCGTTTCCCCGGCGCTGGCGCTGCCGGCGCCGAACCACGCGAGAGCGCACCACAGGAACGCTGCGCATCTGCTCATTGCAACGGCCGCAGCAATGTCGCCACCGTGTCCTCGCCGACCTTGCGCCCCATCTTCGTGCCGTCTTCATCGGCGGCGCGGAAGTGAATGCCGGCCCAGACGCGCGCGTCTTCGACTTCCTTGGCCATCTGCGTGAAGCTGGTCCAGGAGCGATTGATGCCGAGCAAAGGCATGTGGATGTCGGTCACGTTCACCTTGTCGTCCGGGAAGAACGCGAGCAACACGCCGAGCGCGCCGCCAGAGGTGGTGCAGTGGCCCGAGGGGTAGTCTTGATGCCCTGGCGTGTTGATCACGGGCTCCCAGTTCGGGTCACTCGTCAGCGCGGGGTGGCCCGGGCCGCCGGGGTAGCGGATCGCGGTGTACGGGCGCCAGAAGTTGTAGCGGTACTTTTGTTCCATCGCGACGATCTGTGTGTCGTGTGCGGCGATGTTCAACAGCGCGAACAGCCGGGCGTTTTCCGTGACGCTGAGATTCCTGGCCCTCGATGCGGCCTGCGCCGCCTTGTTCCACGGAATCATCGTCTGCACGGTCCAATACGACGCCACGGCGAGTTGCTCGGAGGTGCGCGCCGTGCTGTGGCGCCCGCCCAGGCTCTTGATCTCGTTGTAGTCGCGGGCGAAGCGCTCGCTGGTCAGCGCCGGTGGCCCGCCGATGTCGTAAGCGCGAGCGTCCTTGATGGCCATCGGCTTCACCTGCCGCCAGGAATAGAGAATCGGCACACCCCATTGCGGTGTCTGCTGCCACACGCCGCGCCCGGCGGGAGGAATCTGGAACACGGCGGAGTCGGTCACGCCGTCATTCGCCCAGACCGCAAGCAGCTTCTCGGCGACCTGTTTGCCCAGGGCAACGCCGTCACTCTTGCCCGGGCCTTCGGGAACCTTGCCCAGCGCCGCGGCCAGGGCACGATCGACCGCCGCGCGTTGCGCCGGCGCCTCGGCAAAGAGCACGGCGTGAGCGGCGCTCGCCACTGCGGCGTCGATCGACGTGCCTGGCAGCGCTTTCAAGTCGACGCTGTACGGTGTGTATTGCCGGTCGATGGCGTTGACGGTATCGAAGATCGCCGTGTGCATGTGCGCCAGCACGCGCACCTGGTAGATCGCGCCGCCCGCGAATGCGGCGGTGACGTGCGTGGCGTTCAGCGCGGTCTGGTTCCAGTCGGTCACGGCGTCGGCGCGGCTAACGCCGCTGCTCAGTAGCAGCGTCGCGGCGGCTAGCGCGTGCGCCCAAGGTTTGCGAATGGCCATAGCGGTCTCCTGGCGTTTGTTGAGCCTGTGCGGCTTGGTGATTGGTGTGGGCGCGGCGCGGAGCCATCGCTGGCGCAGCTTCGCGCGTGGCCGGGATGAAGTCCCGAAGGCACGCCGAAATTTGGACTAAGAATTTCCGAACTTGGTGTGACTGGTCTCATGCGTGCGTGCGTGCGTGACTGCGCGGCGCCGATGCCGGCAGGCGCACGGCATCGGCGCGGACAGGCAATCAACAAGCGCTGAAGCGCTGCGCCCAACGCATGCGCATCGGCATCGGGTCGGGCACGCCGAGTTCGCGCAGGTAAGTGCCGCCGAGCCGGTAAGCTTCGAACTCGCCGCGCGTCGGGCACGGGAAGTTCGCGGACGCGCCGCTCGCGCGCTGTGCGAAGTGCACCAGTTCGTGCAGCAGGCGTTCGCGGAACAGTGGGTTGTCGCTCGGATCGGCGTATTTCGCGGCACCTGGCGTGTCGCGCGGGTCGACGAGGTAGATCACGCCCGGCAATCCATCACCCCACAAGAAGTAGCCCTGGATGCGTGTATCGACCTGCGGCGCGCCGGCCTTCGCACCAGCTTGTTCGTAGTACAGCGCGGTCATGGCCTCGGGGCTGAGCAAGCGAATCTGCGGCGTGGGCAGGCCGGTGACGTTGTAGTCGGAATGCGCAGCGAGCCACATGAGCAGCGACAGGACCAGCGGTTCCATGGCGGGCCTCATGACGAGAACACGATGCCATCAGCATGAAACGTGCCGCGCCGAAAGTCCCGAAACCGCGCCGATTTATTGGCTAAGTAATTCCGATCGTTATACAGAATGACGCGACGTTCCAGCGCGCATGCTCGCGTGCCCGGGCGTGCTGGGCGCGGCGCGCTAGTGTTTGATGCGCGGGTCGGCCACGGCGATCGGCAGCGCCTGCGTCGGTGCCATCCGATTCACGCCTCCTGCCAGGCGCGACGATGCGGCCTCACCCGGTAGCGGCGCATCCGTCGCGCGGCGCCGGGGCAGCAGCTGAACCGCTGCGCTGTGCAGCAAGAAAGCCTCGATCTGTTGGCCCACGAACTCGAACGCCGCCTCGCCGTGCAGCGGCAGGTGGTTCGGGCTGTCGAACGTCTCCAGGCGTGCACCACGGATCGCGCTGGCGAGCAGGCGCCCCTCCTCGAAGGGCACGCGTGCGTCGCGTGGGCTGTGCAGCACCAGGGTCGGGCACTGCAGTACCGCCAAGTCGTCCGTCACATCATGCTCGGCGCTGCCGCGCAGCAGCGCCACCGCCGCAGGCGGCGTGCACGAGACGCGCTGCAAATGGTTGAACGACTCCATCTGCGCCGCGTTCGCGCCGGGCCAATGCAGCGAGGTGATCAATTGCCGGAACGCCGGGTTCTCTCGCGACCAGCCGTCTTCGATGAGGCGCAGCATCGCGTTGAAGTTGTCCGATGATGTGCTGCTCGCGCCGCGGCGCAGCACGCCGCGCGCATAGCCGCCGAGCAGCACCAGGGCCGTGACGCGCTTCGGGTGCCGCGCCGCGAAACGGATCGCCACTGGCGCGCCGGTGGACACGCCGAGCAGCGCGAAGCGCTCCAGCCCGGCGGCGTCGACCACGGCTTGCAGATCGGCCACGCCCTGGTCGAGCGTGGCCGGCGCGGCGTCCCAGTCTGACAGGCCGTAGCCCCGGCCGTCGTAGCGAATCAGGCGATGGCGCCGCGACAGCGCCTGGATCGGCGGGCCGAGCGTGGCGCTGCGCCAGTCCCAGTCGAGGTGCGTCATCCAGTGCGCGCTGCGCACCAGCGGCGCGCACTGGCCGCTGCTGGCGTAGGCCAGGCGCACGTTGTCGGGGGTGGTGGCGAAGCGGATGTCCTGGTGGAACTCGGCCGGCTCGGGCGCGTCGGCCCCGTTGACTGGCGCTGGACCCTGGGTTTGTCCCTGCGGTGCCTGCACGACCAGGCGGTAACCGCAGCGCGGCTCGGTGAGCACGATGCGGTGCGCGCCGTCATGCAGGGCATGGCGCAGCTCGCGGATGCATTGCACCAGGCTGTCGTCGCCGACGATCACGCTCGGCCACACGGTGCGCAGCAACTCGGCTTTGCCGACCATGAAGCCCGGGCGGCGCGCCAGGCATTGCAATACAGCCAGCACCTGCGGCCGCAGCAACACCCGCGCACCATCAGGCGCGCGCAACTCGGCGTGTTCGAAATCGAACACGAACTCCCGAATCTCCAGATGCTTCGTATTGTTGTTGGCGTGCATTGCCGCAGCCGTTGCCGCATCGGCGCTTCACATGGGCCTGATGCCCAGCGGAAGCGTTGAATGCACGGCTATGCTATGCGCGGCAAGGCGGTTGCGCAATTCCTTCCTGGCTTTGCTCTTATCAAGTCGAAGCCAATCAAGATGGTGGCGGTTTCGGGTTCGTCGTGCGACGCACCGTCGGCATTCACGGAATGGTGGCATGTCCTGACAGCGCGCTGAAATCCTGCTGAATGATTTCTGAATCGTGCTTTGCTGTTGCCTTGCTGCTGGGTCGTACGGCGCTTGC
>JANOLJ010000160.1:0-5632 GCA_031419715.1 Burkholderiales bacterium | reverse complement strand
CTGGCGCGCCACCGGGTTGTACGTGGCGGCCCCGGTCAGCGACCAGAAGCGGGCGATGTCGCTTTGCTCGGCGCTGCGCGCAGAACCCTCCTTGGCCCTCATCGTCTTCACTTCGTTGAAGTCTTTCGCCCACTGTGCACTGCCCAGCGCATAAGGCGCGGGGGGCGCACCGCATCGCCGGTCTTCAGCACGAATGGCCGCACCCCGCCCCAGGTGGAAGACGCCGGCAGCGCGGTGGGCACATATTGGCCCGCGACGGTATACGGCCGATACGTGATGGGAGCGTCCGCGCCGTCCTTGCCGCGCTCGGCGAGCACTGCGGCGGCGGCTTGCTCTCCGAGCCGAACCCCATGCGTTCTTGCTGGCCCCTCGGGAACCCCCGCGAGCGAGGCCTGCAACGCCTGGTCGAATTCTTTCGTCTGCTCCGGGAGCAGACGCACCAGCACGGCGTGGGCCGCCGCCGCGGCGGCGGCGTCTGGTGAGCTGGCGGGCTGCGAACGCGCGTTGTCGCGCCGGGTCGGGCCGGCTAAGATCGCGGCGCCTCCAGTATCGACAAGAGGCATGGGTCAGTCGGATCGATTCGTGCTGTGCACCATCGAGACTTGTCGAAACGCGCGATGCGCTAGAGGGGATCCAGTGACCCACCGCCGAGATCTCCTGACCTGCGCCGTGACCGGCGCGATCGTCGCAGCGTGCCCGGTGCTCGCCCAGCCGGCGCCGCCGTTTCGGATCGGCTGGCTCGCGCCAGGCACGATGGCCGAGGATCTGCCGCGGCTCGATATGCTGCGTCAGGAGTTGCGCGACCTGGGTTATGTCGAAGGTGGCAACCTCGTCATCGACGCGCGCTGGGCCGAGCACTCCGCAGCGCGCGTCGAGGCCCTTGTCGCCGCGCTGGTGGCCCAAGCGCCGCATGTCATCGTGACCGTCGGGCCGCAGGCAGTCGCACTGCGCCGCGCGACCAAGACCATCCCGGTGGTGTTCACCTACAGCGGCGATCCGGTGCAGGCCGGGTTGGTCGAGAGCTACGCCCGGCCCGGCGGCAATTTCACCGGGATTTCGTTTCTGCAGCTGGAGCTCGTCGGCAAGCGAATCGAGTTGCTGAAAGCCGTGATGCCGGGCTTGAAACGCATTGCCGTCCTGGCCAATCCTCAGCATCCCGGCGATCAGGCCGAAAGGCGCGCGTCGGAAGTTGCCGCGAGGGCGGTGGGCCTGGAGATCGAGTACTTCGAGTTTGTAGGCGCCGCGCAGCTCGACCATGCGCTGGAGGCGGCACGCAACTCGCGCCACGAGGCGGCGCTGATGTTCCCCGTTCAAAGCATCAACAGCAACAGCGCGCGCATCGCGGCCTGGTCGATCAGGAACCGCATTCCAACGGTTTCCGGTTGGTCGCGCTTTGCCGAAGAGGGCAACCTGATGACCTACGGCGCCAATATGCGCGAGACGCATCGGCGTCTGGCGACCTTCGTCGACCGCATCTTGAAAGGCGCGAAGCCGGCCGAGTTGGCGGTCGAGATTCCGCTGCACTTCGAACTCGTGATCAATCTCGAGGCTGCCAAGGCCTTGGGGCTGGCTGTGCCGCAGTCCGTGCTCCTGCGAGCTGACCGCGTGATCGAATGACGCTCACGCGCAGCGGCCCGCGGCACAAAGGCAGCCTGTTTCGCCGCTACACGCTGTACCTGGTGCTACTGCTCAGCTTCGGCGTGCTCATCAGCGGCGGCATGGGCGCCTGGTTCGCCTACCGCGACGCGCGCGCCCTGGTCGAGGAACTGCAGCGCGAAAAGGCCCGATCCGCGGCCACGCGCATCGAGCAGTTCCTTCGCGCCGTGGAGCTGCAATTGAGGGGTGCGATGGTCTCGACGGGCGCGCTCGATGTGCAGGCGCGCCACTTCGAGCTGATCCGGCTGCTGCGCATCGCGCCTTCGATCAGCGATGCGGCGTCGCTGGATGCGGCGGGCCATGAACGCGCGCGGGTGTCACGGATTGAGCCTGACGTGCTGGGCAGCGGCATCGATCGCTCGGCCGAGCCCGCGGTGATGTCGCTTCGCAAGGGGCAGGCGATTGGCTACGGCGGCATCGGCTTTCGCCAACAGTCGGAACCCCATCTGTCCATGGCAGTATGGGCGAACCGGCCTGACGATGGCGGGGTCATTGCCAGCATCAACCTCAAGTTCGCCTCCGACGTGTTCGCAGGCATCCGGCTCGGCCAGCGCGGCACGGCCTATGTCGTCGATTCGGGCGGCGGCCTGATCGTGCATTCGGACTCGGGCCTGGCGCTGCGCCTGAGCAATCTGGCGCACCTGCCACAGGTGCGCGCGGCGCTAGAGCAGGCGGGTGCATCCGCGGCAGGTCAGCCCGCGACGATTGCCAGCGTCGATGGCGGCCCGCGAATCATTTCCGCTCACGCCACGATCCAGCCGCTGGGCTGGCAGGTCATCGTGGAACAGCCCTTGAGCGAGGCGTTCGCGCCGCTGCTCGATTCGGCGGTGCGAACGGCCGCCCTGCTCGTCGCGGGCATCGTCGTCGCGCTCGCGGCGAGTCTGGCTCTGGCGCGGCGCATGACCGCGCCGATCCGGTTGCTCGAAGCCGGTGCGGTGCGCATCGGCCAGGGCCAACTCGACGATCGCGTCGAAGTGCACACCGGCGACGAACTCGAGGCGCTTGCAGACCAGTTCAATCGCATGGCGGCGAGCTTGCGTGAATCCTATGCTGAACTCGAGAGCAAGGTCGAGCAGCGCACCCGCCAGCTCGCGCAGGCGAACTAGGCGAAGGCGCGCTTTCTGGCTGCGGCAAGCCACGACCTGCGCCAGCCCGTGCACGCGCTCGGGCTGTTCGTCGCCCAGTTGGAAGCATCGCAAGACGAGGCCACCCGGGCGCGCCTGATCGGCAAGGTGGCGGCGTGCAGCGCAGCGGTGTCCGACCTGATCGAAGCGTTGCTCGACATTTCCAAGCTCGATGCCGGCGTGGTGGCAGTGCAGCCGACCGAGTTCGCGCTGCAGCCGCTGTTCGACCGCATCGAGCAGGCGTTCTCTCCCGCTGCGCAAGACAAAGGCTTGCGGTTGCGCGTGCGCACCAACGCGCTGCGGGTGCGGACCGACCCGGTACTGCTCGACCGCATCCTGCTCAACCTGTGCGCCAATGCGATCCGCTACACCGTGCAGGGCGGCGCCATCCTCGGCGCGCGGGTGCGCGGTGCGCAGGCGCGCATCGAGGTCTGGGACACCGGCATCGGCTTCACGGCGCAGCAGCAGCGCCACATCTTCAAAGAGTTCTACCAGGTCGGCGGCGCTCCCGCTGGGCAGGGCAAGGGCCTGGGGCTCGGTTTGGCCATCGTCGAGCGCCTCGCCGGCCTGCTTGGCCTGGCGCTGCGCGTGCATTCGGTGCCGGGCCGCGGATCGGTGTTCGCGATCGACGTGCCGCTCGCGCCTGCCGCGATCGACGGCGAAATGCCGCTGCCGCAGGCGCCGGCAAGCGCGCGCTTCGACGGGCTTTCGGTGCTGCTGATCGACGACGATTCCGTCGCCCGTGAAGCGATCGAGGGCCTGCTCGTGCAGTGGGGATGCGACGTGCGGTCCGTGGCGTCGGGCGCTGCCGCTCTGCAGCGGCTGGCCGGCGCGCCGCCGCCGCGCCTGATCATCTGCGACTACCACCTCGGGGCCGATGAACTCGGCACCGCAGTCGTGCAGCAGATCCGCGCGCTCGCGGGCGCCGCGACGCCCGCCGTCATCCTCAGCGCCGACGTCACGCAGCCGCTGCGCGAGGCGACGGCAGCTGCCGGCCTGCACCTGCTGCACAAGCCGCTCAATGCGGCGCGATTGCGGGTTCTGCTGATGCACGTTGCTGCGGGGCCGGAATCCGGCGCGGGGCCGATATGTCGAGGCTTGGACACAGAGTAACGCAAGTGTTACCATCAGGGTCATGTCCATCCGCGTTGATGAGTATCTGCGTGAAGACGGCTCGAACCCCTACAAGGCTTGGTTCGACAGCCTCGACCCGCGCGCCGCAGCAAAGGTCACCACGGCCAAATTGCGGTTGGAGTTGGGGAACACCTCCAGCGTGAAGTGGTTCGACGGGATAGGCGAGTACGTCATCGATTGGGGCCCTGGTTACCGGCTGTACCTTGCGAAGGACGGCGAGACATTGATCGTGCTGTTCGGCGGTGGCACCAAGCGCGGTCAGCAACGCGATATCGATCATGCCAAGGCCTTGTTCCTGGAGTACAAAGCCCGCAAGAAGACCCTGACCCGCAAGGCCGGCAGCGGCCGGAGAAAGAGGTGAATTCCATGGCACTGACACGCAGTTTCAAACAAACGGTAGTCGAACGGGTCGAGCGCGATCCGGCTTTCGCTCAAGCTCTGTTGGACGAAGCAGCTACGCTGTTCCTCAACGGGGAACCTGAGACAGCACGACTGATCCTGCGCGACCTGATCAATGCGACCATTGGTTTCGAGCAACTTGCCACGCTGACTTCCAAGCCGAGCAAGAGCCTGCATCGCATGCTCTCGGCGGCCGGTAACCCCAGCATGGACAACCTTGCCGCCATCTTTCATGCAATCCGCGAGTGCTTGAATGTGAACTTCGAGGCGCACTCGGTCGCCGCCTGAAAAGTCGCTCCGCAGAGGTGCAGACGCAAAGCGTTCCCGCGCACACCTCGTCGAGTTCCTCGGCGGCCTGCTTGGCCTGGCGCTGCGCGTGCATTCGGTGCCGGGCCGCGGAGCGGTGTTCGCGATTGACGTGCCGCTCGCGCCTGCCGCCATCGACGGCGAAATGCCGCTGCCGCAGGCGCTGGCAAGCGCGCGATTCGAAGGGCTTTCAGTGCTGCTGATCGACGACGATGGCGTCGCGCGTGAAGCGATCGAGGGACTGCTCGTGCAGTGGGGATGCGAGGTGCGGTCCGTGGCGTCGGGCGCTGCCGCTCTGCAGTTGCTGGCCGGCGCGCCTGATCATCTGCGACTACCACCTCGGGGCCGATGAACTCGGCACCGAGGTCGTGCAGCAGATCCGTGGGCACTCGGGCGCCGCGACGCCCGCCGTCATCCTCAGCCCCGACGTCGGCAAGCCACTGCGCGAAGCGACGGCTGCCGCGGGCCTGCACCTGCTGCACAAGCCGCTCAATCCGGCGCGACTGCGGGTTCTGCTAATGCACGTGGCTGCCGGGCCGCACTCCGGCGCGGGGCCGACCCAAGGCGCGGCAGGGTCTGACCTCTAGACGGTGCAGCTCACGCCGCCAGCGTATGGGGGCCGTCAGCGCTCGGCTCCCCGCAAGTGGCAGTGATCGCCCTTGCCGCGCTCGTTGTCAAACCCGACCACGCGCACGCCGTCGATCGCATAGGTCGCCCTGTACTGGAAGCCGTGTTCGCTTGGTCTTACAGGCTCTGGCACGCGCCACACTACCCATTCGATCACACCACCATTGCCTCTACAGAGGCTCGAAAGTGATCACCTCGCGCACACGTAGTTTCAGCGCATCGGCCACCGCCTGCAGGCGCTCAACCGACACACCCTTGTACTGCGTGGCTTCGTAACGCTGGACTTGCTGCTCGGCCACCGCCAGCTTGTCGGCCAACTCTTTCTGCGTCCAGTTGCGCATGATGCGGGCCTTGATCAGTGCGGGTGCCAGGTCGGCGATGGATTC
>JANOLJ010000159.1:0-1565 GCA_031419715.1 Burkholderiales bacterium | reverse complement strand
CAGCACCCGCATGCCCATCAGGCGGGTGTAGAAGTCGAGCGACCGCTGCGGATCCTTCACCCGCAGCATCGTGTGGTTCAGCGCGAATCCGCGCGAGGCGTCGCTCGGCTGGTGGCACACGCCCGGGTGCGATTCGGTGTTGAAAGTCATGCCGGTGAATCTCGTGTGAGGAAAGGGTGGGTGTACTGCAACAGTGAAATGGAAGGCGAAGGACGCGAAGGAGGCGGGCGACGAATTCCGACTTCCCGGTTTCTCGACTTCTCGGCTACAGGCTCTTGGGTCCGCGCGCCGCCGCCGCCATCGGAACCACATTCGGGCGCGCTGCGACGAGCGTCTTTCGTCGCAGGTAACGCATGCACGTGACGCGCAGAAACGACGCGAAGTTCGGCACCTCGCCTCGATGCGACAGGATCTCGTCGTGGAAGAGCGAGATCAGCGCGTTGGTGGTCTTGGCTTCTTCTGCGGCCATTTCCGCCAGAACGTCCCACACCATGTTTTCCAGCCGGATGCTGGTCAGCACGCCGTGGATGCGCACGCTGCGCGATCGCTGCTCGTACTGGATCGGGTCGGCCTTGACGAAGAACTCGCACATGGTCGTCTGCTGGCGTATTGGCTGCGCCGCTCAGATCGCGCGCGCGGTCATCTGTTTGGCGATGTGGTCGGCCTGGCGGATCGCCAGGGTGACGATGGTAAGGGTCGGGTTCTCGGCGCCACCGGTGGTGAACTGGCTGCCGTCGGAGATGAAGAGATTGGCGATGTCGTGGGTTTGACCGAAGCTGTTGCACACGCTGGTCTTGGCGTCGCTGCCCATCCGGCAGGTTCCCAGGTTGTGGGTGCTCGGGTACGGCGGCGTGCGGTAGGTGCGGATCGCCCCGGCCGCCTTGTAGACCAGCTCGCCCTGGGTGAACGCATGGTTGCGCATCGCGATGTCGTTGTCGTGGTCGTCGAAGTGCACGTTGGGGGCGGCATTGCCCCACTTGTCCTTCACTGCGGTATTGAGCGTGATGCGGTTGCCCGGACGCGGCATGTCCTCGCCGACCAGCCACATGCCGGCGGTGTGGGTGTAATGGTCCATCCACCAAGCGAACTCTTCACCCCAGCCGCCGGGCTCGAGAAAAGCCGCCATGAACGGCACGCCGAGCGCGAGCGTCTCCATTTCGTAACCGCCGACGAAGCCGCGCTTGGTGTTGGGCTTGGCTTCGTCCTGGATGATGCCGGCCATGGTGGTGCCGCGGTACATGTGCACCGGCTCCTTGAAGGCGGCGTAGACCGAGCCGGTCATGTGACGCATGTAGTTGCGCCCGACCTGGCCGGAGGAATTGGCGAGGCCGTCCTTGTGGGCGTTGGAGGCGGACAGCAGCAGCAGGCGCGGCGTCTCGATCGTGTTGCCGGCCACCGATACGACACGCGCCTTCTGGCGCTGTTCCTTGCCGTCCTTGTCGAAATAGACGACGCCGGTCACCTTGCCGGCATCGTTGTGCTCGATCCGGGTGACATGGCTTTGCGGGCGCAGATCGAGGTTGCCGGTGGCGTCGGCCTTGGGCAGCTCGACATACAGCGTGCTC
>JANOLJ010000158.1:0-2969 GCA_031419715.1 Burkholderiales bacterium | reverse complement strand
TCTGCAGTTGGAGATTGCAGCACTGCGCATCGAACTTTCGTCGCATCCAAAACGTACACGAAGCCCCGTCGAAGATCAATCGCAATGAAGCCTTCAGTCTCGGGCAAGTCAGCCTGCTTCGCATGATTCGAATCGCAATCGTCGGCTGCGGCCGCATCGCCAAACGCCATGCCGACCTGCTGAGCACCGGGCAGATCATGGGTGCGCAGTTGGTCGCCGCCTGCGATGTCGTCGCCGAACGTTCACACTCCTTTGCCAGGCAGTACAACGTTCCTGGCTACTGCGTGCTTGCCGAAATGCTCGAACGGGCGAACGCCGATGTCGTCGCCGTACTGACACCAAGCGGCTCGCATGCCGCTGTTGCCATCGAGGTCGCTCGCGCCGGTCGCCACATAATCGTAGAAAAGCCGATGGCTTTGACGCTTGACGATGCCGACGCAATGATCGCGGCTGCGGATGCCGCTGGCGTTCGCCTGTTTGTTGTCAAGCAGAACCGATTCAACGTCCCGGTCGTCAAGGCCCGACAGGCCTTGGAGGCCGGCCGACTGGGCAAGCTGGTGCTGGGCACGGTGCGCGTGCGCTGGTGCCGCGACCAGTCCTACTACGACCGGGATGCGTGGCGCGGAACCTGGGCACAGGACGGTGGCGTGATCGCCAACCAGGCGAGCCACCACGTCGATATGCTTGCATGGTTCATGGGCCCGGTGGAAAGCGTGCATGCGCGCAGCTCGCGCGCGCTGGTCGACATTGAGGCCGAAGACACCGTGGTCGCTACTCTGCGCTTTCGCAGTGGCGCCTTGGGCATCATTGAAGCCACCGCGGCAACCCGGCCGAAGGATCTCGAAGGGTCGCTGTCCGTCCTTGGCGCGGGCGGTACGATCGAAATCGCTGGCTTCGCCGTCAACAAGATACGTCACTGGGACTTCGTCGAACCCCGGATCGATGACGCCGACGTGATCGAGCGTTTCTCGGTCAACCCGCCAAACGTCTACGGCTTCGGCCACCAAGCCTACTATGAGCATGTGGTCGACTGCCTGGCGCACGGCAAGGCCGCGCTGGTGGACGGGCGCGAAGGCCGCGCCAGCCTTGAGCTGGTGGCTGCGCTGTACGAATCGATGGCCAGTGGTCAGGAGGTCACCCTGCCTCTGAAAGTCGTGCACAGCCGGCTTGGACGAGGCTGAATCGATGCATGCCCCCACAGTGTTGAGCGCCGAGATCCGCGATGTGACGTGCGGTGAAGGCGTGAGAATTGTTCAGCCGGCGAATGTTTACGAGTGCACGCTTGGCGACAACTGCTTCGTGGGTCCGTTTGTCGAAATTCAGCGAGGTGTTCGTATCGGCCCGGGCACCAAGGTGCAGTCACATGCGTTCATTTGCGAACTGGTCACGATCGGCGCAGATTGCGTCGTCAGTCACGGTGTGATGTTTGTGAACGACCCTTTCACCATCGGTGGCCCAGCTCGGGGCCGGCGCGAGCTGTGGAAGGCCACGCATGTTGGCGACCGCGTCTCCATTGGATCGAACGCGACCATTCTGCCTGTATCGATATGCAGTGACGTCGTGATCGGCGCTGGCGCCGTGGTCAGCCGCGACATCACACAAGCCGGCACTTACGCAGGCAACCCGGCGCGTCTGTTGCGCCCTCTGCCGGCAAGCGGCGCCTGAACATGTGCGCAACATGAGCGCGTCACCTGCCATCGTGGTTCCTTTCGCCGATCTGCACGCGCAGTACCTTTCGATCCGCGGAGAAGTAGACGCCGCGATTGCCGAAGTGATTGCGGGCTCAGCTTTCATTCGTGGGCCCTTTGTCGAGAAGTTCGAGCGCGCCTTTGCCGAGGCGATGGGCGTTGCGCATTGCGTGTCGTGCGCGAACGGCACCGATTCCCTTTACATCGCGATGAATGCCCTGGGCGTGAAGCCGGGCGACGAAGTCATCGCACCGGCACATTCGTGGATATCCACCACCGAGACCATCACCCAGGCCGGCGGCAAGGTCGTGTTCTGCGACACCGACCCGGCCACCTTCACGATCGATCCGGCAAAGATCGAGGCGAAGATCACGCCGCGAACCGTGGGAATCATGCCAGTGCACCTGTACGGACAGCCTGCCGACATGGACCCGATCATGGCACTCGCAGGCAAGCACCGGCTCTGGGTCATCGAAGATTGCGCCCAGGCGCACCTGGCACGCTACAAAGGCCAGCTCGTGGGCACCTTCGGCCAGGCGGCTTCATTCTCTTTCTACCCCGGCAAGAACCTCGGGGCGATGGGCGACGCGGGTGCGCTACTGACACCCGACGCGGAACTCGCGCGCCGCATGGCGATGTTCGCTCGCCATGGCGGCCTGACCAAGGGTGATCACCAGATCGAGGGCATCAACAGCCGGCTCGACGGCCTGCAGGCCGCCGTACTTTCAGTCAAGTTGCCGCATCTGCCGGGCTGGACGGCGCGCCGCCAGGAGATCGCCCGCACCTACGCCGAAATGCTCGCCGACATTGATGGGCTCACGCTGCCGTATGGGGCCGATGGGCGCGAGCATGTGTGGCATCTTTACGTCGTGCAACACGATCGGCGAGATGCGCTGGCCAAGCACCTGGCCGACCGCGGCATCCAGACTGCTGTGAACTATCCAGTGGCGCTGCCATTCCTACCCGCATACAGCCGCCTGGGCCACCGAACAAGCGACTTTCCGGTCGCCTACCATCACCAGTCGCGCATTCTGTCGCTGCCGATCTTTCCGGAGATTTCGGCAGCGCAGATGCAGACAGTGGCCGAAGCCATCCGCTCCTTCCGCGTCAGCGACACATGAAGCTCCAGGGCAAGAAGGTTCTCGTCACCGGCGCCGATGGTTTCATCGGCTCGCACCTGGTGGAGCACCTCGTCACGCAGGGCGTCGACGTGCGTGCATTCGTCTACTACAACAGCTTCAACTCCTGGGGCTGGCTGGACGAAGCGGACGAGCAAGTGCG
>JANOLJ010000157.1:0-25173 GCA_031419715.1 Burkholderiales bacterium | reverse complement strand
CGCCGACCTTCACCGTCGCAGCCGACGGCACGAGCTCGACCAGCGCGACCGGCGGCGGCGGTGGCGGTGGCGGTGGCGGTGGCGGTGGCGGTGGCGGCGGTGGCGGTGGCGGTGGCGGTGGCGGTGGCGGTGGCGGTGGCGGTGGCGGTGGCGGTGGCGGTGGCGGCGGTGGTGGCGGTGGCGGCGGTGGTGGCGCCGGTGGTGGTGGTGGTGGCGGTGGTGGTGGCGCAACCACAGGCTTCGGTGGCGGCGCGGCTGCAATAACCAAACCACCGGGGCCGCTAGCGCCCGGGGCGGCGGACTTTGAGGCCGCAGCGCCAGAGAGCTTTTTCAGTTCATCGACGTTTTTGGTCAACTCGGCAACGCGCGTGTCGGCTGCCTTCTTTTCGCTTTCCTTGGAAATCTTGTCTTCGAGGGCAGGCGCTTTCGCGGCGACCGCCCCCTTGCTCAGCGTGAGTTTGTCAGGGGCCGGCGCACCTGCGGGCTTGTTGTCTTCCACCGCGGCCTGAACCTGACCGCTCGCCTGACGTGTCGAACCTTCGGGTTTCGCCAGCGGTGCAGCAGCGGCCAGGCGTTGTCGATACGCCCCGAAGTCGGCGCTTTGGGTTTGGATGATCTGGCGCGCCTGCGCGCGGGAAACGTCTTTGGCCGCTTCCGCGCTAGGAATGTTGAGCACGACACCAGCCTTCAGCCGGTTCATGTTCTCGCCAGCAAAGGCCTTGGGATTGGCGCTGAACAGCGAAACCAGCATTTGATCAAGCGAAATGCCCTGCGGCTGATGTTTCGCCGCAATCTCCGACAGCGTGTCGCCGCGCTTGACGGAATAGTCTGGCTTGTCTTCATTTGCCGCCTCGGAGCGAGGTGCCGCCGGCTCGGTGGCGATAGGCCGCGGCGGCGGCTCGACGCGTTCCGCCTCGGTGGGTGCGAGCGGCGCGGCAGGCGCGGCCGGGCTCGAAGACACCGGCGAAGGCGTTGCCGGGCTCGCGTCCGCCGCCGGGGTTGCCGCCGTGGTGTCGGGCGCAGGGGCTGCGGGTGGCTGCACTGCCGGGGTGGGCAGCGGCGCGGCAGCGATCGGCGTGGGTATCGGCTCAGGTATCGGCTCAGGCAGCAGCGCAGGGGCAGCCGCTGTCACGACTGGCGCGGCCGTGGGCGCCGCAGGCGCTGGCGGAGTCGCCCGGGCCGTGGCCGTGGGCGGATCGAGCAGCAGGGTGTACTCACGCACCAGCCGGCCGGTGGACCATGTCATTTCCAGGATCACGTCAACAAACGGCTCCTGAACCGGGCGGTCGCTCCTCAAACGCAAATAAGGCCGACCGTCCGGCCGGCGCAGCAGTTCGGCGGTTGTGCCGGGCAACACATTGTTGTAGTCGACTCCCGCCGCACGATAGGCGTCAGGCGACGCCACGCGAACCCTTAGGTTCGACGCCTCTTCCGGGCTCAGGCTCGTGACGTCAATCTCGGCCTGCAGGGTTTCGCCCAGCGCCGACTGCACCGCCAGCCGCCCCAGGCCCAAAGCCCAGGCCTGCGGAACAGACAACCACATCGCGGCCGCTGCCACGTGGGTCAGGACGAATCGCCCAGCAAATTTCGTGCGACTTTTCAAGGCGTCTCCCAATAAGTGTTCAGGCAGGTTTTCTTGGCGCACCTGCGAGTGTCAGCGACCGCATCCACGCATTTCGGGCAAAGGCCCGCCGTGGCAACAGAAATCACAATAACATCAAGCAGATACACTGACAAGCTCAAGCGTTGGCTGATATTCGAACAGTTTGACGTTTGACACACTTTCGGGGCATTTGGAAGACGTTTTGCAGCCCCTCAAGCTTGCACCAGCATTCTCAACATGCGGCGCAGCGGTTCGGCCGCACCCCACAGCAACTGGTCGCCGATCGTGAATGCGCCCAGATACTGAGGGCCCATCGCCATCTTGCGCAACCGACCCACCGGAATGTCCATGGTGCCGCTGACGGCCACCGGCGTCAGCTCTCGCATAGTCGCTTCACGATTGTTGGCCACCACCTTGACCCAGGCGTTGTCGTTTCGAATGGCGTGCTCAATATCGGCCAGCGGCACATCTTCCTTGAGCTTGAACAACACGGCCTGGCTGTGACAGCGCATGGCGCCGACGCGAACGCAAAAACCATCCACCGGGACGCCGGGCGCCGCGAAGCCCTCGCCCTGGCCAAGAATCTTGTTCACCTCGGCAGAGCCCTTCCATTCTTCGCGGCTCATGCCGTCGCCGAGGTCTTTGTCGATCCACGGGATCAGGCTGCCGGCCAGGGGAACGCCAAAATTTTCCGTCGCGGCCGCGCTGAATCCGCGCTGCGTCTCAATAGTGCGTCGGTCGATTTCCAGAATGGCACTCTTCGGGTCATTGAGCAGCGCCTGCACCGGCGCGTGCAGCGCGCCGAACTGGCTGAGCAACTCGCGCATGTGCGCCGCGCCACCGCCCGACGCCGCCTGGTAGGTCATCGTATTCATCCACTCCACCCATCCGGCCTTGAACAGCGCGCCTACGCCCATCAGCATGCAACTCACGGTGCAGTTTCCACCGATCCAGTTGCGCCCGCCCTTGGCCAGCGCGTCGCGGATCACCGGCATGTTCACCGGGTCGAGGATGATGACGGCATCACTCTTCATGCGTAGCGTCGAAGCGGCGTCGATCCAGTGGCCCTTCCAGCCCGCCGCGCGCAGCCGGGGAAAAACATCCGCCGTATAGTCGCCGCCTTGGGCGGTGACGATGATGTCGCAGCGCTTCAAGGCCTCGATGTCGTAGGCATCCAGCAGCTTGCGCTCGTTCTTCGCGAGCAGCGGCGCCGAGCCGCCCGCATTGCTGGTACTGAAAAACACCGGCTCGATGTGGCCGAAGTCGCCTTCCGCCTGCATGCGTTCGATCAGCACAGAACCGACCATTCCGCGCCACCCGACCAATCCCGTCAGTTTCATCTCGATCACCCCTTCGGAGTCGTTCCCCTGCCACTTTTTCCCCCGGCTCGTGACGCCGGCAGGTAAGGGCGAAACGAACCGAGCCGACTAGCCCTTCGTGGTCTTCGCGGTGATGGTTTTCGAACCTTGCCCGGACAGAGCGGCAACAACCGCATCGCCCATGGCGCGCGTGCCTACTTTCGTCGTACCGGCAGACCAGATGTCTGCTGTGCGCAAGCCCAATGCCAGCACGTGCCGCACCGCCGACTCGATGCGCTCGGCGGCGGAAGATTGGTTGAGTGTGAATCTGAGCATCATGGCGGCGGACAGGATTGTAGCCAGCGGATTGGCGATGTCCTTGCCCGCGATGTCAGGCGCGCTGCCGTGGCTCGGCTCGTACAGACCCTTGCCCTTGGCGTCGAGCGAGGCCGAGGGCAACATGCCGATCGAGCCGGCGAGCATGGCCGCTTCGTCAGACAGGATGTCGCCGAACATATTGCCGGTGACGATCACGTCGAACGCCTTGGGCGCGCGCACGAGCTGCATCGCGGCGTTGTCGACATACATGTGCTCAAGCTGCACATCCGCGTACTGCTCGTGCACCTGCGTGACCACGTCTTTCCAGAACTGGAACGTCTCCAGCACATTCGCCTTGTCCACACTGGTGAGCTTCTTGCCACGCTTGCGCGCCGCCTGAAACGCGACATGCGCGATGCGTTCGATTTCCGGGCGCGTGTAGCGCATCGTGTCGAAGGCTTCTTCCGCGCCGGCAAACGCGCCATCGGGCGATGTGCGCCGGCCGCGCGGTTGGCCGAAGTAGATGTCGCCGGTGAGCTCGCGGATGATGAGGATGTCCAGCCCCGCCACGAGTTCGGGCTTGAGGCTGGACGCGTGCGTGAGCTGCTCGTAGCAGATCGCCGGCCGGAAATTCGCGAACAGCCCCAGATGCTTGCGCAATCCAAGAATCGCTTGCTCGGGGCGCAGCGACCGCTCCAGCTTGTCGTACTTCCAGTCGCCCACCGCGCCGAACAACACGGCGTCGGCCTGCTGCGCAAGCGCCAGCGTGGCTGGCGGGAGCGGGTGACCATGCGCCTCATACGCCGCGCCGCCCACCAGCGCCTGTTCGGTGTCGAACTTCAGGTCGAGGCATTGCAGCACCCGCAACGCCTGAGCGACGATTTCGGTGCCGATGCCGTCACCCGGCAGAACTGCGATCTTCACGACATCACTCCGTTAAACGCGCCGTGTCAGCCACGGCTTTTCAAGCAGCCGCGCCGCCTCGAAGCCTCGAATCTTGTCGGCGTGGCGCAGCGTCAACCCAATGTCATCAAAGCCGCCGAGCAGGCAGAATTTGCGAAACGGCTCAACGTCGAACGCAATGCTGCTGCCGTCGGGTTTGAGCACGAGCTGCTGCTCCAGGTCGATCGTCAACTCGTACCCGACGAAGGCCGCCACTTCGTCGAACAGTCTGGCGACTTCGTGTTCGGGCAACTGAACCGGCAGCAGACCATTTTTGAAGCAGTTGTTGTAGAAGATGTCGGCGTAGCTCGGCGCGATCAGCGCGCGAAAACCGTACTGGTCCAACGCCCACGGCGCATGCTCACGCGACGAGCCGCAGCCGAAGTTGCGCCGCGCCAGAAGAACCGAGGCGCCCTGGTAGCGCGGCTGGTTCAATATGAAGTCCGGGTTCGCCTTGCGCGTGGCCGGGTCCTGGCCGGGCTCGCCAGAGTCGAGGTAACGCCAGGCATCGAACAGGTTCGGGCCGAAGCCGCTCTTTTTGATCGACTTCAGAAACTGCTTTGGGATGATCGCGTCGGTATCGACGTTCTCCCGGTCGAGCGGCGCGACCCGGCCTTTGTGGATGCGAAACGGCTGCATGCGTGGTTCCTTGCCGATCTGGTGTCTTTGGCGCGCTCAGGCGATGCGGCGCACGTCGACGAAATGCCCTTCGATGGCCGCAGCCGCCGCCATCGACGGGCTCACCAGGTGCGTGCGCCCGCCCGCGCCCTGCCGGCCCTCGAAATTGCGATTGGATGTGGACGCGCAGCGCTCACCCGGCTCCAGCCGGTCGGCGTTCATCGCCAGACACATCGAACAGCCCGGCTCGCGCCACTCGAACCCAGCGGCGATGAAAAGCTTGTCCAGGCCCTCGGCTTCAGCCTGCTGCTTCACCAGGCCCGAGCCGGGCACCACCATCGCCAGTTTGACGTTGCCGGCAACCTTGCCGCCCAGGCGCCGCACCACGGCCGCCGCTTCGCGCAGATCCTCGATGCGCGAGTTCGTGCACGAGCCGATGAACACTTTGTCGATGCGGATGTCGGTGATCGGCTTGTTCGGCGTGAGCGCCATGTAGACCAGCGCGCGCTCGATCGCGTCGCGCTTTCCCGCGTCCTTCTCGCGCTCGGGGTCCGGCACGCGGCCATCGACAGCCACCACCATCTCGGGTGACGTGCCCCAGGTCACCTGCGGCGCGACCGTTGAGGCGTCGAGCTCGACCACGGTGTCCCAGGTTGCGTTCGGGTCGGATTGCAGCGTGCGCCAGTAGCGCACTGCCAAATCCCACTCGAGGCCGGTGGGCGAGTAGGGCCGGCCCTTCACATACGCCAGCGTGATCTCGTCCACACCGATCAGCCCAGCGCGCGCGCCGGCCTCGATCGCCATGTTGCACACCGTCATGCGGCCTTCCATGCTGAGCTTGCGAATCGCGGAGCCGGCGAACTCGATCGTGTAGCCGGTGCCGCCCGCAGTGCCGGTCTTGCCGATGATCGCGAGCACCAGGTCTTTCGCGCTGCAACCCTTGGGCAGCGCGCCTTCTACGCGCACCAGCATGTTCTTCGCCTTGCGCGCGAGCAGCGTCTGCGTGGCCAGCACATGCTCCACCTCGCTCGTTCCGATGCCATGCGCGAGCGCGCCGAAGGCGCCGTGGGTGGAGGTGTGCGAGTCGCCGCACACCACCGTCATGCCCGGCAGCGTGGCGCCTTGCTCGGGCCCGATGACGTGCACGATGCCCTGGCGCAAGTCGTTCATCTTGAACTGCGTCATGCCATGTCGATCGCAATTCGCGTCCAGCGTATCGACCTGGAGTTTGGAGATCGGGTCGGCGATGCCTTTCGAGCGATCCGTGGTCGGCACATTGTGGTCGCTCACCGCCAGGTTCGCGGCGATGCGCCACACCTTGCGCCGCGCCAGATCGAGCCCCTCGAACGCCTGCGGGCTCGTCACTTCATGCACGAGGTGCCGGTCGATGTAGAGCAGCGACGTGCCGTCGTCTTCGACGTGAACGACGTGTTCGTCCCAGAGTTTGTCGTAGAGCGTGCGCGGCATGGGGAAACTGGCGAGCGCCAGCGGATGCAGAAGCGGCATTCTAAGGTGCCGCTCCCGCCGAGAGCGCGCGCCACGCGCCAGCGTGGATTCGACTCAGGTGCGCTGCGCGAGCGGCTTGACCTGGCGCCTGACCGAGCCGCTGAACAATTGGCGTGGCCGGCCGATCTTGTATTCCGGGTCGCCGATCATCTCGTTGAGCTGAGCAATCCAGCCCACGGTGCGCGCCAGCGCGAAGATCGCCGTGAACAGGCTCACCGGAATGCCGATCGCGCGCTGCACGATGCCGGAGTAGAAGTCAACGTTCGGGTAGAGCTTGCGCGACACGAAGTAGTCGTCCTCGAGGGCGATCTTCTCCAGCGCCATCGCGAGCTTCAGGATCGGGTCGTTGTCCAGGCCCAGGGCACCGAGTACCTCATGACATGTCTCGCGCATCAGCTTGGCGCGCGGGTCGTAGTTCTTGTAGACGCGGTGCCCAAAGCCCATCAGCTTGACACTCGAGTTTTTGTCTTTCACCTTGGTGATGAATTCGCCGATGCGCTCCACGCCGCCCATGCGCTGCACGTCTTCCAGCATGTTCAGCGCCGCCTCGTTGGCGCCGCCGTGCGCGGGGCCCCACAGGCAGGCCACGCCAGCGGCAATCGCCGCGAACGGGTTCGTTCCCGACGAGCCGCACAGGCGCACGGTGGACGTGGAGGCGTTCTGCTCGTGATCGGCATGCAGCGTGAAGATGCGGTCCATCGCGCGCACCAGCACGTCGTTGGGCACGTAGTCTTCGCACGGTGTGGCGAACATCATGCGCATGAAGTTGCCGGCGTAGGTGAGGTCGTTCTTCGGGTAGATGTAGGGCTGGCCAACGGAGTATTTGTAGGCCATCGCCACCAGCGTGGGCATCTTGGCAATCAGGCGGATCGCCGAAATCTCGCGGTGCTGCGGGTTGTTGATGTCGGTGCTGTCGTGATAGAACGCCGACATGCCGCCCACCAGGCCGGTGAGGATGGCCATCGGGTGCGCGTCGCGCCGAAAGCCGCGCAGGAAGAACTGCATCTGCTCATTGACCATGGTGTGATTCGTCACGCGCTTCGTGAAATCGGCGCGCTGCGCGACATTGGGCAAGTCGCCGTAGAGCAGCAGGTGGCAGGTTTCCAGGAAGTCGCAGTTCACCGCCAGCTCCTCGATCGGGTAGCCGCGGTACAGCAGCTCGCCCTTGTCGCCGTCGATAAAGGTGATCGCCGAACTGCACGCCGCCGTGGACATGAAGCCCGGGTCATAGGTGAACTTGCCGGTCTGCCCATAGAGCTTGCGAATGTCGATGACCTGCGGGCCGACGCTGCCCTTGAGGATGGGCAAGTCGATGCCCGGGCTGCCATCGGAAAACGTCAGCGTGGCTTTCACGTCGGAGGGGGTCATGCTTGTGTCCTTGTTGAACAGGCCGGGGCCTGGGGTGGCGCGGTGCGGATGCGGTGCAAGACGTCGAGAACTTCAGGAATCATTTCCGGGCC
The DNA here is from genome assembly GCA_031419715.1 of Burkholderiales bacterium. Lineage (GTDB taxonomy): Bacteria > Pseudomonadota > Gammaproteobacteria > Burkholderiales > Burkholderiaceae_C > JAEMQF01. The sequence continues at coordinate 17,428 of JANOLJ010000157.1, read as the reverse complement.
GGGTTCGCTGCGACGCAAGAAGAGATCCAGCAAGTCGTTGTCGGCCAGGTCCATCAGCGCCTGCAGCCCCCTGGCCTGGTCTGTCGTGATCGAACTCGCCTGGCTGGCGAAGTAGCGCTCGATGAACAAGTCATTTTCCAGCAGGCCGCGCCGACAGCGCCATTTCAGGCGGCTGAGCGTTGTGGCATCGACCTGGGTATCCATGATCAAACGGCGCGCCGCACCATCATCTCCTTGATCTTGCCGATCGCCCGCGTCGGGTTCAGGCCTTTCGGGCAGACATCGACGCAGTTCATGATGGTGTGGCAGCGGAACAGCCGGTATGGGTCTTCCAGATTGTCCAGGCGGCCTTGCGTGTCCTGGTCACGGCTGTCGGCGATGAAGCGATAGGCCTGCAGCAGCCCGGCCGGGCCGACGAACTTGTCGGGGTTCCACCAGAAGCTCGGGCAGGCCGTGGAGCAGCTTGCGCACAAGATGCACTCATACAGGCCGTTCAGCTCGTCGCGCTCCTGCGGCGATTGCAGGCGCTCCTTCTCCGGCGGACGCTCATCATTGACGAGGTAGGGCTTGATCGAGTTGTACTGTTTGAAGAACTGCGTCATGTCGACGATGAGGTCGCGGATCACCGGCAGGCCCGGCAAGGGCTTGAGCACGATCGGGTCTTTCAGCGTCAGCATGTTCGTCAGGCACGCCAGGCCGTTCTTGCCGTTGATGTTCATCGCGTCCGACCCGCACACGCCTTCGCGGCACGAGCGGCGAAAGCTCAGGGTCGGATCGGCCGCCTTGCACTTGCCCAGTGCGTCGAGCAGCATGCGTTCGCTGCCGTCAAGCTCGACCTCAAGCCGCTGCATGTAAGGCTTGGCGTCGGCGTCGGGGTTGTAGCGATAGATCTGAAATACGCGCAGTGTCATGAATGTCTTTCTACGGCGACGCGGGCGCACCGCGTGCCATGCGGATTCAAAACGTACGGACCTTCGGTGGAATCGATTCCGTGGTCAGCGGCTGCAATCGCACCGGCTTGTAGTCGAGTCGGTCATCTTGCGAATACCAAAGCGAGTGTTTCAACCAATCCTTGTCGTTGCGCCCGTTCGGGCACTCGGGGCTGTCACCGTAGTCGTTCACCGTGTGCGCGCCCCGGCTTTCATGGCGCGCCGCGGCCGACGCCATCGTGGCGCGCGCGGTCTCGATCAGGTTCTCCACCTCCAGCGCCTCGATGCGCGCGGTGTTGAACACCTTGGATTTGTCAGCCAGATGGATGCCCTTCACGCGTTCGGCCAACGCACGGATCTTCTCCACCCCTTCGTTCATGGCCGCCTGAGTGCGAAACACGCTGGCGTGGCGCTGCATCGTGGCACGAATGTCATTCGCGACGTCCTGGGCGTACTCGCCCGTCGCGCTGGCGTCGAGCCGCGCCAACCGCTCGCGTGTTTGATCGGCAGCGTCCGCGGGCAGTGGCTTGTGCTGCACCGAGGCCAGCCCGGCCTCGACGATGTGCTTGCCCGCGGCCCGGCCGAACACCACGATGTCGAGCAAGGAATTGGTGCCCAGCCGGTTCGCGCCGTGCACGCTGACGCACGAACATTCGCCCACCGCATACAGGCCGTTGACCACGCTGTTCGGCTCGCCGTTCTTCGGCACGACCACCTGCCCGTGCACATTGCTCGGGATGCCGCCCATCTGGTAGTGCAATGTCGGCACCACCGGGATCGGCTCCTTGGTGATGTCAACGTTGGCGAAGTTGTGGCCGATCTCGAACATGCTGGGCAAGCGCTTGTAGATCGTCTCGCTGCCCAGGTGCGTCATGTCGAGGTGGATGTAGTCCTTGTTCGGCCCGCAGCCTCGCCCTTCCTTGATCTCCTGGTCCATGCAGCGCGACACGAAGTCGCGCGGCGCCAGGTCTTTCAACGTCGGCGCGTAGCGCTCCATGAAGCGCTCACCATCGCTGTTGCGCAAAATCGCACCCTCGCCGCGGCAGCCTTCCGTGAGCAACACACCCGCGCCAGCCACGCCCGTGGGGTGGAACTGCCAGAACTCCATGTCTTCGAGTGGCAAGCCGGCGCGCGCCGCCATGCCCAGGCCGTCGCCGGTATTGATGAAGGCATTCGTCGACGCCGCGAAGATGCGCCCGGCGCCGCCGGTGGCGAGCAGCGTCACCTTGGCCTCCAGGATGTACAGCTCGCCCGTCTCCATCTCGAGCGCGGTGACGCCGACCACGTCGCCCTCGGCGTCGCGGATCAGGTCGAGCGCCATCCACTCGACAAAGAAGTTGGCGCGCGCCTTGATGTTCTGCTGGTACAGCGTGTGCAGCATCGCGTGGCCGGTGCGGTCCGCCGCGGCGCAGGCGCGCTGCACCGGCTTTTCGCCGTAGTTCGCGGTGTGGCCGCCGAACGGGCGCTGGTAGATCGTACCGTCGGGGTTGCGATCGAACGGCATGCCGAAGTGCTCAAGCTCGTAGACGACTTTTGGCGCCTCGCGGCACATGAACTCGATGGCGTCTTGGTCGCCCAGCCAATCCGAGCCCTTCACGGTGTCGTAGAAGTGGTAGTGCCAGTTGTCCTCGCTCATGTTGCCCAAGGCGGCGCCGATACCGCCTTGCGCCGCCACGGTGTGTGAACGCGTCGGGAACACTTTGGACAGCACCGCCACATTGAGCCCTGCCTGCGCGAGCTGGAGCGAGGCACGCATGCCCGAGCCGCCCGCACCGACGATCACCACGTCGAACCTGCGCCTGGGAACCGACGATCCACTGAGCATCAAAGTCTCCACAACACCTGGATCGCCCAACCGGCACAACCCACCAGCCACACCAACGTCGCCACTTGCAGGCACAGGCGCAGCACCACGCCGTGCACATAGTCCATCAGGATGTCGCGCACGCCGACCCAGGCATGCAGCGCCAGCGCGACGATCATGCTGAAGGTCAAGACGCGCATCCACTGCTTCGAGAAGATCGCGGCCCAGCGGTCGTAGTCGAGTTCGCCGCCGAACAAAATCTGCGCGATCAGCACGAGCGTGAACAGCGCCATCAGGGCCGCCGTCACGCGCTGTGACAACCAGTCGCGCAGACCATAGTGCGCACCGACAACGATGCGTCGCGAGCCAAAGTTTTGTGCCATGGTTCCCGGCCTCAGATGAACAGCCTTGCGCCCAGCAGCAAGGTCAGCAGCCCACTCAGCACGAGTGTCACCACCGCCGACACACGCCCAAACCCCAGACTCACGGCGTGCGTGGCATCCATCCACAAGTGGCGCAACCCGGCAATGAAATGGTGCAGGTAGGCCCAGATCAGCGCCAGCGCGATGAGCTTGAAAAACCAGCCGGGCAGCCAGCCGATGCCGCCGAGAAACAAGGCGACGAACTGGCTGTGACTGATCTCGGTGCTCAGGCTGGTGTCGAACATCCAGATGATGAAAGGCAGCAGCACGAACATCAGTGCGCCGCTGGCACGGTGCAGGATCGACACCCATCCCGCCAGCGGTAGCCGGTACTGCAGCGCGTCGACCAACCGCATCGTTCCGGGTCTTTGCGTCTTGTGTTTGATCGATTCCGTCATGCCCAAGCCTGTTGTTATTGGATGCGCCGCTGGATACGCTCAACGTTCGAGTTTATTGCAATGCAGCAGCGCGGCCGCGCGCTAGCGTTCAATGACCTGTCGGACCCTCAGTTCAATTCGTTGCGATAGTGGTGCATCGACGTGTCGTACAGGCCACGCCGCAGTTCCACGGGAGAGTCGCCATAGGTCATCGACAGACGCTCGACGCTGAGCAGCGGCGCACCCGGCAGCACACCCAGGTGCGCGGCCGCTTCGGCGTCGGCCGCGACGGCACGAATACGCTCTTCGGCGCGAATCATGCGCACGCCGAATTCACTTTCGAACAGGCCATACAGCGGGCCGCGATAGTTCGCCAGTTGTTCGGCCGACAACCCCTGGAACAGCTTGCCCGGCAGCCAGATGTCGTCAAAGACCACCGGTTGCCCGCGGAACGACAACACGCGGCGCACCTGCACCACCGGGTCGCCGCCTTTCAGGCCGAGTGCGTTTGCCACATCGGCGCTGGCGCGCTGGTGCGTGCAATCGATGAAGCGGCGCTGCATCCGGTTCGCATAGCCGTCGTCGGGTTGCAGGCGCAGAAAGCGGAACTGAACTTTTGCTTCGGCGTGGGTCGCAACGAACGTGCCCTTGCCCTGGCGCCGCACGAGCAGGTTTTCCGACGCGAGTTCGTCGATCGCCTTGCGCACCGTGCCCGGGCTGACCCGAAAGCGCAGCGCAAGATCCTTTTCGCTTGGAATGCCCTCGCCGGGGCGCCACACATGAGCCTGCAGATCGCGCGTCAGCAGTGCCTTGATCTGCCGGTACAGCGGGGCGAAAGCCGGTGTCGCGTCGGCGGGATCGGGGCGCGATGCGGGGTCAGGGTGGGCCGTCGGCATGGGGCGCGATTGCAGCACAGCCGGGCCAGCGCGTCCATGGGATCGAGCGACCAGACTCCTGACCTACACTTTGCGCTCTACGCTAGGAGAGCACCCCATGAGCAAGAAGCCCGTTCGCATCACCGTCACCGGAGCCGCCGGCCAGATCGGCTACGCCTTGCTGTTTCGCATCGCCTCGGGCGAGATGCTCGGCAAAGACCAGCCCGTGATGCTGCAACTTCTGGAAATCCCCGACGAGAAGGCGCAAAAGGCACTCAAGGGCGTGATGATGGAACTCGAAGACTGCGCCTTCCCGCTGCTGGCGGGCATGCAGGCCTTTGGCGACGCCCCCGCGGCGTTCAAGGACACCGACTACGCCTTGCTCGTGGGCGCCCGCCCGCGCGGACCCGGCATGGAACGCAAGGACTTGCTCGCGGCGAATGCGCAGATCTTTACCGCCCAGGGCAAGGCGCTGAACGCGGCGGCGTCACGCAACGTGCGCGTGCTCGTCGTGGGCAACCCAGCGAACACGAATGCCTACATCGCGATGAAAAGCGCACCCGACCTGCCGCGCAAGAACTTCACCGCGATGCTGCGGCTAGACCACAACCGCGCCGCGAGCCAGATCGCGGCCAAGACCGGCAAGGCGGTGGCAGACATCGAAAAACTCTGCGTCTGGGGTAACCATTCGCCGACGATGTACGCCGACTATCGATTCGCCACGATCGGCGGCAAGGCGGTCAAGGACATGATCAACGACCAGGTCTGGAACAAGGACGTGTTCTTGCCCACCGTAGGCAAGCGCGGTGCGGCGATCATCGAGGCTCGCGGCCTGTCCTCGGCAGCGTCAGCCGCGAATGCCGCCATCGACCACATGCGCGATTGGGCCGCAGGCACACAGGGCAAGTGGGTCACGATGGGGGTGGCGAGCAATGGCGAGTACGGCATTCCGAAGGATCTGATGTTCGGCTTCCCGGTCACAACCGCCGGTGGCGACTACAAAATCGTCGAGGGATTGACGATCGATGCGTTCAGCCAGGAGCGCATCAACGTGACGCTGAAGGAGTTGCTGGAAGAGCAGGAAGGCGTGAAGCACCTGCTCTGAGCACGGCAAAGACCGTGCAAGCGCGGCGCGCGGCCGTGCAAAGTGCGCGCCACCACTCGTAACAGCTCGCACGGAATGCGTGGTTTGACGACGCTGCGGCCGGTGCGCCGCAGCGCGAAACTTGAGGCTCAGGCGCGGCGCGCAACGTGACTTTGGGGCGCTATCGGACCTGCCCATTCCAGTGAAACTGCGCGCCTGGGGCCGCGCGCCGCATTGAAGTCATGGTCTGGGCACCAACAGTCGGCACAGCGCATCGGCCTCAGGCATCAGGCTGCGTTGCACCTTGCAACCCTGGCAGCGGCCAGCACTCGCAGAATTCTCCGGTCACCCCCTACCCAAGGAGAAACCTGATGAAAGTATCGATGTCGCTTCGCGTTCTGGTCGCATGCCTCGCGCTCGGCGGCCTGTCCACTGCGGCCGTTTCCGCCACGGACGCACCCAAACAGCCTGTTGCTGCAAAGAAGGCCGCACCGGGCCAATCGCTCAGCGCCGGGCAAATGTCCGCCGCCGACCGCGTGCTGACCGGCAAGGTCAACTGCGAGTTCGACCAGTCGATCGACGTGGCGCCCGTGAGTGGCAAGAAAGGCTTTTTCAACGTCGCGTACAAGGGCAAGACCTACATCATGGTCCCTGAGGCCACGACCACCGGCGCCGTACGCCTGGAAGACAAGAAGGCCGGCATGATGTGGCTGCAGATCGCCAACAAGTCGATGCTGATGAACACCAAGGCGGGCCAACGCATGGTCGACAACTGCCAGCACGCATCGCAGAAGTCCTGACCGAACCGACCAGGCGGCGTGCAGCCGCCGCACCTTGATGGCGCCGCCTGTGCAACACAGCGGCGCCATTTTCATTTCCCGGTGCCGCCGAGGTGCGGCGAGAATGCGCGTCGGCCTGCCGGGGTGGACGTGGCCTTCAAACAACCTGAGGTCATTGCCGATGAAGATCATGCTCGTGGGACAAAAATGGCTGGGCGCACAGGCGCTCGCCAGCTTGCGCAAGGCGGGGCACGAGGTGCTGGCAGTCGCCGCGCCCACGCCTGAAGATCGCCTGTGGGCGGCGGCGCTGCAAAACTCAATTCCGGCGGTCGAGGTCGGCAAACGCCTCGAAGCGGAGCATGTGCCCGCGGGCACGGAGCTGATCGTCTGTGCGCACGCGCATTGCTTCATCAGCGACGCGGCGCGCAAGGCGACGCGCCTGGGAGCGATCGGCTACCACCCGAGTCTGCTGCCGCTGCACCGCGGGCGCGACGCCATCGAGTGGGCGCTGCGCTTTCGCGAGCGGATCACCGGCGGATCGGTGTACTGGATGGACGACCGCGCCGACGGCGGACCTGTGATCTGCCAGGACTGGTGCTTCATTCGCCCCGAAGACACCGCCGAGGACCTGTGGCGGCGCGACCTCGGGCCGATGGGCGTGAAGCTGCTCGACCGGGCGGTCGCGCTCATCGCGGCCGGGGGCGGCCAAGGCGTGCCGCAAGACGAAGCGCTGCACACCTGGGAGCCTTCGCTGCATACGCGCAAGGCGTTGAGCGCTAGCCCGAACGGCGGTTGAGCGAGCCACCCGGCGGACGACCGAGCGGACCACCAAGCGGTCCACCGAGCGAGCCGCTCAGCGCGGCGGCGCGATCTGTCCGGCGTAGTCGATCAGCGCAGCGAGGATGTCCAGTCCGCGCGCGTCGGCCGATTCGCTCAGCGCGTCAATGTGGTCCTGGAACTGCGCCAAGGTCGTCGCGCCGCCCGCGCCGTCGTGCAGGCGCTGCGTGCAGTGGCGCAGCCAGCGCTGGCGATCGCCCGAGTCCAGTAACTCCGGGTAGTTGCGCGCACGAAACCGGAACAGCAGTTCTTCCAGGCGCTCATCGGCGAACGCGGGGCGCTTCGCGACCAACCGTTCAGGCGGCAGCGTGCGCAGGCGCTGCAGGCTGCGCCGGTCTTCATCGCCGATGAACCCACCGTACAGGTCTTCGTCGACATCGACTTCGGCACCAAGCCGGTCGCGCTCGAACACCGCCGGCCAGATTCCAGCCATCGTCGGCGCAAGCCGCGCCGCCACTTCGGCGTGGCGCAAGGCCTGCGGCACATCGATCTGCCACTGCTTCGCCATCGGCGGCGTGAGCGTCTTGAGGTTGCCGATCACGATCGGCGACTTGTTGATGTGAATCGTCTTGACGGGCAGGCGCTGCATGCCCTGCGGCAGCGCATCGGCCTTGCTGAACAGGCGCTCGCGGATCGCCGCCGCTGACAGCGTGAACAACTCGCTCGGGTCGGTGGCCAGATCCCAGACGATGACCTCGTTCTTGTTCGTCGGGTGCGGCGCGAGCGGCCACACCAAAGCGATGCAGCCGCGATCGGCCCCATACCGGCCCGACACATGCAGGAACGCCAAGCCCTGGTTCTGCGCCAGCGCCATCTCGTTCAGCACTTCATTCTTCTTGCGCAGCTTCAGGCAAAAGTCCCACAGCTTGGGCTGGCAAGTCTTGAGGCGCCGCGCCAGCGCGATCGTGGCGCGCACGTCAGACAGCGCGTCGTGCGCGGCCTCATGCGCCAGGCCATTGGCGCTGGCCAGGTCGCCCAGACGAAACGACGCCTGATCCTGGGCGTTGCGTGGCCACTCGATGCCCTGCGGGCGCAGCGCATAAGCGCAGCGCATCACGTCGAGCAAGTCCCAGCGGCCGCAGTCGTTCTGCCACTCGCGCGCATAGGGTTCGAGCAGGTTGCGCCAGAACAGGAAGCGCGTCACTTCGTCGTCGAAGCGGATCGAGTTGTAGCCCACGCCCACCGTGCCCGGCTGGGCGAGTTGCGCCTGCACCGCGTCAGCGAATTCCGCTTCGCTCGAACCTTTTTCCAGGCAGGTCTGCGGCAGGATGCCTGTGAGCAAACAGGCCTCGGGCTCGGGCAGGTAGTCAGGCGCCGGCTTGCAATAGTGCATCACCGGTGCGGCGAGTTCATTCAAATCGAAGTCGGTGCGCACACCCGCGAACTGGGCCGGCCTATCGCGGCGCGGGTTCACGCCGAAGGTCTCGTAGTCGTGCCAGAAGAAAGTAGGGGGAGTCATCTCGGGGTGCGCCCGGGCAGGCTACGATTTATTCCACTGGGTTCCTTGTCGCTTTCCCGAATTGGCCCCGGGCCGGCGACGGCCGACAGTCGGGCTGTTCCCGACGCGCCAGCTTAACCGCGCGCGCACGGGTTTTGTTCCACCCCAACCGGAGAATGATCATGACGCGACGTATCGTTTTGGCTGGCCTCACCGCCGCGCTGCTCGGCTTGTCGGCCTGCGGCAGCCTGCAAAAGACGGATGCCTCCGCCGTGCTGCGCCAGTCTGAACAAGCCATGGGTGGCGCCGCGTTGAACTCGATCCGCTACACCGCGCAGGGCGGTGGCGCGCTGTTCGGCCAGGCCTTCATCCCCGGCATGGCCTGGCCGCGCATGAACTACACGGCGCTGACGCGCACGGCCGACTATCAAAACGGCGCCTACCGCGAAGAATTCGGTCGCGCCCGCGCCGAACCCAACGGCGGCGGCGGCGTGCCGCTGATGGGCCAGGGCGAACAACGTGCCGTCTTCTTGATGCACTCCAATCTCGCGTGGAACCAGGCCGGGCCGACATCGACCCCCGCACCGGTCGCGGCGGACGAGCGCATCCACGATCTGTGGACCACGCCGCACGGCGTGTTGAAGGCCGCGCTGCGCAACGGCGCCACCGTGAGCCCGCGCACTGTCGACGGCAAGGCGACGCAGGCGGTGTCGTTCACCGAGCCGGGGCGCTTCACGGCCACCGCGCTGATCGGAGCGAACCACTTGGTGGAACGCATCGAGTCGCGTCGGCCGCACCCGGTGGCTGGCGACACCGACGTGGTCACGACCTTCCTGGACTACAAAGACTTCAACGGCGTGATGTTCCCCACGCGCATCCGCCAGACCCAAGGTGGCTTTGAAGTGCTCGACGTTGCGGTGCGGGAAGTACAGAGCAATGTGGCGACCGACATCGCCCTCCCCGATGCAGTGCGAACTTTCAGCGAACGCGTCGTCGCCGAAAAGGCCGCCGACGGCGTGTGGTATCTCGCGGGCGGCACGCACCACAGCGTGCTGATCGAAATGAGCGACCACCTGGTGATCGTCGAAAGCCCGCTCTACGACGGCCGCGCCGCCGCGGTTTTTGCCGAAGCGCGCAAGCTCGCGCCGGGCAAGCCGATCCGCTACGTCATCAACTCGCACCATCACTTCGACCACGCGGGCGGGCTGCGCGCCGCCGCCGCGGAGGGTGCAACGCTCGTCACCAGCGCCGCAGCCAAGGCACCGTTCGAGCGCGCGCTGGCGAACCCGAACCGCATCAGCCCCGATCTGCTGGCGCGCTCGGGCCGCAACGTCAACATCATCGGCGTGCGCGGCAAGCACGACTTGAGCGACAGCACGCGGCGCGTGGAAGTGCATGAGATCGACGCCAGCATCCACGCCCAAGGCTTCCTGATGGTGCATCTGCCCAAGGAACGCCTGCTCGTTCAAGCCGACGCTTACACCCCCCTGGCCACCGGCATGCCGCCGCCCGCGGTGCCGAACGCGAACAACGTCAATCTGGTGCAGAACATCGAGCGGCTCAATTTGCCGGTGGATCGCATCTTGCCGCTGCACGGGAGGATCGTGCCGCTGAGCGAGTTGCATGCGGCGATAGGGCGCAAGTAGCTATCCGAAAAGCCGCTCCAGCAGTTCGTCGCGTTCGAGTTGCAAATTTTGCGCGACGTCGCTGAGAACCGCTGCAAGCGTGCCGAGCTTCAGCGGGTCGTGAGCCGGAATCGTGATGTGATGCTGTGAGGGCTGGTCGGCGGTCAGTCGAATGTGGCTGCCGCTCTGCCGCGTGACGCGATATCCGACTCGGCCCAGCGCTTTGGCGAGCTCGGGGCCGGCCAGATCACGCGGCAGCTTGCGCGGCAATGACTTCGTCCCGAACGAAGTGAAGGCGAATCATCTTCGGCGCTGCGCCCTCGTCGAAATGGCACTGCACGGCGTCCCGCACCCGTGCGTGCAATTGCGCCACATCGTCAGCCTGGGTATGGATAGCTTCACCCAGTGCGCGCGCCGTGAACCCGCCTTCGGGCGCTTGTTCGACGACAAAAATGATCTCGCTCATCCGCGCGCCCTCGGTCTTGCCTCGCCTTGGATTCTACGTGCGCCGCTCGCGAGGCAGCTCCTAAGCTCAAGGCGGCCGAAACTGCTGGGCTGACAATTCCACCCATGCTGTGCTTGCAGGCTGATGACCTCATTGAGTGAGGCTGCGGCAGGGGCGGGCGAATTCACGCAGCTCTTCGATGCTGAATCCGCCGGGGGAATTGTGGTTATGCTTCCCTCCCCTTCGAAAAGCCCACTCCCCGGAGACGAAACAAATGCCCCGCGTATTCAACTTCAGCGCCGGCCCCGCCGCGCTGCCCGAGCCGGTGCTGCGCCAGGCCGCCGACGAGATGCTCGACTGGCAGGGCTCGGGCATGTCGGTGATGGAGATGAGCCACCGCGGCAAGGAATTCATGGGCATTCACGCCGAAGCCCAAGCCTTGTTGCGCAAACTGCTTGCGGCGCCGGCGAACTACAAGATTCTCTTCATGCAGGGCGGCGCGATCGCGGAGAACGCCATCGTGCCGATGAACCTGCTGCGCGGCAAGCCGGTCGCCGACTACATCGACACGGGCGAGTGGTCGAAGAAGTCGATCCAGGAGGCGGCGCGCTACTGCAAAGTCAATGTCGCCGCGAGTTCGAAAGAAGCGGGCTACACCCACATCCCGGATCGAAAGACCTGGAAGCTCGACGCAGACGCCGCCTATGTGCATATCTGCTCGAATGAAACGATAGGTGGCGTCGAGTATGGTTTCACGCCCGATGTGGGAAGTGTGCCGTTGGTCGCCGACATGTCGTCGAACCTGCTGTCGCAACCGATCGACGTGTCGAAGTACGGCCTGATCTACGGCGGCGCGCATAAGAACATCGGCCCGGCGGGCTTGACGATCGTCATCGTGCGCGACGATCTGCTGGGCGGCGCGGCGAGCTTCACGCCCTCGGCGTTCAATTACAAAGAGCAGGCCGAGAACGACTCGATGCTGAACACGCCGCCCACCTACGGCATCTACATCGCCGGGCTGGTCTTCAAATGGCTCGAAGCGCGCGGCGGCCTGGTGGCGATGGAGATACACAACCGCGCGAAGGCGGCGCTGTTGTACGACTATCTGGACCAGACGAAGTTCTATTCGAGCCCAGTCGCGAAGGACTGCCGCTCGCTGATGAACGTGCCGTTCAAGCTGCGCGACGCCGCGCTGGATGATGCCTTCCTCAAAGGCGCACAAGCGCGCGGCATGGTGCAGTTGAAGGGGCACCGCTCGGTGGGCGGAATGCGCGCGTCGATCTACAACGCAATGCCGATTGAGGGCGTGCAGGCGCTCGTCACCTACATGAAGGACTTCGAGGCAGCAAATGGCTGAGCCCGCGCCGAGCCAGGCCAGCGCGGGCTCGCGCCGCTTCAGCATTCTGGTGTTGAACCAGATTTCGCAGAATGGCTTGAAGAAGCTGCCCGCCGAGCGCTACGCCGTTGCCCAGGACTCGGCGCAGCCCGACGCGATATTGCTGCGCTCCGCGGATTTGCATACGTTGGCAATTCCCACCAGCGTGGTGGCGGTCGCCCGCGCCGGTGCCGGCACGAACAACATTCCGATTCCGGCGCTGAGCCAGCGTGGCGTGGCGGTGTTCAACACGCCCGGCGCGAACGCGAATGCGGTGAAGGAGCTGGTGCTGGCGGGCATGCTGATGGCCGCGCGCAGGTTGCCCGCGGCGCTGCGCTTCACCGCGAGCCTGGACGCGGCAGCGCCGGACATGGACCGCAGCGTCGAAGCCGGCAAAAAAGCCTTCGCCGGGTTCGAGCTCGCCGGCCACTCGCTGGGCATCATCGGCCTGGGCAAGATCGGCTGCCTCGTCGCCGATGCCGCCATCAAGCTCGGCATGGAAGTGCTGGGCTACGACCCCGACATCACGGTGGACGCGGCGTGGAGCCTGCCGGCGCAAGTAAAGCGCGCCACCAGCGTCGCCGAAGTGCTGCGCAGCGCCGATTTCGTGACGCTGCATGTGCCGCTGCTGGAGGCCACGCGCGACCTGGTCGGCACCTCGAACATCGGCCAGATGCGCGCCTCGACGGTGTTGCTGAATTTCGCGCGCGACGGCATCGTAAACGAGCCAGCCGTGCTGACCGCGCTGAACGAGAAACGCCTTGCGGCTTATGTGTGCGACTTCCCGAGCGCCGCGATCAACGGCCATGATCGCGTCATCGCACTGCCCCACCTGGGCGCATCGACGGCGGAAGCGGAAGAAAACTGCGCGCTGATGGCGGTGGCGCAACTGCGCGCCTTCCTGGAGCATGGAGAAATCGCGAACGCGGTGAACTTTCCGGCGGTGACGATGGCGCGCGAATCGGCGTATCGCGTCGCGATTGCCAACGCCAACGTGCCCAACATGCTGGGTCAGATTTCCACGGCGATGGCGCGCGCCGGGCTGAACATCCACAACATGGTGAACAAGTCACGCGGCGAAATGGCCTACACGCTGGTCGACGTGGACAGCCCCGTGGCGGACGCGGTGCTCGCCGACCTGCGCGCCATCCACGGCGTGCTCTCGGTTCGCTATTTGCCATACAGGGAGTAATCCACCCGATGCAGTGAATCTGCTGCAAGCGCCGTGCACAATAGCTGCGTCCTGATTGCCGGAGAACCAACGATGTCCACGTCGACCAAGATCAACAGCGCCACCCACGCGTTCGCCAAGACCATCAAGTCGTTCACCACGGTGTCCGGCGAAGAAGGCAAGTTCTTCTCGTTGCCTGAGCTGGCGCGCACCTACCCGAACGTTTCCAAGCTGCCGATTTCAATCCGCATCGTATTGGAGTCCGTCTTGCGCAATTGCGACGGCAAACGCGTCACCCCCGGCCATGTGGCACAGCTCGCGAATTGGCAGGCCCGGGCTGAACGCAGCGACGAAATTCCGTTCGTCGTCGCGCGCGTCGTGTTGCAAGACTTCACTGGCGTGCCGCTGCTGGCGGACCTCGCCGCGATGCGCAATGTGGCGGCCAGCATGGGCAAGGACCCGAAGGCGATCGAGCCGATGGTGCCGGTGGACCTGGTCGTGGACCACTCCGTGATGATCGACCACTTCGGCACGCCCGGTGCGCTCGACCTGAACATGAAGCTTGAGTTCTCGCGCAACCAGGAGCGCTACCAATTCATGAAGTGGGGCATGGGCGCGTTCGACACCTTCGGCGTCGTGCCGCCGGGCTTCGGCATCGTGCACCAGGTGAACCTGGAGTACCTGGCGCGCGGCGTGCACAAGACCGCCGAGCGCATCTACTACCCCGATTCGCTGGTCGGCACCGACAGCCACACGACGATGATCAACGGCATCGGCGTCGTTGCATGGGGTGTCGGTGGCATCGAGGCCGAGGCCGGCATGCTGGGGCAGCCGGTCTACTTCCTCACGCCCGACGTGGTGGGAATGGAACTCACAGGCAAGCTGCGCGAAGGCGTGACGGCGACCGACCTGGTGCTCACCGTCACGGAGATATTGCGCAAGCAAAAAGTCGTCGGCAAGTTCGTCGAGTTCTTCGGCGAAGGCACGCGCACGCTGGCGCTGCCGGATCGCGCGACGATCGGCAATATGGCGCCCGAGTATGGCGCGACGATGGGCTTCTTTCCGGTGGACGAAAAGACGATCGAATACTTTCAGGGGACCGGGCGCACGCAGGAGGAAATCGAAGCCTTCGAAGCCTATTTCAAGGCGCAGAACATGTTCGGTGTGCCGATGCCCGGCGAAATCAACTACAGCCAGGTCGTGACGCTCGATCTGAGCACGGTGACACCCAGCCTGTCGGGCCCGAAGCGGCCGCAAGACCGAATTGAGCTGGGCAAGGTGAAGAAGCAATTCGCTTCGCTGTACAGCAAGGGCGCCGCGGACAACGGCTTCAACCAGCCCGCCGAGAAGTTGAACCAGGCGTTCACGACGAGCGATGGCCTGGACATCCGCAACGGCGACGTGCTGATCGCCGCGATCACGTCATGTACGAACACGTCCAATCCCGGCGTGCTGCTCGCCGCCGGGCTGGTCGCGAAGAAGGCGGTCGAAGCGGGCTTGACGGTGAAGAATCACATCAAGACCTCGCTCGCCCCGGGCTCGCGCATCGTCACCGAATACCTCACCAAGGCGGGCCTCTTGCCCTACCTGGAAAAGCTCGGCTTCAGCGTCGCGGCCTACGGCTGCACCACCTGCATCGGCAATGCAGGTGACCTGACCGGGCCGATCAACGAGGCGATCACGAAGAACGATCTGGTCTGCGCCGCCGTGCTGTCGGGAAACCGCAATTTCGAAGCGCGCATCCACCCGAACCTGAAGGCGAACTTCCTCGCTTCGCCGCCGCTCGTCGTCGCCTACGCGATCGCCGGCACGGTGAGCCGCGACTTGATGACGGAGCCGGTGGGCAAGGGCACGGGCGGGCGCGACGTGTTCCTCGGCGACATCTGGCCGAGCAGCGACGAGATCCACAAGCTGATGAAGTTCGCGATGGACGGCAAGGCATTCAAGGCGAATTACGACAAGGTGAAAAGCGAACCCGGTGAACTGTGGGAGCGCATTGCCGGCGAAAAGGGCCACGTGTACACCTGGCCGAAGAGCACCTACATCGCCGAGCCACCGTTCTTCAAGGGCTTCACAATGGCGCCGCCCGCCGTGGACCCCGGCGTGCGCGGGGCGCGAATCATGGGCCTGTTCGGCGACTCGATCACCACCGACCACATCTCGCCCGCGGGTTCATTCAAGGACACGACTCCCGCCGGCAAGTACCTGCTGGCCAACGGCGTGCTCAAGGCCGACTTCAACTCCTACGGCGCACGCCGCGGCAACCATGACGTGATGATGCGCGGCACCTTCGCCAACGTGCGCATCAAGAACCTGATGCTGCCCGCGCTGCCCGACGGCTCGCGCGAAGAGGGCGGCTACACGCTGTTCCAATTGCCCGGCCCCGACCAGAACTCGAAACTGCCAATCTATGACGCGGCGATGAAGTACGTGCAGGCCGGCGTGCCCACCGTCGTCTTCGCGGGTGAGGAATACGGCACCGGCTCGTCGCGCGACTGGGCCGCCAAGGGCACGCAGTTGCTGGGTATCAAGGCGGTCATCGCGAAGAGTTTCGAGCGCATCCACCGCAGCAACCTGATCGGCATGGGCGTGCTGCCCTTGCAGTTCAAGGGCGGCACGAGTTGGGAAAGCCTGGGCCTGAAGGGCGACGAGACAATCGACGTGAAGCTCGACGCCGAGATCAAGCCGCAAAGCGACGCGATGCTGATCGTCACGTCGGCTTACGGCGCACGCCGCGAAGTGCCGGTCGTGCTGCGCATCGACACCGCGATCGAAGTCGACTACTACGCCCACGGCGGCATCCTGCCGTACGTATTGCGCCAGTTGCTCGCGGCGTAAGTCCCTGCAGCTCTCGATGACGTCATCCCGGCGCACGCCGGGATCCACCTTCGGCTGACCGCCCAGGTTCGCCTTGGAGCCGTTCAAGAACTTCATCAACGCCCAGGTGGTGCGCGACATGGCGCACCATTTGCATCGCGCGTGGTCGGCGTTTCCGCGCGAACGCTTCGAATCGCTCGCACTGGCCGGGCTGGAACACCTGGAGTTGAAGGCTCGTGTGGGACACCTGTGCGCCGCGCTGGAAGCCTGCCTGCCAAACGACTTCCTGCATGCGGCCGACGTCATCGAGGCCAGTCTCGCGCCCACCCGCGAGCCGGACGCGCCGGCTGAGCTGAACACGCCCGGGGCTGGCCTGGCCGGCTGGGCGATCTGGCCAATGGGCGAGTTCGTGGCGCGCCGCGGCCTGCCGCTGCCCGAACGCGCCTTGCGCGTGTTGCACGCGTTGACCCAGCGTTCCACCGCGGAATTCGCGATTCGCCCGTTCATCGAGAAACACCCCGCTCTGACATTCGCGACGCTGCAAACCTGGACGCACGACCGCAGCGCCCATGTGCGCCGCCTCGTGAGCGAGGGCAGCCGGCCGCGCCTGCCCTGGGGCATGCAGCTCAAGGGCCTGATCGCCGACCCCACGCCCACGCTGCCCCTGTTGCGGGCGCTGCAGGACGACCCCAGCGATTACGTGCGGCGCAGCGTCGCGAATCACCTGAACGACATCGCGAAAGACCACCCGGCCCTGGTGGCGCAGTGGCTCGAACAGTACTTGCCTGGCGCTTCAGCGCAGCGCCAGGCGCTGCTCCGACACGCCAGCCGCAGCCTCATCAAGCGCGGCGAGCCGCGCACGCTGAAAGCCTGGGGCCTGGCGCAGGGATTGCGCGGCACGGCGCGCCTGAAGCTGTCGAAACAGCGCGTTGCGCTGGGCGATTCGCTGGAACTTGCGGTCACGCTGGAGTCGAGCTCGCCGCGCCCGCAGAAGCTCGCCATCGACTACGCAGTGCACCACGTCAAGGCGAACGGCGAAACCTCGCCGAAAGTGTTCAAGGGCTGGACGCTGGAACTGGGCGCCCACGAACAGCGCGAACTGCGCAAGACGCACTCGCTGCGGCCGGTGACGACGTGCACCTACCACGCAGGCCGGCACGTGATCGAGCTGCGTATCAACGGGCGCGTTGCAGTTGGGGCGGTGTTCGACTTGAGTTCGTGAGGGCGGGCCCACGTGACGGTTCATTCCACTCGCATCGCGATCGTTCAAGTCGCCACGCGCGATGGTTCAGATCGACCCTGAGCGGACCGTCAAGGCGCCCTACCAATGAACCTATTTTCCTCAGTTGACCGGCTGCGACTTGGCGCAAACGTAGACTTGGCGCGGGTTTGATCTCGACACGAGGAGGCACCCGATGGGTGAGCACAAATTGGCGCCGGTCAAGGCGGT
>JANOLJ010000156.1:0-9872 GCA_031419715.1 Burkholderiales bacterium | reverse complement strand
TGAACCGGCGCGTCGCCCACGCGCTCGCGCAAGCCGAAGCACCGGAGCAACGCGGCGCCTGGGAAGAGCGCTACGCGCAGGCGCTGGCGGGCGGTTTCATCCCCGCCGGGCGCATCCAGTCGGCGGCCGGCACGGACCTCGCGGCGACCCTCATCAACTGCTTCGTGCAGCCGGTGGGCGACTCGATCTCGCACATCGAAGACGGGCACCCCGGCATCTACACCGCGCTCACCGAAGCGGCGGAGACGATGCGCCGCGGCGGCGGCGTCGGCTACGACTTCTCGCGCATCCGCCCGCGCGGCGCGTGGGTGGGCAGCACGCGCAGCCATGCGTCCGGCCCGGTGAGCTACATGAAAGTGTTCGACCAGTCGTGCGAGACGGTGGAGTCCGCAGGCGCGCGGCGCGGCGCGCAGATGGGTGTGCTGCGCTGCGACCACCCCGACATTGAAGAGTTCATCCACGCCAAGGACCGCGGTGGCTTGAAGAACTTCAACATCTCAGTGGGCGTGACCGACGCCTTCATGCAGGCGCTGCGTGCCGATGCCGAGTTTGAACTCGTGCACCGCGCCGAGCCCGGCGTGGCGCAGAAGGCGGCAGGAGCCTATTGCCGAACGAGCGGCCCGAGCAGTGGTCAGGGCTTGTGGGTCTACCGCAAGGTGCGCGCGCGCGACTTGTGGGAACAGGTGATGCGCAGCACCTACGACCACGCCGAACCGGGCGTGCTGTTCCTCGACTCGATCAACCGCGATAACAACCTGGCGTATTGCGAGAGCATCGCGGCGAGCAATCCGTGTGTGACGGCGGACACGTGGGTACTGACGAGCGACGGGTCACGCCAAGTTCATCAGCTGATCGGCAGGCGCTTTTCCGCGATCGTCGATGGCCGCGCCTATGCGTGCGAGTCCGAAGGATTTTTCGCCACCGGTGAAAAGCCGGTGCTGCGTCTGACCACACGCGAAGGGCATGTGCTGCGCCTCACCGCGGATCACCTCGTGCGCCGGGTGTGCCGAAAGACGCGCTTTGTCAGCGAGCAAGCCTGGGTGCGCGCGGCCGACCTTCACCCCGGCGACGAAATCCTGCTGCACAACCACCGCGCCCTGCTGGGCTGGGAAGGGCCATACACGCTGGAGCAGGGATACCTGATCGGCTTGCTGATCGGTGACGGCACACTCCAGGCCGATAAAGCGGTCCTGTCGGTGTGGGCCCCGGAGCTGAAGCTCGTCGGCAATGGGGGCGCGCCAGCGTTGCCACTCGGGAGTCTTGGTGCGCAAGGAATCATGCAGACGGCGCAAGCAGCGGCGACTACATTGCCGCACCGCGCCGACTTTCGCGGCTGGCAGCGCCCGATCGCCGCGCGCGGCGAGGCTCGACTTGCCAGTGCTCCCTTGCGCGATCTCGCCCTGGAACTGGGCATGGCGCGGGCAAGCAAACGCATCACGCCGACGATGGAAAGCGCGTCGTCGGAATTTTGCACAGGTCTGTTGCGCGGGCTTTTCGATGCCGACGGTTCGGTGCAGGGCGCGCAAGACAATGCGCAAGACAATGCGCAAGACAAGGGAGTCAGCGTCCGCTTGACGCAGGGGGATATCGCACTGTTGCAGGCAGTGCAGCGCTTGTTGTTGCGCCTGGGCATCGTGGCCACGATCTACCGCGACCGCAAACCCGCGGGCCTGAAGGCCATGCCCAACGGCAAGGGCGGCGCTTCCGAGTATGCAACCCGGGCCGTGCACGAACTGGTTGTCAGCGGGGACAACCTCTCGCTGTTCGCCGACCGGGTGGGATTCAATGACACGGCCAAGGCGCAGCGCTTGAATGACTTGTTGGCATCGTACCGGCGCCAGTTGAATCGAGAGCGATTCGTGGCCACGATCGAGTCGCTCGTGGCTGACGGTCGGGAGGCGGTGTTCGACGCAACGGTGGCCGAGGTGCATGCCTTCGACGCCAACGGTCTATTCGTTCACAACTGCGGCGAGCAGCCGCTGCCCTCCTACGGCTGCTGCTGCCTCGGCTCGATCGACCTCACGCGCTTCGTGCGCGACCCGTTCGAGGCGAACGCGCGCTTCGACGAAGCCGCATTCACGGCACTGGCAAAGGTCGCCACGCGCATGCTCGACAACGTGCTCGACGAAACCGTCTGGCCGCTGCCGCAACAAATGGAAGAGGCGCGCAACAAGCGCCGCATCGGCCTGGGCTTCACCGGCCTGGGCGACGCGCTCGTGATGCTGGGCCTGCGCTACGACACACCCGAGGCTCGAAGCTGCGCCGCGCGCATTTCCGAGCTGCTGCGCGACGCCGCGTATGACGCGTCGATCGACCTCGCGCGCGAGCGCGGCGCCTTCCCGCTGTTCAACGCCGACCTGTACCTGAGCGGCAGCACCTTTGCGTCACGCCTGCCGCAGCCCTTGCGCGAGCGCATCCGTGCGCACGGCTTGCGCAATTCGCACCTGCTGTCGATCGCACCCACCGGCACGATCAGCCTGGCGTTTGCCGATAACGCGAGCAACGGCATCGAGCCGGCGTTCAGTTGGAGCTACAAGCGCAAGAAAAGAACCGCCGACGGCGACTTCGAGGAGTTCGCCGTCGAAGACCACGCCTGGCGGCTGTATCGCCACCTGCGCGGCAAGGACGCGCCGCTCACGCCGGCTTTCGTCAGCGCGCTCGAGCTGAGTGCGGCGGCGCACGCCGAGATGGTGGCCGCGGTGGCGCCGTTCATCGACACGGCGATTTCCAAGACGGTGAATGTGCCGGCCGACTACCCTTACGCGGATTTTCAGAATCTCTACATGCAGGCGTGGCAGTCGGGCTTGAAGGGCCTGGCGACCTACCGGCCCAACGCCATGATGGGTGCGGTGCTGACGCCCAACCCGCTAAGCGTGGAGGCCGCGGCAACGCTGCAACTCGCCGACGCGCCGAGCGTGCATGAGCATGAACACGGTGCGAACATCCGCCTGCGGCTGGACCGCCCCAGCGCGCCCGTGCTCGCGTCGCTGCGCTGGCCGGGGCGCCCCGAGTTGCCGGCGGGCAATGCGGCGTGGACCTACATGGTCAACTATCCGTTCGGCGACTTCGCGCTGTTTGTCGGCGAGGTCGCGCGCGAAGAGGGCGCGGCAGCGCAAGCCTTCGAAGTCTGGGTGAACGGCGCCGAACAACCGCGCGGCCTGGGCGCGCTGGCGAAGACGCTGTCGATGGACTTGCGCGCGAATGATGCAGCCTGGCTGCAGCTCAAGATCGACGCGCTCGCCACGGTGGCCGACGAGCGCTCGTTCGAAATGCCGTTCCCGCCGAGCGGCGAGCGGCGCCTGTTCCCCGGTGTCGTGGCCGCCACCGCGGCGCTGGTGCGCTGGCGCTGCGAACAGCTCGGCACGCTGCCGGCGCGCAAAGGCGCGGCCACGCCCGTGCTCGATTCGATGTTCAGCGTCAGCGAGCCGCGCACCGGCACGTCGGGGACGCTCGCCTGGGCGGTGGACATTCACAACCCCGCGAGTGGCGAAGCGCTCACGCTCACGCTCAAGGAGGTGAGTCTCGCTGGGGCAGACGGCAGCGTCGTGACGCGGCCCTGTGCGCTTGCCTTCTCCGGCAATTATCCCGGCGCGCTCGACGGCCTGGCGCGGCTTCTCTCGCTCGACATGCGCGTCATCGACCCGGCGTGGATCGGCATGAAACTGCGCAAGCTTCTGAACTATGCCGAGCCGCTCGGCCACTTCATGGCCTTCGTCCCGGGCCTGCCGCACGGGCAACGCCGCCAGCAGGTCTGGCCGTCGACGGTGGCGTATGTGGCGCGCCTCATCATTCACCGCTACGCGATGCTCGGCGTGCTCAACGAAGAGGGGTTTCCGCTGCGCGAAATGGGCGTGCTTGAGTTGCCGCAGGGGCAGGTGGCCGGGCAGGCGGCGGGCCAGGCCGCAGGCGCATCGCGCTTGCTCGCCGGCAAGCCCTGCCCGGAGTGCGGCAACCCGACGCTGATCCACCGCGATGGGTGCGATTTTTGTACGGCGTGCGGCTATGTGGGGCAGTGTGGTTGAAGTCGCCAAGCCTGAGCGAGTGCGATTCGCAACGTGGGTTGGCTCAATGGCTCATTTCAGCGGCTTCACCCCACCACGACGCCCCAGGCCGAATGCGATTCGGTACACGTCAGGCATCTGCACGCGCCCGTCCGTCAAACGCTGAATCAAACCGAGTTCCAACAGGTCCCGAAGGACACCGTCGAAACCATCGACCAAGTGTTGCGGTGGCAGCTTGACTCGGGAGTCACTCACCGAGGTATTCAGAGTGTCGAGAACCTTGTTGCGTTTCCAGATAGTGTGAATGTCTTTCGCTTCGCAAGGCACGGTCAGTTCACCGCGCAATGGATCCATCACCTGGGAGACCCAGGGGTAGTCTTCTTGCACCAATTCATCGACGCGCACACTGGAAGCCTTCTGCACCCCGGCCTGGATGGATTTGAAGTGCAGTGGTAGATCGTGGCCGTCGAAATCGCTGATGCTCATCTCCGCGGCCTTTCTCAGTGCTTCGCAGAAGCTGCGGGGACTGACCTGGTCGCGTCCATCCTGCAAGTGATTGGCGACCCATTTGTACGGCTTGCCTCGTTTCAGGCCCGTAGAAGATGCTGACATCGCCTTGCCCGCCAAGCTCTCGAACAAGCGTTCCTGGAGATCCTCGTCACCGCAAAGGTCTTTCGGAATGAGCCACGACGAACCTGCCTTCTTCCACTCGATACGCAGTGTCTCGCTGGTCAGCTTTCGAAGCGTAGGCCCGCCGCCGCTGGCGTTGCCAACGCATTGGAAAAACAAGGCGTACAAATCGACTTTGCGCCAATTCAGGTTGGCTCGTCTAGCCAACAGCTTTGAGGCATCAGGGAAGCCGATGATTTCACGGTCCTCCAGCATGTCAGGACGCACGAACAACTTCAATCGGATGCAACGGGTTGCGCGCATGTCCTGCGCCACCTGTAGCAGCCCGCGTGCAAGTGGCCGAATCTCCTTCCAACTTTCAGCCAAGCGGTCAAGGGCGTCGAACAACACTACCGACATTTGCCCCTTCCGCTGCAACGATGCGTCCGCAGCCAGCAGCATCACGTCGAACTGTTCTGGGTTCTGCAGCACCCAGGCAGTGCGCGCCGCCCAGATAGGCTGACCGGCATCGACTTTCTGCGGAAAGGGTGACTGGAAACCTAGCTGGTGCGCCACCACAGCTCGCCAGATTGCGCGAGGGTTGCCGTGCGCCTTGGTTAAGCTGGCCAGTACGTCCTTGCTCGGTGCATCCAAGGAGCCAGTCGCGTCGCCGAAGCCCTGCGTGATTACCGCGCCAGCCGATAAATGCGCATCCGGGAAGGCTTGCTGCACGAACCTGCGGTGCTCACCAGAGGAAAGCGCGGCCCACCAGAAACTCTTTCCAGCTCCGCGTATTCCCTCCACCAAGCAGCTGTCGGGATCTAGTGCCTTGGCGTGGCTTGGGGGCATATAGGTCAATGCGGGAGCCTGTTGGCTGACGGATCCCGCCTGGTCGATCGTCGGCAATCCTTCGGCAATGGCGCGTCGGAGGGCCCTGATATCTTTGGGAGTCAGCTTCAATTCATTCCCCGAAGAGGAGCGATTTGACACGTCGTGTGAAGGCGCCAAACGCCAGATCGATCTCGCCTTCACCAACACCTCCGTGTGATTCAGGCAGCAGTGGGTCGAATTCCATGAAGCGAGCACTGAAATTGACAATCAGCGGGAAGTGGGGTGCCGACTCGCTGTCCATGTCGAACGAAAAGGTATCGCCGGACTCCGTTTCGGATGGATCTATGGCGTCGTAAAGCTGCTCGCTGAACAGGTCGTAGGCATGCTCCAAAAACCTGTCGAAGCGCTCCTTTCGGTCTGTCTCCGGGAACATCGCGCGTACCAACCAAAGGCGTTCACGTACGCCACGTAGCACGGCAGGACGCTGCTGCCAGTGGGTGAACAGCTGCCGATAGCCGCTCCATGTCTGCTCGCTGTCGGTTGCGAAGAGCAGCGCCAGGTCAGCCAGTGTTGCGATGGAAATAGCCGCCAAATCATGAAGACCGGCACGACTGTCGATTAGCACGATGTCCGGTTTTTCCCGCTCCTCCAGAGTCTTTACCAGCCGGCCCATGCGCTGCGCGAAGCGCTCCGGACCGTTGCGCGTCGGGACATCGGAATACACGCGAGCGAGCTTTGCAAGATAGGCGGTTTCTCCCTGCCCAATTGCCGACGCCACGCGAATGCGGCCGCCTGTGTTTTCCGCCAGGGGGCTGTCTGAAACAAGGTCGTTCAGCACGGTATCGTCGTGGTAGATCGCGTCTTCAATGAACCAATCCACCAAGCCATATCCGGCAACGCGGTCGGCCGGGATCAATAGCGCGGACAGGCCGGGCGACTCCAGATCGAAATCAAGTAGAAGCACGCGCCTTCCTTCGCGGGCCAGGTTGTACGCGATCATTGCCAATGCTGTGGTTCGGCCAACGCCCCCCTTGAGACCGTAAAAGACGACCCGCGGTGGATCGCCCTCCGCGCGTTGGCGGGCATGCGTGTGCAGCCAGTCTTGGCCGACGATCTGCCGGTCAAGCAAGTTGAACGCAAGTTCGGCGTGCATAACACCGTCTGCGTCGGCGAACTCCGGTAACACCAGTTCATGCCAATCGGCACTTTTGAAGAGTGAATCGGGGTTGGCGAAGTCGTCTCGAAACAGCGCGTCTGGCGCCGTGGCATACCTACCGAGACGGGCCGTGGCTGCTACCAGTCGTCGGTGTGCGTCAGCCGGATAAATCTGGTCTGGGGGCACAGCATCGCGGTCCTCATTCATTGCTCCAGTAACGAGGCTGGGGCGGTAGGCGTCGACGGCAAACCGCAGGCGTCCGAAAATGTCGCGCACGATCCGAACGGGCCACTGTGCAGGGAGCGCCGGGTCGCGGGCTCCCTCAGCAGCCAGCCGCAGTGCATCATTGAAGCGAATCGTATGAATCACAATAGCCCCAGACTGACCACGTCATCCAGAAGGTCGTTCATTTCAAGAGCGGCCATATCCCAATGGCTCACAGAGGATAGAGGTAGCTCGGAAGTCCGCCAGTAGCGGTGGTCGATATGCCAATCATTCATCTGATTCAAGTGTGGGAGTCGGCTCTGCAAGAGGCTCGCGGAGCGGCCGTCCGGCAGTGTCATCATTCCTGTCACATGCTGGCCCAAGTCTGGCAAGTGCTTGCGAAACCCGGTCCGCTGTGTGATGTTGCCATCGGTGTCCACCTGAGCGCCACCAATGACAAGCAGCGCCTTCAACCCACATTCGACGCTGAATCCGAACAGCTGACCAGCGTTGGCCCGGCGCCCCGCATGTTGCAGGATGTGGGCATCCTTGATATGTCGTCGCGAGCAGGTCAAGTAGTCGACCTTGAAACTGATCGTCATGCTTTTTTGGGCGTCTTCAAGTTTTCCTCATTGTCGCCGCTAGATACCGGGGCCGCCGATCTTCGAGTAGCGCGAGTATGTGGGGCTGAGCAACTGAGTGTTGGCTTCAGCGACGCAGATACTCGATCATCGCCCCGATACCGAAGCTCCACGGCTCCGTCTTATCCGCATGGTTGACGCGGTTCACCAAGGCACCGAGCCTGGGCGTCGCGACGCTGACGATGTCGCCCAGCGCATGCGTGAAGCCCTGGCCGGGCGTGCCCCGGTCGTCGGTGGGCGCGAACATCGTGCCCAGGAACAGCATCAGGCCGTCCGGGTAGCGGTGCGTCGGGCCGATCGCCGCGGCCATCAGCTCCAGCGGGTCGCGGCTGATCTTGCTCATCGAACTGCCGCCGCTCAGCACATAACCCTCCAGCCCTTCGACGCGCAGCGCGATGTGGCAGCCACGCACGTCATCCATCGTGAAGGTATCGTCGAACAGGCGGATGAACGGGCCGATCGCGCAACTGCCGTTGTTGTCTTTCGCCTTGCCGAGCAAGAGTGCGCTGCGGCCTTCGAAGTCGCGCAGGTTCACGTCGTTGCCCAGGCTCGCGCCGAGCACCTCGCCGCGGCTGTTGCCGACGAGAACGATTTCGGGCTCGGGGTTGTTCCAGTTTGAACCCGGGTGAATGCCGACCTCCATGCCACAACCCACGGCGGACAAGGGCTGCGACTTGGTGAAAATCTCGGCGTCCGGGCCGAT
The DNA here is from genome assembly GCA_031419715.1 of Burkholderiales bacterium. GTDB lineage: Bacteria > Pseudomonadota > Gammaproteobacteria > Burkholderiales > Burkholderiaceae_C > JAEMQF01. The sequence continues at coordinate 1,727 of JANOLJ010000156.1, read as the reverse complement.
GCCGACTTCAAGGTACTGCGACCACATTTTTTTCTCGATCAGCACGTCTTTGAGTCGCATTGCCGCGGGTGAGCCCGGCTTCAATCCGGCGAGGTCGCTGCCAATCACGTCCATCACGGCGCGCCGCACCGCGTCGGCCCTCATTGCATCGCCGCGCGCCTGCTCTTCGATCACGCGCTCGAGCAGGCTCTCGACAAACGTCACGCCGCTCGCCTTCAAGGCTTGCAGGTCGCACGGCGCGAGCAGCCAGGGCTGGGCGGTGTCGCGCCGCGTTGGGTCGGCGTTGCTCAGGGCTTGCGCCAGGCCGGCGATGCGCGGCAACTGGTGCTGCTGCGCGCGAATCGCGGCGAGTGGCGATTGCGCTTCGAGCAACTGGCTCACCGTGCGCGCGATCGGGCTCAGGTCAAGCAGGTCCGCGCCGCGCACGAGCACGGGTTTCGGGCCGCCCGCGGCGGGCAGCCACACGCGGCCGATGAGCACGGCGTTGTCATGGTCCACCGGCAAGACGGCGCTGGGCGTGAGGTGTTGCTGCATGTCAGGCTTTCGACGAGGGTGGGTTCGGTCACTGGCGCGGTGGGTCGCCGCGCGCGCTGGCGAATCATTCTCACCGAAGCCCGGCCGCCGGGCTTGCCGCGGCCTTGCCACGGGCTTGCAAGGTCAGCGGGCCGCCCGCCGCGGAGCGCGAGCCTCAGAACTTCAACTTCAGCGTCGCGCCTGCCGCCCAGGCTCGGCCGCGCTCGGTCAGCGCGTCGGTGCGCGGCCAGAAGTGGCCCAGGCCGATCTCGGCAAACAGCCACGTCTTGTAGATCGGCTGCTCCCAGCGCACCTGCGCGCCGTACTCCGACACATCGACTCCCGAGCCCTGGAACCCGCTCACCAGCGCCTCGACCGACAGGATCCGTTGATCGCCGAAAGCCTTGTACGCGCCCAGAATGCTGTTCCAGTCAAACCTGTCGCTGACGCGCGTGATCGTCGCCGCATTGATCCAGCGCGCGACGAGTGTGGGTGAGAAAGCATGGGCGTAGGAGCCGACCGTCGTGGAGCCGAAGTGGTCGGCGAGTGTCCAGAACAGGGTTTCGCGGAACTCGATCACGTCGGCCTCGGTGGGCTTCCAGGCATGGTCAAAACTCGCCTGCGCGAACGGCTTGAACGGGCCGCGCACGCCCAGGCGAAACTCGAACGCGTCGAGCACCGGCAACTTGATGCCGGCGAAGAACGAGCGTTCAATGGGGCGTGATTCGCGCAGGCGCTGCCGTTGTGACAGCGCGTCGGGGCTGTCGGTGACGACATCGCGCTCGTCGTCGTTGCCGACGAACACATGCACGCGATGCTCGAGATTGGGCAAGCGAAAGTTGGCGCGGAAACGCAGATCGAGATCGCGCACCTCGCGCTGGCGCTTGTGCAGGATCAGGTCGACGCGGCCGTCGGTGACCTTGCCGCCTTCGTCGAAAGACTTGTCGCCGAAACTGCCGTCCACGGCGCGTGCCAGCCATTCGGCGGTAAAGCGCAGCGAGCGGCGCGTTGAGTCCAGAATCTGGTCGACCCCGGGCACCAGCGCGTCGGGTGTGCTGGCGCTGTCGGGCTGGTCTTGCGTGGGAACCGGCGCGGGCTGCACCGGGCCATCTTCGGCTCGCGCGTGCAGGTGGCAAGCGGAACAAGTCACCCAAACCGCCGCCATCAAATTGCTCAAGACGTTCGTGGGGCGTGCAGGCATGAGGGACTCTAAC
>JANOLJ010000155.1:0-29100 GCA_031419715.1 Burkholderiales bacterium | reverse complement strand
ACGCGTCCTCACACGGACATTTTGCGTCGCCTCAACCTCTGTCACGCCAACAAGCGCCTCCCAAACGCCGTCAGCCGACCTCCTCGGCCCGAACCAGGTCGGCACCAAACCACTCATCTGCCGGACTTTGACGGAACCGTGGATGTGAACGGGTTCAAAGGGGCACACCACCCCGCCACTGTCGGTGCGCTCGACAAGGCCTAACTCGGCCAGCATGCCCACATCATCATGAACGCGCCGGACGTCGCGCGCCACCCGACGCGCCAGCTTCCGCACCGACAGGGCTCCCTGACCCTGCAGTGCATGCACAAGAGTCCAGCGCCGCTCCGTGAGCCTGCCGAAGAAACGGTCATGACAGCGGCCCTACAGCTTCATTAACCTCGGCAGATACAGGCTGATGTCCGGAAACGCCACGAGGATCGCCAGCAGCAGCACGATGGCCACGGTGAACGGCGCGACACCGCGAAACACCGTGGCCGTGGAGACACCGCTCAACATGCTTTTGACGACGAACATGTTCATGCCTACCGGCGGGCTGATGAGGCCGATCTGCACGACGACGACGATGATGATGCCGAACCACACCGGGTCGAACCCCAGGCTCACGACGAGCGGGAAGAACACCGGCACGGTGAGCAGAATCATCGACAGTTCTTCCATCGCGGTGCCGAGGATCACGTAGATGACGCAGATCGCGACCATCACCGTGATCGGGCTGATCTGGTAGGTCGTGACGAAGGCTTTTAGGTCGCCGGGCATCGACGTGAAGTTGACGAAGTTGGCGAACACCAGTGCGCCCACCAAGATCATGAACAGCATGCCGGTCGTGCGCGCGCTGTCCACCAAGACCTGAAACAACACCTTCGGCGTGAGCACGCGGCGCGCCAACGCGAAGCCGAAGGCACCGAACGCGCCGATGCCCGCGCCCTCCGTCGCGGTGAACACGCCGCCGTAGATGCCGCCCATCACGATGACGAAGAGGGCCGCGACCGCCCACACTTCCTTCAGCGCGGTCAGCCGCTCACGCCATGTCGCGCGCGCGGCGTGCGGGCCGGCCGACGGGTCGCGCCAGCACACGTATTGCACGGCGCCGCACAACAGCAGCACCGCCAGCAGCCCCGGCAGCACACCGGCGGCAAAGAGCTTGCCGATGCTCGTCTCCGTCATGATGCCGTAGATCACCATGATGGTGGACGGCGGAATCAGGATGCCCAGCGTGCCGCCCGAGGCGATGGCACCGACCGCGAGTTGGTCGGAATAGCGATGGTCGCGCATCGACGGGTACGCCACTTTCGTCATCGTTGCCGCGGTGGCGATCGACGAGCCGCAGATCGCGCCGAAACCGGCGCAGGCCATCACGGTGGCCATGGCCAGGCCACCGCGCAGATGGCCGACGAAGGTGTACGCCGCGCGGTACAGCTCCTTGGACATGCCGGCGCGAGTCACGAAGTTGCCCATCAAGATGAACAGCGGCACGACGGACAGCGTGTACTGGAAGCCAGATTCGTAGACGACGGTCGTGGCGGAGGCCATCGACGGCCCGAGGCCGCGCATCCACCACAGGCCGAGAAAGCCCACCAGCCCCATCGCCAGCGCGATCGGCACGCGCAAAAAAGCCAACAGCATCATCAGCGCCAGGCCGCACAGGGCTTCCGTCATGGTGCGTGTCGAGCCCGAGTCAGATGATGGTCTTGCCTTCGTCCGCGCGGTGCGGCACGAAGATCAGGACCAGGTGAATCAGCGCGGCGATCACGATCATCGTGCCCATCGCGTAGGCCACGGGCGCGAGCGGCAGCTTCAGCACATTCGTCGTGTCGCCGTAATCCGCCACGCGCACGGCGCGGCGAAAGATCAGGTAGCCGATGCCGCTGAGCGTGAGGAAACACACCACGTCGGCGGCGATGTCGAGGACGCGCTTCACGTTGCTCGACATGAAAGTGTCGAAGGTGTCGATGACGATGTGCTCGCGGCGTTTCGACACCAACGGCAGCCCGCAGTAGATGAGCGCGGCGAGCATCATCTCGGTCAGCTCGAAGCCGCCCGCGAGCGGCTTGTTGAAGAGGTAGCGGCCGATCACGTCCACCGCCGTGATCATCATCATCGTGAACAGCACCGTTGCCGCGGCCACGCCGAGCGCGGTTTCCAGCTTGTCGGTGAGGCTCTTCGTCGTCGTCGGCGGCGTCATCGTTTCATCGGGCAGCAGCGAAGCGGCGCGCGGGTGCGTACCGCGCGGCGCGCGGATCGCGCGCCGCGGACGCGAAAGCAAGAGCCACCATCAGTTCCCAGCGGCGACCTTCTTCAATTCCTCCTGGAACTCGGCGACGACCTTCGCGCCATCAATGCCCTTGGCGTTGGCCGCCTTGATCCAGTCTTGCACCAGCGGCGCGGTGCGCGCGCGCACGTCGGCCACAAACGCCGGGCTGGCTTCGGTGATCGTGACGCTTGCGGCCTTGAGCGCGTCGATGCCGATCTTGTCCGCTGCGTCCCAGGCCTTGCCGGCCAGACGCGCCAGCGCTTCGCCCGAGACCGAGGTGATGGCGTCCTGGTCTTGCTTGGACAACTTGTTCCACTTCTCCTCGTTCATGAAGAAGCCGAACGACGACGAGTAGAAGCCGCCGGGAAAGTAGGTGGCGAACTTGACGACCTTGTCGAGGTTGAAACTCTTGATCGATTCGGAAGGGAAGAAGGTGCCGTCGGCCACGCCCGACGACAGCAGTTCATACGACTCCGGCGCCGGCTTGACGAGCGGCGATGCGCCCAGCGCCTTGGCCGATGCTTCCGAAATGCCGCCGCCGCTGCGGATCTTCATGCCCGCTAGATCGGCCACCGTGCTGATCTGCTTTTTCACGGTGAACATCTGGCCCGGGCCGTGCGTGAACACGCCGAGCAGCTTGACGCCCTTGTATTCATTCGCGGCCTGCAGGTGTTTCCAGTGCATGCGCGAGAACGCCACTGAGTTGATCTCCGCCGTGGCGCCCGCGCCGGGCAGTTCGGCGAGCAAGGGCAACGGGTGGCGCGCTGGCGTGTAGCTCGCCGTCACGTAGGACACATCGACCAGGCCGTCGCGCACCGAGTCAAACGTGCCGCCGGGCGCGGACGGATGCTTTGGCAGCATCTGCAGCTTGACGCGGCCCTGGGTCGCCTTTTCCACCGCCGCGGCCCAACCGCCGAGCACATCGCGCGTGAGGGGGTGCGTCGGGCCGACCCAGCTCGACATCGTGAGCGTGGTCTGCGCGGATGCCTGGCCCAGGCCAAGGCCCAGCGACAGCGCCGTCGCCAGGGCGGCCAGTTTGATCAAATTGAATTTCATGCGGATCTCCAGGTCGGGTTTGAAGGGAGGGTGAGGGTCAGGGTCGTCATCGGCGCATGCTGGGCGCTGCGCAAAACGTGTCAGTGTGCCCGCAAGAGCCAGGTCGGGCAATGCGGATCAATACTAAGCGCCCCCAGGCCGACGACATACGTCGTCCGCCCCCGAGGGGTTTGAGTAAAGTGGCAGGGCCACATTTACTCAAGAGGCGCGTCCGCAACTGCTTCCGCCCGCGCGCGCAGCCCCATGCGCAGGCCCACGGGCGCCATCGTGAACGACAGGTGTTCGCACGCCGGGCCACCGGCGGCGGTGTCGACGTTGTTGATGTCAAAGCGGCCGAGCAATGTGGCCATCGCCATTTTCATTTCCAGCAGAGCCAGATAACGCCCCGGGCAGATGCGCGGCCCGGCACCGAAGGGCATCGAAGTGCGCTTGGCGGCGCTGGCCAAGGCGGCCGGGCCGGCATCGCCCAGCCAGCGCTCGGGCTGGAACGCCGCGGCGTTCACGACAAATTTGTCGCTGACGCTGTCACGGCGCATGGTGTTGATGACGACGGTTCTGGCGCGGATGCGCACGTCGCCGATCGTCGTGTCGTGCAAGGCCTGCAACGGCAGAATGGGCGCCACGGGTTTGAGGCGCATGGTTTCGTGCGCGCAGGCCTCCACATAGTCAAGCTGCGCCATCTCGTCGAATGTGGGGCGCTTCGGGTCGGCGACGACGCGGCGCACCTCTTGCGTCGCACGCGCCAGGGTCTCGGGATTGCGCCACAGCAGCTCGATCATCCAGGCCAGCGTATTTGCCGTCGTGTCTTCACCGGCGAGCAGCATCGTCAGCACATTGCCGGCGACCTGGGTGTCGTCGATGCCGCTGCCCGGCTGATCCGCCGCGGCGATCATGGCTTCGAGCAGGTTGCGCGGCTGTTCGCGCAAGGCCGGGTCGGCTTGCATGCGCGAGCGCGCCTGCGCAATGAACCCCGCCACCGCGGCCTTGACCTCGCGCAGGCTGTGCTCGAGTTGCCGGTCTGCGGCCGAGCGCCAGAACCGCCACACCGGCACCGGCGCAAAGATGCGCTTGAAGACGGCGGGAAAGATCTTGTCGAGATGCTGCTGAATCACGTCGTGGTCGGATTCCAGCGTATTCACCTCGGCACCGAAGGCCAGCCCGGCGATGGTGTCGACGGTGAAGCGCATCAGGTCAGCCTGCAAGTCGATGCTGGAGCCGGCGCTGGCCGCCCGCGACCAGCGCTCGCCCAGGCGCTGCGCGACGCCTTGCAGCGACGGGAAATAGCGCTTCACATGGGCCGGGTCGAAGCCCGCCATCACCATGCGGCGTTGGCGCTTCCATGTGTCGCCATTGGCGCCGAACACGCCGGGCGGCAAACCCAACTCGACCCAGATTTCTTCGAGCCGCGAGGTCCGGCTGTAGCCATCAGGCCGGTCGCGCAATATCGTGGCGACGAGTTCATGGTCACCCACCACGAGCACTCTGCGCTTGACGAGAGTGAGCTTGAACACCGGGCCGTACTCGCGACACCACTGCTCGAGCTGAAGATGGATGCGCGCGGGATCGACCTGAAGCGCGTTGCCGAACCAGGGTATGCCGCATGGGCCGGGCAGGTCATCAAAGTCGCGCCATACCGTCGCGGCGGGGGTCGCGGTGGGTGTCACGATGGGTGTCACGATGGGCGTCACGCTGTCAGCCAAGGCGTCGGAGGGCGTCAATTGCATGATGTGGCTCGGCAAGGTGGGCGCGCTGCGTGGGTCAGCGCTGCGGCATGTCTTTCACGGTGAACCCCAGGCTGACGACGGCCTCTTCGGGAATCACCGGCATCGTGGCGTTCCAGGCGAGCCAGGTGTCGCGCATGGCAATCAGCCGGTCCGGCTCGTGGCTCGCTTGATTGGCGCGTTCGCGTTCGTCCGCGGCCAGGTTGAACAGGTACTCATGCGCGTCCACCTGAAGGTACTTCCAGGCGCCAAACCGCAGCGCGCGCTGCGAGCGGTGTTTCATGCGCCAGAACATCGGCCGCGCAAAGCGGTGCCCGGCATCGCGCAGCACCGGCAGCATCGACACGCCGTCGAGCGGATACGCCGGGTCGGGGCCGACTCCGGCGGCGGCGAGCACGGTCGCTGACCAATCCATCGTCAAACAATGCTGTTCGCTCACGCCGCCCGGTGGAACCAGCGCCGGCCAGTGGGCGATCCACGGCACGCGGATACCGCCTTCGGTGAGATCCATCTTGCCGCCCACCAGCGGCCAGTTGTCGGAGAAGCGCTCGCCGCCGTTGTCGCTGGTGAAGATGACGAGCGTGTTGTCGGCCAGGCCTCGATCACGCAAGGCGGCCATGACCCAGCCGATGCCCTCATCCATGTGTTCGATCATGCGCCGGTAGCTGTGCACGCTGCCGCCGTGCAGGTGGAACAGCTGCTCGCGCAGGTGCGGCGCGAGCAGCGCGTCGTCGCGCGTCTCCCACGGCCAGTGCGGTGCGGTGTAGTGCAGGCTAATAAAAAACGGTGTGTCCGCGGTGCTGCGCTCGATGAAGTCGACCGCGCGCCGCGACAGCAGGTCGGTGAGGTAGCCCGCGTCGTGGCATTCCTGTTCGCCGTCCCACATATCGTGCGCGCCATTCGAGCCGCAGTGGGTGAAGTAGTCCACGCCGCCCGACATCGGCCCGTAGAACTCGTCATAACCCGAGCGCAACGGGCCGAACGCTGGCGCGAAACCAAGGTGCCATTTGCCGATGAGCGCCGTGCGGTAACCGCTCGCCTTGAGCAGCGACGGCAGCGTCGGGTGCTCGGGCGGCAGGCCCAGCTGGGCGCTGTTGCGGGTGCGGATGCTGATCGGTTCCTCAGCGGAGCCGCGCAGCCGGTATTGATAGCGCCCCGTCATCAACGCGAAGCGCGTCGGCGAACACACCGGCGAATTCGCATACCCCTGCGTGAGGCGCAGGCCGTTCGCTGCCAGGTCATCAAGCACCGGCGAGACCGGCGCGCGCGCGCCGTAGCAGCCGAGATCGGCGTAGCCGAGGTCGTCGGCAACGATGAAGATGATGTTCGGTCGGGTACGCAGCGGCGCCAAGGGTTCCACCATAATTCCCTGCAATGTACCTGCCCAGCCACTTCGCGGAAACCCGGGCCGACGTGTTGCACGCGGCGATCCGCGCGCAGCCGCTGGGCCTGTTGATCACACTGGCGGATGCGGGCTTGCAAGCGAACCCGATACCGTTTTTGATCGACGCCACGCCCACGCCCTGGGGCACGCTGCGCGGCCATGTGGCGCGCGCGAATCCACTCTGGCGCGAGACGCGCGCAGACGTTGAAGCGCTCGTCGTGTTCCAGGGGCCGCAGGCCTATGTGTCGCCGTCGATGTACCCCACGAAGGCCACCACCGGCAAGGTGGTGCCGACCTGGAACTATGTGACGGTGCAGGCGCGCGGCAAGCTGCGCGCGGTGGACGATGCGGCATGGGTGCGCGGCATCGTCGAGCGGCTCACGCAGACTCATGAGGCCACGCGCGCCGTGCCTTGGGCGGTGAGCGACGCACCGGGCGACTACATCGAGACGATGCTGCGCGCCATCGTCGGTATCGAAATCGAATTGACTGCGTTGCAGGGCAAGTGGAAAGTCAGTCAGAACCGCAATGAAGCCGATCGCCAGGGCGTGGCCTACGGGCTCGGGCAGCAAGGGCAGGCGGGAGGCGACGCGCAGGCGCTGGCGATGGCCAACTTGGTCGCGCGCGGCGGCGGCCCCGGCTGAAGCACCGCGTACGCGGCGAGGCGTGGTGTAGGTCGGTCCAGCGCGGCGTGGTGCGGCGCAGCGGCCGCAGGCTCCGCGCGGCGCGCGATGCGTCAGAACGGAATATCGTCGTCCATGTTGTCGAAACCGCTCGCCGACTTCGCCGCTGGCTTGTTCGCTGGCGCCGCCGATGCCGGTCTTGACGCTGGCGCCGGCCGGTCGCCATAACCCGAAGGCGTGCCTTCATCGGAGGCGCCAGAGCCACCACCCCCGCCCGTGCCCTCGCGGCTGCCGAGCAGTTGCATGCTGTCGGAGACGATCTCCGTCGTGTAGCGGTCCACGCCCTCCTTGTCTTGCCACTTGCGCGTCTTCAGGCGGCCTTCGATGTAGACCGGGCGGCCTTTCTTGAGATACTCACCGGCGATCTCGGCCTGGCGGTCATAGAGCACCACGGAATGCCATTCCGTTTCCTCCATCTTCTCGCCCGAATCCTTGCTCTTCCAGGTGCGCGTGGTCGCGATGCGCAAGTTGCACACGGCGTTGCCATTGGGCGTATAGCGCACCTCGGGGTCTTTGCCGAGGTTGCCGATGATGATGACTTTGTTGACTGAGGCCATGTCCGCGCTCCTGGATGGATGAGTAGGTCGGGAAGATTATCGTCCCGGCCTCTGCGCAGTGCTTTCCCGCTGAAGTGGGAATCGAGGCGTGAAGAGGCTCCCACCAATGGGGGAACAGCGCGCCCGGCCCGGCCGGCAACACGAACCGGGGCACACCAAGCAGACGCCGCGGATCCGGCTTCGCCGGGCCGCCAGCGGCGCCCCCTTGAGGGGGAGCGCCGAAGGCGCTTCGGGGGTGGTTGACGCTAGTGTTGGAACCCAGCCGCACCCATCTGCCACAGCAAGAACGCATACATGTCCGCGCGCTCTTCGAACTGCTGCTTCTTGGTATTGCCCACGCCGTGGCCAGCGTCGAAGTCCAGGCGCAGCAGCACCGGCTTGCCGCTCGTGGACGCCGCCATCAAACGCGCCGCCGTCTTCGTGCTCTGCCAGACCTCGACGCGCGGGTCGTTTACGCCATGCGTCAACAGTACCGCCGGGTAGGCCGTGCCGGGAACGATATTGGCGTAGGTACTCATCGCCAGCAGCGCCTTGAAGCCGGCTTCGGTCTTGATGCTGCCGAACTCGGGAATGTTCGGCACGCCATTGGGCGTGGACTCGAAGCGCACGCTGTCGAGCGCGCCCACTGCGGCGACAACGGCGGCAAAGAGATCGGGCCGCTCCGTCATCGCGCGCCCCACCAAAATGCCGCCAGCGCTGCCGCCAGCGCTGCCGCCGAGGATGCCGAGCTTGCCGGGCTGCGTGTATTTCTCGGCGATCAGGTACTCGGCGCAGGCGATGAAGTCTTTCCAGGTGTTGGGCTTGCTCGCCTGGAAGCCGCTCTTGTACCAGTCCTGCCCATACACGCCGCTGCCGCGCGGGTAGGCTACCGCAAACACGCCGCCTGCATCGAGCAAGGCCAGGCGTCCGACGCTGAACATCGGCTCCTCCGTGATGCCATAGCTGGCATAGCCGTAAAGCAGGGTGGGGTTGGATCCATCAAGCACCACTCCTTTGCGGTGGATGATCGACAGCGGCACCATCGCCCCGTCATGGCTCTTCACTTTGACTTCCGTCGCCACCAGGTCGGCGGGCGCGTCGAAAGGCCCGGCCGGCTGCAAGGCGGTGTTCTTCACGCTGCCGTCCGCGCCCACCATGAACACCTGGCGCGCGCGGGTCCAGCCCTGCAGGTCGATCACGACGCCGCTCAAGCGCGGGTCGGCCGCGCTCACGCCATCACCGGCGAGTTCGAACGAGCCCTGCACCGGCAACGCCACTACGACCGGGGTTGCTGCCGCGGCATAGGCGCGTTTGTAGAGGCGCTTGACGTTGCCCTCGCGCGCTTCGATGTAGAGCGCATCGGCGGCGGCGGCAACGTTGACGATCACCTGCTCTAACTCAGGGATCACTTCACGCGCGGCCTGGATCTGGGGCGCGTCGAGGTTCATCGCCAACACCTTCGAGCGCGGTGCACCCTTGTGGCTCACCATGTAGAGCACGTTGTCGAAGTAGGCCACGCCCGACACCGCATCCGCCGCGCTGACGACGCGCTTCCACTGCGGCTTGCCGGCCAACAGGCCGCTCTGCGGCGCGATGAACAAGCCCAGTTCGCGCTGCGTGCCGTTCACGGCGTAGCCGATCGCCCAGCGGCCGTCGTGCGTCAGGCTGACAAAGGGCATTTCCGCAGGCGTGATGTCCAGGCCCTTGATCGCCGTGCCGAACACCGGCCGCGCCGATGCCGGCGGGTGGCCGACTTTCAACAGGTAGGTCTGGCTGTTCTGGTACTTCTGCGTCGGCGCCATGCCCTTGCCCAGCGCCTGCAGACGGTTGAAGACCAACGCTTTTCCGTCGGGTGACCACGCCACTCCGCCGAGGTCGGCGCGCGGAATCGGCGCGCCCAGCGTGCCCCCGCCGCGGGTTCTCAGTATGCCCATGACGGCCGCCTCGGAGCCCTGTTTGGACATGCCGAAGGCCACCATGCTGCCGTCGGGCGACGGGCTGAACCAGTTGATGGCGTGCGGCTTGCGCGTGCGGTTTTCCAGCGCCTGCGGGTCGAGCAGGAGCTTTTCCTTGCCGTTCAATCCCTGGCGCATGACGAGCTTGAACTGGTTGTCGGCGGCGCTGCGGCGCTCCATGAAATAGATTTCGCCCGGAACACGCTTGACTTGCTTGACACGGTCCGACACCGAGGCGTCGTAGCGCGAAATGCTCTCCAGCAGCGCCTGGCGCCCGGAGATTTCGGCGAGCGTGGTGCGTGCGCGGATGCTGTGCGCTTTCATCCACTTCTGCACTTCCGGTTCGGCGCCACTTTCGAAGTAGCGATACGGGTCGTCCACGTTGACGCCGAAGTGGCGCTCCGCCACGTTGCGCACCGCGGCGACGGGCGGCACGGGCGTCTGTGCCAGACTGGCGCAGGCAATGAGGCCCAGCAGCGCCAGCGCGGCGCGCCGCGGCAGGCGCGGGTTTCGCAGGTGTCGAGTCATTCGGCAGTTCTCCGGTGAGCTGATGGCCGCGCCGGGGTGAGCCAGCAGGGTCATCATCTGGTGGTGTATCGGCATTTTGGCGGCTCAGTCGCAGCGCCCAGTTCGTGAACTCAGCACGTCGCGTAACATCCCGTTCCCCCTGCCCGCCCTCCATGCCAGCGCCCGAACTCCAGCCCGCCGACACCGCCTCCAGCATCCTCCAGCAGGTCTTCGGCTACGCCACGTTCCGTGACGCGCAGGACCAGATCATTGAACACGTGAGCGGCGGTGGTGACGCGCTGGTGCTGATGCCCACCGGCGGGGGAAAAAGTCTTTGTTACCAGGTTCCCGCCGTGCTGCGGCACCGTCGCGAACGCGGCGTGACGGTCGTCGTGAGCCCGCTGATCGCGCTGATGCACGACCAAGTGGGCGCGTTGGAAGAACTCGGCGTGCACGCGGCCTTTCTCAACTCGACGCTGACGCTGGAGGAGACTCAGCGCATCGAGCGCGAGATGATGAGCGGGCGCCTGGTGCTGCTCTACGCCGCGCCAGAACGCGTGACCACGCCGCGTTTCCTGGCGCAGCTCGATTCGCTGCAGACACGCGATCTGCTGAGCCTGTTCGCGATCGACGAAGCGCATTGCGTCAGCCAGTGGGGGCACGATTTCCGCGAAGACTACCTCGCGTTGAGCGTGCTCCACGAGCGCTACCCCGACGTGCCGCGCATCGCGCTCACGGCCACCGCCGACGCGACGACGCGTGCCGACATCGTCGAGCGGCTCTCCCTGGCCGATGCGCGCATCTTCATCAGCAGTTTCGATCGGCCGAACATTCGCTACCGCATCGTCGAGAAAGACGAGCCGCGCAAGCAGTTGCTGCGCTTCTTGCAGGACGAACACGAGGGTGACGCGGGCATCGTGTACTGCCAGAGCCGAAAGAAGGTGGACGAGACCGCCGCCTGGTTGCTCGCTGAAGGCATCAGCGCGCTGCCGTATCACGCCGGGTTAGACGCCGACGTGCGACGCCGCCATCAAGACCGTTTCTTGCGCGAAGACGGCATCGTGATGGTGGCAACGATTGCCTTCGGCATGGGCATCGACAAACCCGACGTGCGCTTCGTCGCGCACCTCGATCTGCCGAAGAACATTGAAGGCTACTACCAGGAAACCGGCCGTGCCGGGCGCGACGCAGCACCCGCCGACGCCTGGATGACCTATGGCCTGGCCGACGTGGTGAACCAGCGCCGCATGATCGACGAGAGCCCGGCGGCGGAAGAATTCAAACGCCGCCAGCGCGGCAAGCTCGACGCCCTGCTCACGCTTTGCGAAGCCCACGATTGCCGGCGCGTGCGGCTGCTGGCCTACTTCGACGAGGCGAGCGAACCCTGCGGCAATTGCGACAACTGCCTGCAAGCCCCCGCCACCTGGGACGCCACCGATTGCGCGCGCATGGCGTTGAGCTGCGTCTACCGTTTTCACCAGGACCGCGGGCGCCGCTTCGGCGCCGGCCACCTGATCGACGTGTTGCGCGGCAAGGCCACCGACAAGGTGGCGCAGTTCGGCCATGAGCGGCTGAGCACCTTCGGCATCGGCGCGGCTGTCAGCGAAGCGCGCTGGCGCGGTGTGCTGCGCCAGTTGATTTCGCTCGGCCACCTGCGCACCGAGGGCGAGTACAACACCTTTGAGTTGACCGACAGTTCGCGCGAGGTGCTGCGCGGAGAAGTCACGCTGTTGCTGCGCGAAGGCGACGCGTCGTCCCTTCAAGGCGATGCCCCGCGCCGAGCCCGAGGCACGAAAGGAGGCAAGGGCGAGAAGCCGGCGCGATCAAGCTCACGCGGCGCGCCGGCAGGACTCGACGCCCCCGCCCAGGAACGCTTCGCCGCACTCAAGGCCTGGCGCGCCGAAGTCGCCCGCTCGCACAACCTGCCCGCATTCGTGGTCTTCCATGACGCCACGCTGACCGAGATGGCACGCGTGCGGCCCGAGACGCTGGACGAACTGACGCAGATCAGCGGTGTGGGGGCAAAGAAGTTGGAGGCGTATGGTGAGGAAATCCTGAGGGTTCTGGAGCGCCAGCATGGCTGAACCCGCCGCAACCTTCAGCGAGGTCTGTCTCGGGCAAGTCAGCGTCACGGATTTCAAGAAGAACGCGCCAAGACATACTGAGCCCGGTCCATGCGCGCGAACAGCTCTGGCGTATTGAGCCGCAGATAGGATCGCACCGAAGACGCGGGCACCTCGCCGATCATGGCCGCGACCTCACTCGTGATCTCATGAACCGAAGCGGCAGCAGGCCGGCCCTCCAGCACACGTACGATTGCATCTCGGACTTCTCCCGGGCGTCTGCGCATCTTGGCTCTGGTGTTGGCGTATTGAGGACCAATTCAGTTTAGACGTCCAGACGTCCACTTCGATCCGCGAGCGGGCGCTTCACCCCGTCGTCGCGCCCCGCGCGTATCAGCAAGGTTGCGGCAGACTTGACCCCGATGGCAGAACCCACCGACGACTCGCTGATGACCGCCTACGCAAGCGGCGATGGCGCCGCCTTCGAAGTGCTTTACGCGCGCCACCGCGGCGCCCTCTATCGTTTCGTGCGCCGCCTGCTGGGCAGCACCCTTGGAGCGCAAGTGGACGAGGTGTTCCAGGACACCTGGCTGCGCGTTGTGCATGCGCGCGCCGACTGGGCGCCGCAGGGCGCGACGTTTCGCACCTGGCTGTTCACGCTCGCCCACCATCGCGCGATCGATGTCTTGCGGCGCAGCGGCCGCGAGGTGGCGCTCGACGCGCTCAACAGCGACGACACGGACGAGCCCTGGCAACCCGACGCGCCCGCCTGGCAGCACTGGCCGGCGCCCGCCAGCGCAGCGCCGCAAACCGACGAGCTGCTGTTCTGGCGCCGCGCCGGCCTACGCCTGCTGAATTGCCTGGAGCAGCTTCCCGTGGCGCAGCGCAGCGCGTTCTTGCTGCACCATGAAGACGGCCTGGGCGTGGCCGAGGTGGCGCAGGCGCTCGAAGTCGGCTTCGAGACCGCGAAGACCCGCCTGCGCTATGCGATCAGCAAACTGCGCGCTTGCATGGGCGCCTACCTGAGTGGCAGTGAATTGACATGAGCAACGACACGCACTTACCCGGCAGTGACGTGGACGCCGCACGCGATGCCTACCTCCATGGCGCGTTGCGCCACGCGCCCGATGCGAACCTCGCGCCGCCCGCGGTGCTGGACGACGCAATATTGCGCGCCGCGCGCGATGTGCCGGCACCACGAACTTCCGCGCGCGCCCTGGCGCCTGCCCCACAGCGTCGCGGCGGCGCGCCGTGGCGTTGGTTGGCCGCAGGCTGGGCCGCGCTCGGGCAGCCGCGCCTGGCCGGGGCGGTTGCGGGCTTGATGGTCGCGACGCTCGTGGGCGCGCTGTGGTGGGGTCAGCCGATGGAGCGCGCCCTCGAAGCGCCGGCCGCGGCACCGCTTGCGGCACCACCTGCCGCAACTTCCGCGGCACCATCCGCAGCACCAACAGCGGCACCGCCCGCAGCACCACCCGCAGCACCACCCGCAGCACTAACCGCGGCACTAACCGCGGCACCATCCGCGGCACTACCCTCAGCACCCCGCGCCACCCCACCGCCGGTAGCGCGATCGCCAGCCCCGCCAGCTGCGGCTGAGCCCTTCGCGACGAAGTCCGAGGCTCGCCGCGAGGCAGACTCCACCGCGCCGATCGCTGCGACGCGTGCACCTGCTGAAATGACGCCGCCAACGCGAGTGCTGCGCGCCGAGCCCGTGGCACCCTCTGCTCGCGCGGCGGCGCAGCTCTCCAAGGCCCAAGACTCGCCGCGCGGTCACGCCGACCTTGCCATGGAGCAACGAACCGCCGGCCCGGCGAGCGCTGCCGCAACGACCCGCCCGCTGCGGGCGCGTTCGGCGCCGGTTCCGGCGCTCGCCGAACTTCGCTCGCGCATCGCTACAGATCCGCAACGCTGGACCTGGCGCCTCGGCCCGGGCGACACGCGCGCCGTCGATGCGCCGCTGCTGGACTGGTTGACCCGGCTCGAGGCGGCGGCTGGGGTTGAGCTTGATGACGCGGCGGCACTGGCAGGTCTCGCAAACCCCGGGCTCCTGACCTTGCATCTGCTGCGCGATGCGCAATTGCAGGGCAGCGTGCAATTCGAGCCCGATGCGTTGCGGATCGTCATCCCCGGCGCTGCCCCGCAAACCCGGCGTGCCGGCCTCGCGCCACCCACGGCGCGCGCCTTCGAGGTGGAACTGACGCAGCTCGCACGCTGATTCGCTACAGTTGGCAATCCGCCCGCCGTCGCGCATCTGTCACATGGACTGCGCAAAATGCCAAGCCTCAAAGGAGCAACGATGGCCAAAGATTTCGAGACGATGGAGTCGAGCAACACTTCGGCGAACCCGAATATTCATCAAGTGTCCGACCCCGCGCGGCGGGTTTGGGTGCAAGGTGGCCTGACGGCTTTGGCCGCCAGTGTCTTCGGCCCCTTGCTGCCGGGTTGCGCGGCGCTGTCGGGTGGCGGGCCGCTGCTGGGTTTCAAAGCGATCCCGCCGACCAACGGCGACACACTCGTCGTCCCGGAAGGCTATGTCGCGACCGCATTCGCCCAGTGGGGCGAGCCGGTCGGCGTTCCCGCCAACAGCCCGGCGTGGCGTGTGGACGGCAGCAACAGCGCCGCCGACCAAGCCGTGCAAATGGGCATGCACCACGACGGCATCGAGTACTTCCCGCTCGACGGCTCAAGACGCGGCCTGCTCGCGATGAACCATGAGTACACCGACGACGGCCTGCTGCACCCCGACGGCCTGAAAACCTGGAGCGCCGAGAAGGTGCGCAAGTCGCAGGCCGCGCATGGCGTGGCGGTGATCGAAGTCGAATGGCGCGTCGAGGGCGGCAAGGGCAGTTGGCAGATCGTGCGGCCGTCGCGCTATGCGCGACGTTTCACCGCGTTTTCACCGTTCACGGTGGCCGGGCCGGCGGCTGGCCACGCGCTGATGCGCAGCGCCGCCGACCCGCAGGGCCGCACCGTGCTGGGCACGCTGAACAACTGCGCCAGCAGCCAGACGCCTTGGGGCACCTACCTGTCAGGTGAAGAGAACTTCGCGTTCTATTTCGATGGCGGCGATGCGCCCGACGCACACCAGAAGCGTTGGGGCCTGCGCAAGACGGGCTTCTACCGCTGGCCCGAACACGACGAACGCTTCGACGCAGTCAAGCACCCGAATGAATTCAATCGCTTCGGCTGGGTCGTCGAAATCGATCCGATGGACCCGACGGCCACGCCCATCAAGCGCACCGCGCTCGGGCGCGCCGCGCATGAAGGCGCATGGGTGGCGTTGACGCGAGACAAGCGCGCCGTGGTGTATTCCGGCGAAGACGCGCGCTTTGAGTACATCTACAAGTTCGTCAGTCGCGATCCGATGCGCCCGGCAGGCGCCGGCTTGACCGCCGCGCAGGCGAATCGCGAACTGCTCGACCACGGCACGCTTTACGTTGCACGTTTCCATGCCGACGGCACCGGCCAGTGGATCCCGCTCACGCACGGCCAGGGGCCGCTGACAGCGGCAAACGGATTCGCCGACCTGGGCGAAGTGCTGATCAAGACGCGCCAAGCGGGCGACTTGCTGGGTGCCACGAAGATGGACAGACCGGAGTGGTTCGCCATCGACCAGCGCAGCGGCGAGGTCTATTGCACGCTGACGAACAACAGCTCGCGTGGCGCGAAAGACATGCCTGGCGTGGACGCCGCGAACCCGCGCGGAAACAACGTGATGGGCGGCATCATCCGCTGGAAAGAGCATGGCGATTTCGACGGCCTGACGATGCAGTGGAGCCATCTGGTGCTGGCTGGCGACCCGGCGAACGAGCGCGCCGAGGCCAAGGGCGACATCAAGGGCGACATGTTCGCCTGCCCAGACGGCATCGTGCTCGACGCCCGCGGCGTGCTGTGGATCCAGACCGACGCGCACGCGACGCAGATGTACAAGGGCGAGCTCGTGCGCATCGGCAGCAACCAGATGCTCGCCTGCGACCGCACGACTGGGGAGATCCGGCGTTTCCTGACGGGCCCGGTGAACTGCGAAGTCACGGGCGCGACGTTCACGCCCGATGGCCGCACCCTGTTCATCAACATTCAGCATCCGGGCGAATCGCCGAGCGACCGCAGCGACCCGGCCGACCCGACGAAGTTTTCAAACTGGCCCGATTACAAGCCGGGCGGGCGGCCGCGCTCCAGCACCGTCGTGATACGCCGCACCGATGGGGGGCTGATCGGCACCTGAAGACAGTGCCATCGCGGCCGGCCTGTGGTGGCCGCGGTGTTTCCGCTCAAGTGATGCGGTAGAAATCGAGCAGCACGGCGCTGGCGTCGCGCTGGCCCACCGCCAACGCCAGCACCTTGTTCAGGTGCAGCCACGCCGGCGCGCCGGTGGTGAAACGCACGACGGTGCGAAAAAAATACGCCTCGCGCGGCACCGCCTCGCCGCGCGCGAGCCGCGCCAGCACCTCGGGAGGGCCGTGGCGCAGGCCGTCGCTTTGCACTTCGATCAAGGCGCCGTCCTCGGTGCGAATCACATAGTGCGCCGCGATGTCGAGCACGCCATCGGCGCGATTGATCTGCCAGTCGACGCCGCCTTCGACGATGGCGCCGTTCAGCTCCGGCCCGCGCACCGTGCCGCCGAGCAAGGCCACGTAGCGCCGCTCGCCATGCTTGGCCATGCCCAGGCTGACGACCGCCCCGACTTCACAGCGCACCTGCGTCATCGGCAGGAGTTGCGGCGGCGCCGGGAAGGGGGCGTTCGCGTTTGACATGGTGCCACTCATCCTTGAAAACCAGCCGACAGGTGCGATGGCGCTCATCGCTCATCGCCCGCCCCTGACCCGGTGAAGGGCTTGACGCCATTGTGCCGACTTCGCGCGTGGGAAACTCGCGCACTTTCATTGCCGGAGCACTGCCATGGTTCATGTCGCATCGTCGCGCCTGTTGCTCGCCACCCTCGTCGGCACCGCGATTTCGCTCACTGGTTGCGGCGCGATGCTCGCGCAGAACCCGTCTTCAGCGCTCAAGCCGGTGAACGCCGTGGCCGACGCCGACGACGCGCGGGTGATGCTCAAGGGGCACGACGTCGTCGCCTACTTCACCCTGGGCCGGCATGCGCTCGGCTCGAACCAGTTCAAGAGCGTTTACGAGGGTGTGACGTTTCGTTTTTCAAGCGCCGAGCACAAGGCGCTGTTCGACGCGAACCCGAAGAAGTACCAGCCCGAGTACGGTGGCTATTGCGCGAACGGCATCGCCTACGGAATTCCCTGGGGCGGTGACGCCGACACCTGGCGTTTGATTGATGGGCGTTTGTTCATCAATGGTGGGCCCGGCAGCAAGGCGGCGTTCGAGCTGGACCTGAAGCGCAACATCGAACTCGCCGATCGCTACTGGCGTGAAGAAGTCGCCGGCAGCAACAGCTTCTGGCAGCGCGGCAAGCGCCTCGTGTTTCGCGTGCCGCACTACAAGAGCGGTGACGAGTTGGCCGCTGCGGTGGCTGCGGCCAAGCCAGTGGGCAAATGAGGCGCTGCGCGGCTGGCGCTTTTGCCGACCGCTCGTTTGCCGTCTGCGCATCTGCCGCCTGCGCATTGCCGACCGCGCGTTTACCGATCGCGGCGACCTGACCCAACGCCCTTACTTTGATACCGGCATCGCGAACTCGGCGCCTTTGGCAATGCTCTCGGGCCAGCGCTGCATCACGCTCTTTTGCCTGGTGTAAAAGCGCACGCCTTCCTCGCCGTAGGCGTGCATGTCGCCGAACAAACTGCGTTTCCAGCCGCCGAAGCCGTGCCACGCCATCGGCACAGGAATCGGCACATTGATGCCGACCATGCCAACCTGCACGCGCCGCGCGAATTCGCGCGCCACGTTGCCGTCGCTGGTGAAACACGCCACGCCGTTGCCGAACTCATGGTCGTTCACGAGCTGCAGCGCCGAGGCCATGTCAGGAACGCGCACGCAGCACAGCACCGGGCCGAAGATTTCTTCCCTGTAGATGCGCATCGACGGCTGCACCCGGTCGAACAAGGTGCCGCCGGTGAAGAATCCCTTCTCGTGCCCGTGGATCGTGAAGCCGCGTCCATCGACGACGAGCTTGGCCCCTTCTTCAACGCCCAGCGCGATGTAGCTCTCGATGCGGTCTTTCGCCGCCTGGCTGATCACCGGGCCCATCTCGACGTCGGGCGCGTGGCCGCTGCCCATTTTCAGGCGGCGCGCGCGCTCGGCGAGCGGCGGCACCACCTTGTCGGCCACATCGCCCACCAGCACGGCGACGCTGATCGCCATGCAGCGCTCGCCGGCCGAGCCGTAAGCGCTGCCGATCAACGCGTCCACGGTTTGATCGAGGTTTGCGTCGGGCATCACGACCATGTGGTTTTTCGCGCCCCCGAGCGCCTGCACGCGTTTGCCGTGCAGCGCGCCGGTCTGGTACAGCGAATGGGCGATCGGCGTCGAGCCGACAAAGCTGAGCGCCTTGACCAACGGATGCGCGAGCAGCGCGTCCACCGCGACCTTGTCGCCCTGCACCACATTGAATACGCCGTCGGGCAGGCCGGCTTCGCGCAACAGTTCGGCCATGAGCAGCGAAGCGCTGGGGTCGAGCGGGCTGGGCTTGAGTACGAAGGTGTTGCCACAGGCGAGCGCCACCGGGAACATCCAGCACGGCACCATGACGGGGAAGTTGAACGGCGTGACACCGGCCACCACGCCCAGCGGCTGGCGCAGTGTCCAGTTGTCGATGCC
Source organism: Burkholderiales bacterium (assembly GCA_031419715.1). Taxonomy (GTDB): domain Bacteria; phylum Pseudomonadota; class Gammaproteobacteria; order Burkholderiales; family Burkholderiaceae_C; genus JAEMQF01. The sequence goes on along the minus strand of JANOLJ010000155.1, from coordinate 10,218 downwards.
GGTGCTCACCTGATCGGTGTAGTCGCCCTTGAGCAACTGCGGTATGCCGCAGGCGAATTCGACGATGTCGATGCCACGCGTCACTTCGCCCTGCGCATCGCTGTAGACCTTGCCGTGTTCGGCGGTGATCATCGCGGCCAGGGCGTCGCGGTGCCGATTCATCAGCTCAAGGAACTTGTTGAGGATGCGCGCACGGCGCAGCGGCGGCGTGTCGGCCCAGGCGGGGAAGGCCTCATCCGCGGCCGCTACGGCGGCGGCGACTTCGCGCTCGCTGCCCAGGCAGACCTGCCGCGCCACGGCTCCGGTGGCCGGGTTGTAGACGGGCTGGGTGCGCCCCGGCGCGCCCGGGAAACGCCGCCCGGCGATCCAGTGGCTCACGTCGGTGGCGGTGGTGAAAGCTTCTGTTGCGCCCATGACGGCCTCCTTGAACGGAAGCCGAATTGTGGATCAGTCTCTCGGGCGGCGGCGCGCAAAAAAAACCCACCTGGGTGAGCAGGTGGGTGGATTGAGGCCCTTCTCGCGAAGGACCTCGTTGGGTTGGGTTTCGGTCTTCTGCGGTTCGATTGTTTCCTGACCGCTGCGTGACCTTTTGGATTCGCGATTGGCCTGCCAAACAGGCCCCGTGTGACAGCACGGCCGCGACTGTAGGCGCGCACCCCGGGCATCACCACCCCCCATCCGAGGGGCGGGGGGCATTGGCCTCGGAGTCGTTGCGGGCCGAAATTGGTGTAGTCATTGCAAGGGCACAATCGCCTCATGACCGATGCGGAAGTGAGCGACGCGCAGCGCGAAGAACTGCAAACTCTCCTCGACAGCGTGCCCGCGCCGCTTGAGCCACTGGACGTGAGCATGCTTGATGGTTTTTTATGCGGCGTGCTGGTGCAACCTGCGGCCGTGGCCGCCGCCCAATGGTTACCGTGCGTTACCGACATCGATGGCCGGCGCCTACCGCCGGGCTTTGACGCGACGCGCTTGCATGAATTGGTGGCGCAGCGCCACGCCCAGCTCGACCGCGCGATCGCGCGCCGCAATTGGTTCGATCCGTGGGTGTTCGAGCTTGCCGATGACGCAAGCAGCGACCCACAACACTCGGCCGATGCCGAGGCTGGCGAGCTCGACGCCGTGTTCCCGTGGGTCGCAGGCTTCGCCGCGGCGATGAACGCGTTTCCGGGGCTGATGGCGCAACCTGCGCAAGAACTGACCGAGCCGCTGGCGCTGCTGTATCGGCACCTCGACCCGGACGATCTGGAAGATGCCGACGATCTGCTGGAGGCCATCGACTCCCTCGCCCCGCTCGGTGACTTGAGCGAAGCCGTTCAGGACCTGGTGCGCGCCACGATGTTGCTCGCCGACGTGGGTCGGCCCCTCCCAGCGCCTGTGGCACCGCGCCGCGCGCAAGGTGCAAAGGCAGGCCAGTCACGCCGCACCGCCCGGCGTTGAGCTGCTGACGCGGCCTACGGCGCGCCGCGTCAGATCGTTAACGGGTCGATGTCCACCGCCCAGCGCAAGATGCGCATTGCCGGGCCCTTGCGCTCTTGGCGCAACTGATGCAGGGCCGGCAACCACAGCGAAAGAAATTGCTGCAACGCCTTGCGCGACGCGGACTCGACAAGCATCTGCACGCGCTCGACATCGGCGACGCGCGCCACGTTGAGCGGCACGGGCGGGTAGATCGTCACCGCGTCGGCGCCGGGCAATGCCGCGGCGCAGCGCGCCGCGGCGTGCAGGAAGTCTTCGGCCACTTGCGCATCACGCGCTTCGGCGCGCAGCATCGCCAGGTGTGAATAGGGCGGCAGGCCGGCGCTCTCGCGTTCCTTCAGTTGCGCCTGCGCGAAGGCCTCGAAGTCGTGGCGCCGCAGCGCCTCATACAGCGCGTGTCGCGGATGCCAGGTCTGCACCCACATTTCGCTGCGCAGCGAGTGGCCGGCGTCGCGCCCGGCGCGGCCAGCCGCCTGCATCAGCAATGCGAACAAGCGCTCGGGGGAACGAAAGTCCACCGAGAACAGCGCCGTGTCGGGGTTCACCGCGGCGACCAGCGTGATGCGGCGAAAGTCGTGGCCCTTGGCGATCATCTGCGTGCCCACGAGCACGTCCACTTCACCTGCGTGTACGGCGTTCAGGCGTTCTTCCAGAGCGCCTTTGGCGCGTGTGCTGTCGGCGTCGATGCGCAGAATCCGCGCCTGCGGCAACAACGCGGCGAGCTGTTCCTCCAGGCGCTCCGTGCCACGCCCGATCGGCGAAACGTCGAGGTTGCCGCACTCCGGGCAGGCGCGCGGCACGCGTTCGGCTAGGCCACAGTGGTGGCAACGCAGGCTGCGATCGAGCTTGTGAAAGACGCGCCAGGCGCTGCAATGCGGGCAACCGCTTTTCCAGCCGCAGTCGGCGCAGTGCAGCACCGGCGCATAACCGCGCCGGTTCAAGAACACTAGGCTTTGCTCGCCGCGCGCCAGACGCTCCTGCAAGGCCGCGACCAGCGGCGCCGACAGCACATTGTTCGCCTCGCCACCGGGTGCCTTGGGCAACCGGTTCATGTCGACCAGCCTGACCTGGGGCAATTCGGCGCCGGCTATGCGCGTCGGCAAGTTCAGGCGCAGGTAGCGGCCGGTCTGCGCGTGACGCCAGCTTTCCAGGGACGGCGTCGCCGAACCGAGCACGACCAGTGCCGATTCGAGCCGCCCGCGGTACACCGCCAAGTCACGCGCGGAATAGCGCGCCCCATCTTGTTGTTTGTAGGACGGGTCATGCTCTTCGTCGACAACGATCAGACCGAGGCGCGGCAGCGATGCAAACACCGCCAGGCGCGTGCCCAGCACCAGGTCAGCCAGTCCCAGATGCGCCGCGAGCCAATTGCGCAGTCGCTGCGCGGGCGTCAAACCGCTGTGCAGCGACACGATGCGCCGCTCGCCAAAGCGTTCGGCAAAACGCGCCTCGAGCTGCGGCGTCAAGTTGATCTCAGGCACCAGCACCAGCGCCTGCCGGCCGCGCGCCAGGGCGTGCGCCGCGGCGTGCAGGTAGATTTCCGTCTTGCCGCTGCCGGTCACGCCGTGCAGCAACACGGGCGGCGGCGCGGCCTGGCCCGCGAGTGCGTCCAACTGCTCCAGCAGCTGCGCCTGTTCTGCGTTCAGCGTCGGACTGCCGGCCGCGAGCGACTCGGTGTTGACCTCTTTCTCGCTCTGCGCCCTGGCACGGTGCAGTTTGGCGATTCGCGCCTGCAATTGGCGTTCGTTCAGCTTGCGCAACTCTGGAGGTAGAACCGACAGCGCCACTTCGCCGCAACCGCGCTGGTAGTAGGCGGCGGTGAAGTCCACGAGCTGGCACCAGCGTTCGCTCAGCGGCGGCAGGCTGGCCAGCACTTGCGCGATCGGGCGCAGGTTTTCAGGCTGCACATCGGCCACGGGGCCAGGCCACACGAGGCCGGCGACTTCGCGCTTGCCCAGCGGCACCCGCACCAGTGTTCCTGGGGTGAGCCATTGCTCACTGAGATAGGCAAGCGGTTCGCCGAGACCACTGTGCAATGGCGTCTCGACGGCAATGCGCAGGACGAGCGGCGATCCGTGCATGCGTCGCGCCTCGGGGTCAGCCCTAGTTCAGCTTAGGGATTGACAGTAAGTGGATGATTCGATGGCGCTTTTGGATGTTTCAACAGATTCTGTGGATAACTTTGTGGGAAACCTCATTCGATTGACCCTAAATCGTTGATTCGATTGGGTTTCGAGGTTCTTCGCCCGGTTTCGTTGCATTCCTAAAACATCAGTTAAATCAATAGCTTGCGCCGTGTTTGTTGAACAGTTCATGGTGCAGGGCAAAGAATTCTGGGGCATGCGGCGCGTGCCGAGAAATGGGGATAAGTCAAGCCCTGAGCGCTCACTTACTGCGCAACATGTGTACGGCAAGCCTCTTAGCGATGACACCGGCTGACCGTCAGGCAGCTTGGCGCATTCGCCGCGAAATTCGGTGCACGGCGTCCACCAGCACTGACACGTGCTCCGGCGGTGTGAACTGGCTGATGCCATGCCCGAGGTTGAAAACATGCCCACCCGGCGCGCCGAAACTGCGCAGCACGCGCTCGACTTCGGCCTCGATTTGCTGGGGCGGCGCGAACAAGGCATGAGGATCGAGGTTGCCCTGGAGCGCGATGTTGGCGCCCACACGCTCGCGCGCCCGGCCGAGGTCGACGGTCCAGTCCAGGCCTATCACGTCCGGCTTGATCGCGGCGATCTCCTCCAGCCACTGGCCGCCACTCTTCGTGAACACGATGCGCGCGATGCGCTGACCGTCGTGCTCGGTCTTGATCTGCGCCAGCACGCGCTGCATGTAGGCCAGGCTGAAGGTCTGGTAGGCGCCGTCGGCAAGCACGCCGCCCCAACTGTCAAACACCATCACCGCCTGGGCGCCGGCTTCGATTTGCGTGTTCAGGTACAGCGCCACCGCATCGGCGTTGATGGCCAGGATGCGGTGCATCAGGTCGGGGCGGCTGTAGAGCAGCGTCTTGACGAGCCGGTAGTCGTCAGACCCCGCGCCCTCCACCATGTAGCAAGCCAAGGTCCAGGGACTGCCGGCGAAGCCGATGAGCGGCACCCGGCCGGCCAGCGCCCGCCGAATGGACGTGACGGCGTCAAACACATAGCGCAGCTTTGCCATATCCGGAACGGCCAGCGCAGCGACAGCGGCTTCGTCGCGCACTGGATGGGCAAAGCGCGGGCCCTCGCCCTCGGCAAAGCTCAGCCCCAGGCCCATCGCATCGGGGATCGTCAGGATGTCGCTGAACAAGATGGCTGCGTCGAGCGCATAGCGATCCAGCGGCTGCAAGGTCACCTCGGTGGCGAAGTCGACATTCGTCGCCAGCCCCATGAAGCTGCCGGCCTTGGCGCGCGTCGCGCGGTATTCCGGCAGGTAGCGCCCCGCCTGGCGCATCAACCAGACCGGCGTGTGCGGCGTGGGTTGGGAAAAACAGGCGCGCAAGAATGCGTCGTTGTGCTGGGGAACATTCATGCAAAAGATTATGGCCTCGATGTTCTCGTTGTCGCCCGCGTTTTGCGCCGCGCCGGGTTGGCGGACCTGCCGGGCTGCGTTATCGTCGCGCCCCAGGTCGGAACAAGCCGACCCAGACAAGAATCGACTCTCGGGACGCCGCAATGATTCGATCGAGCACCGCGTGGATCATCGTCGCCTGGGCGGCTGCCGGCCTGATCGGTTGCGCATCGGTCGACGAGCAACCGCCTGCAAGAAAAGAGGCACCTGCGCCGGCGTCACACGTGACCCCCGCATCCCCGGCGCTACCGGCAGTCCCCGCAGTCGCTTCGCCGCCCGCCACGCCCGCACCGCCCGCCATCGTGGCCGCGCCCAAGCCCGCGCTGCCCACGCCCAGCGCCGCCGAGAGCCCCGGCGCCACAGCGCCGCAAGCGCTTGACGTCGTCGTGCAACGCGCCGGCACCCGCATCTTCAATGACGCTCTGCGTGTGCTCGGCAATGCGCCTCGCGACTTGGTGATCGATCCCTTCATCGACGCGAACACAGGGCAGCAGACGCTCTCCGGCATCGCCGCGGGCGGGCAACTGGCGCGCCTGATCGCCGAGAATTTCCGCCTCTGGACAGTGCGCCCCTTCGATCGCAAGGCACTGGCGAGCACACCACTGTTGTTGATCGGAACGCTGACGCCAGTGACACTGAACGAGGCCGGCAACGGCCCGCCTGATGCGTACCGGCTCTGGCTGACACTGGTGGACTTGCGCAGCGGGCAGATCGTGGCGAAGCGCCTCGACCGAGCCACTTTGGCCAGCGTCAACGCCGAGCCGACGCCGTTCTTTCGCGACAGCCCGACCTGGCACATGGACCGCACGACCGCGGCCTACATCAAGTCGTGCCAGGTTGAAGCGCGGGTGGGCGAGCGCATCGACACGCTTTACCAATGGCGATTGCCGGCGGCCGTGCTATTGCATGAAGCCATCGTCGCCTACCACGACAAGCAATACGCCCAGGCGCGCCGCCTGTTTGTGCAAGCCTCAGCCATCGCTGACCCCGACGACTCGCGCGTGCTCAACGGGCGCTATCTGACGAACTGGCAGCTCGGTGCCAAGGACGACGCAGCCCTGGAGCTGAAGCGCCTCGTCACGAACGGCCTGGCCGCCAAGAGCCTGCCGTTGAAAGTGCGATTCCAACCGGGCACCACGGTGATGCCGCCTGGCGCCGACCAGCGCGAGCAATATCGGCTTTGGATCCGCGAAGTGGCGCGCCAGACAGGCGCACAGCAGGCGTGCCTGCGCGTCGTCGCGCACGCCAGTCGCAGCCCCTCGGCCAGCGCATCAGTGGAGTTGTCGCAGCGCCGCGCGGCTACCGTGCGCTGGCTGTTGGCTCAAGCCGCACCGTCCAGCGGCAATCGCTTCACGGCGCAAGGCGCCGGTTGGCGCGACAACCTGGTCGGCCTGGGGCACGACGATGAGCGCGATGCGCTGGACCGGCGCATCGAGTTTCGCGTGGTCGATTGCCCGTGAGTGGCCCGGAGTGGCCCGGTGTGTCCCGAATGTCCCGAGCCTTTTGGACGAGACGGCGCCGACAGCGTGCGTTCGCGTCAATCGGCGGCTCAAGCACGGGATCGGGGGTCATGTGCTCACCCCGACTATCCCTTCCGCCTGACGGAAACCCGGGTAGGCGAAGGCCCTTGAGATTTGCTCGCAGTCCTTCTCGGTGACCCCCACGCCGCGCGCCGTGGCGTACCACGTGCCGCGCACCCGCTCTTCCATGGCAGCCATGGTAGCGACAGCGGTCTCCTGCGTCAGCAGGAAGCGGGCGCTTTGCGACAGCAGATTGCTCGCATGGGCAAAGCGCCCCGCATCGCCGCACTCCATCGCCAGGTCGCGGCGTTCTATGCTGACCGGCACGGCGGGTGTCAGGTCATAGGCGGGGGACAGCTTCCAGTGGGATCCCTTCGCGATCAGCGCGTGGTTGCGCGGGTGATCGTCGATGTTCGATATCAACGCGTTGAAGCACATGCGGCGGAACAGCTCGGCCGCGTTCTGTGTCGGTTCGGCGCAGACACGCCGAATTTCCTCGGCCAGTAGCACATAGGACCATTTGTCGCGCGACTGATGAGTGTCTTGCGCGCGCAGCAGCGTCAAGGCCGAGATCATGCGTGCGCGCAGGTAACCGGGTGCTGTCTTCTCGCGGTCGAAACGCTTGACGAGCAAGACATCGCGTGCGCCGACTCCCACGACCCGGCTTTCGGCTGTCGTCAACCCGCAGGCGCGCGCGAGGATCAGCATCGCATGCTCGACCCTTGCACAGTTCCACGTGTCGTCGGGCCGGTTGAACTTCGCAATCCAGAGCCCGGCTTCGTCTTCGACAACGGCCTTCGGGCGTGCGCCGCCCATCGACGTACCGATCATGAGCAGCCTTTCGACTTGATCCTGGTGCGCGGCGGCACCGCCTGGCAAGTCCTCGTCGGTCATGATCGCATCTGCGATGCCCTGCACCATTTCCAGATCGAGGGTCTGGTTGAAGGTGCGCTTCGGCGCAGGGGGTGCCTGGCTCAAGCCGAAACCGAGTGCCCCGGCGCGGTCGTCCGGGGAGTACAGCAGATATTCCATCTCTCCCGGCTGCGCCTTGCCAAGATGGCGCTGAATGACGCGGCGACCCCAGTGGTCCGGGCTCGCATCTCGCAACGCGCCGAAGACACCGCCGAGCGCCACCGTGGAGTAGGTACGGGGCGAAAGCTTCAACTCGATGGGATCGAGCGCGACAGCGTTCTGCCGTTCGAGGTAGCTGCGGCCATAGACGAAACGCCCCTCGGGTGTTCCTCTACGGCCCGTGGTCAACGCGAAGCGGCCAGCCGTCACCGGCTCGGTTTGTCCCGGCAGGGTGATGTAGACGAAGCACTCGGTGGGGGCTTCAGAAGTCATTGTCCAGCCCCGTCTTTGCTCCCGCCGTTGGGCGGGCGCGGGCACGTTCGCGGGACAATGCCAGGGTCTGGCCTTCATCGTCTTTTTCAGGCGCTGCCACGTCGGCAATCTGGTCGAGTAGGTCGAGCGCCCACAGCATCGCCGCGTAGACAGCGATGCCCGTTGAGGGCTTGCCCTTTTCGGCGTCGGCGACGGCGCGTTCGCCGGTGCCGATCCTCGAAGCCATGTCATCAATCGTCAGGTTGCGACGCAGGCGTGCCGTGCGCAGGTTCGCGCCCAGCCGCTTGAGCGTACGTTCTACGGCGTAGGGCGGTGCGGTCAGCAGCTTGTTGCGGGCGGTCATGGGTCACCGATAAAAATGGGCACTCCCCAACAGATGCCCTGCTGGCTGGCAAGCGCCGAAAAATCTTTCAAGGGCATTCTAATGGACATAAAGTGCTCTTGAGAGCGTATTGATGTTAGAGTGCAGTCCGTGGATAGCCCTCACGACCACCGCCAAAGGCGAACAGGCTGATGTGCACGGGGCTATGAACACATTGGGGAGTGCCTAGATCGCTGTGTATATCTCGGGGAAAGAGTTCTGATGTCAGAAGGTCCAATCGCAGCGCAGGTAAAGCGCAGAAGAACGTTTGCCATCATTTCCCACCCGGACGCTGGCAAAACCACGCTGACGGAGAAACTGCTGCTGTTTTCCGGCGCGATTCAGATCGCCGGCAGCGTGAAGGCGCGCAAGGCGAGCCGCCACGCCACCCGCGACTGGATGGAGATCGAGAAACAGCGCGGCATCTCGGTGGCCTCCAGCGTGATGCAGATGGAGTACCGCGACTGCGTCATCAACCTGCTCGATACGCCCGGCCACCAGGATTTTTCCGAGGACACCTACCGCGTGCTCACCGCGGTGGACGCCGCGCTGATGGTGATCGATGCAGCGAACGGCGTCGAGCCGCAGACGCGGCGCCTGCTTCAAGTGTGCCGAGCCCGGAACACGCCGATTCTGACCTTCGTCAACAAGATGGACCGCGAGGTGCAGGAGCCGCTCACGTTGATGGGCGAGATCGAGCGCGAACTCGGCATGGAAGTCGTGCCGTTCACCTGGCCGGTCGGCATGGGCAAGCGCTTCCACGGCGTGATGGACCTGCGCGAGCAACGCATGCGCGTGTTCAAGCCAGGTGAAGACCGCAATCGCAAGGAAGACGAGGGCCGTGACGACATCATCGAGGGCCTAGAGAACCCGGTGTACGCGCAGCGCTTCGGCACCGAGTACGAGCACGCGCGGCACGACATCGAGCTGCTGCGCGACGCCGCGCCGCTGTTCGACCGCACGCAGTTTCTGCAGGGGCATCAGACACCGATGTTCTTCGGCTCGGCGATCAACAATTTCGGCGTGCAGGAAGTGCTCGACGCGCTGGTTGACCTCGCGCCGCCGCCGTCGACCCGCGTCGCCATGCAGCGCAGCGTCGAGCCCGACGAGCCGAAATTCAGCGGCGTCGTCTTCAAGATCCAGGCCAATATGGACCCGGCGCACAGCGACCGCATCGCCTTCGTGCGCGTCGCCAGCGGCCACTTCGAGCGCGGCATGAAACTCAAGGTGGTGCGCTCGGGCAAGGAGTTGCGGCCGAACACCGTCGTGAGTTTTTTGAGCCAGCGCCGCGAGCTGCTCGACGAAGCCTTCGCCGGAGACATCATCGGCATTCCGAACCACGGCGTGCTGCAGCTCGGCGACACGCTCACGGAAGGCGAGCCGCTGCAGTTCACCGGTCTGCCGTTCTTCGCGCCCGAGATGTTCCGCGCCGTCGAGGTGGCGGACCCGCTGCGCACGAAGCAGCTCAAGGCGGGCCTTGCGCAACTTGGTGAAGAAGGCGCGATTCAGGTGTTCCGCCCGGCCGCCGGGTCGGTGCTGCTGCTCGGCGCAGTGGGGCAATTGCAGTTCGAGGTGGTGGCGCACCGGCTCGAACACGAATACGGCTGCAAGGCACGCATTCAGCCCAGCCGCTATCAGGTGGCGCGCTGGGTGAGTTGCGACGAGGCCGACGGCGGCGCGAAAGAACTGCAGCGCTTCATCGATGGCAACGCACACCGCGTCGCCTATGACGCGGTGAATGCGCCGACCGTGCTCGTCGAGTACGCCCCCGAATTGCGCGCGATCGAGGCGAACTGGCCGAAGATCAAATTCCACGCGATGCGCGAGCACGCCGGGTTGATGTTCCAGAAACAGTTGACGGGTAGAACTCCGGCGATCCAGCGCCATCTGTGGCCCTCGATCAATTCTTTGGGCTGCGTCTTGGGCGACACCTTGCTGTGGATACTGAGCGCGGCGCTGATC
>JANOLJ010000154.1:0-6497 GCA_031419715.1 Burkholderiales bacterium | reverse complement strand
GGCCGCGTGGGCGTGCCACCGCGTTCCGGCCGACGCGCAATGGTCTGCGCTTGAGACCTGGCCGCGCGGCAGTGAGCTGCGCCTAGACGGTCTGGGCCTCGGCCTGGGTTGGGACGAGGTGTATGCGGGGGTGGGTTTGCGCTGACCGCGTGAGAGGTGGCGCCGCTTGTCTGAACGCGGAAACGGGTTTGATAAGTGGAACCCTAGCGATTTGCCACAGGTGAATAGTTACCCACGGCGGCGGGCAGACGGCGCTTGCGACGTACCGGCCGACCGACGCGGTGGGCAACTCGGGTTCACCGCTCATGCTGCCCGTTGAATCGCCGGCAGCCGATCCCACCTGTTCCGGCGATCGCCGCTGTGGAGCCACTTATGGCATGCTTGCGCCAGCTTGGCAATCTGGAGGCATGATGTCTACGCCAGTCCACGACCTGGAGGCAGCAGTGCTGGACCGTCCTGCAGAAGACAGAGCCCGGATGCTTGAACTGCTGATCGCAAGTTTCGAGCCCAAGTCGAACGCGCAAAAGGCCTGGATGAACCTCGCGCTTCACCGGCGCGACGAAGTTCGCAGCGGCGAGGTCGCCATGGTGCCCGGTGACGAAGCCCTGGCGCGGGTACGAGCAAGGATTGCCTGACCTACTCGATTCACCCCGATGCCGAGGCCGAGCTCGGCGATGCGGCGTTGTACTACGCGACACATGCCAGCGTATTGATCGCGGCAGCGTTCTTGGCTGAATTCGAGCGCGTTCGCGATCTGCTTGTCGAAAACCAGCAACGTGGCCCACACGGCGAAGATAGCCTTCGCGTCTACCACTTCAACCGGTTTCCGTACTCGATCATTTACGAAGAAGACCAAGTCAATGGGCCGCAAATCTTTGCAATCGCCCATCAAGGCCGGGAGCCGAGGTATTGGGCTGACCGGATCTGACACTGCGCCGGGCTGCGGCCGCTGGCGCAGCAGACTGTTGGGGTTGCTTGGCACGCCGAAGTCTTGGGCCGAAAGACAGATAGGCGCCGTCTTGGCCGGTGACGCCGGTGATGAAGGCGGTTTTGGTTTTTTGGGAGTGTCTTGGGCTTCAAGGAAAACCGGATTGCGGTGCAAACCATGTGACCGAAGCGCTACCATGTTGGCCATCGGCGCGGTTTTTTACCCCGACGTGTTGGTGCATTGCCAGCACATTGGCAACCCCGCCACCACCATGGAGTTGACCGAGGCGCGGCTGGTGATTGAAGTGCTGTCGCCCACCACCCAGCACTTCGACCGCGGTGAGACGCTGCAGGCCTATCAGCACCTCGTGGGGTTGCAACACATCATCCTGATTTCGAGCATGGAAGAGGCCGCGTGGGCGTGCCACCGCGTTCCGGCCGACGCGCAATGGTCTGCGCTTGAGACCTGGCCGCGCGGCAGTGAGCTGCGCCTCGAAGGTCTGGGCCTCGGCCTGGGTTGGGACGAGGTGTATGCGGGGGTGGGATTGCGCTGACCGCAGGGGTGACGGGCGTTCGCCCGGGCCGGCGCTGCATCCCAGCCCAATGCGCAACGCCACGGGTGGATGCCGGCCCCGTATCGAGTACGGGGTGGCACTTGCGCCGGCCTCCTTCCACCAACCTTTCGAGAAAACCCGCAGGGTTGGTGGAAAGTTCATAAAATCAGTAGCTTATGGAGTTCAAACGAGATGACTTCCGCGGCTTTTCGAGCGAATCGCAGCGCGTCGTGGCCAATCTTGAGCAGGTTTATGACGCTTGGGCAGACACGCGGCGGCAACTCGAGGCGATGCCGGTTTCGCTGTATTGGGTCGAAAAAGGCGGCGTGGATTACTTGGCTGTCAAGCAGACCTCGCGCGACAACGGCACGACGGTTGGGCGCCGCAGCGACGCGACGGCGCGTCAGTTCGAGGAATTCACCGATGAGAAGAACCGCCTCAAGTTGCGGCTCGCCGGGCTGGCTACCCAGCTCGTCGAGCGGGCAGGGATCTACCGCCGTTTGCGCTTGCCTTCTTTGCCCGATCGCCAAGCCGAGATTCTGCGTCGGCTCGACATTGAAGGAATGCTCGGCTCAGACCTGATGGTTGTCGGAACGAACGCATTCGCTGCTTACGAACTCGCCTGCGGCGCTCGCTTTCCCGTGGGCAACGAGGAGACGGAAGACTTCGATCTGGCGTGGTGCCGCGATACCAAAGCATCGCTCGTTGCCACAGGCCGTGCCGTGGGGTCAGCGTCGAAGACGCTCTTCTCTGTCTTGACCAGCATCGACTCAAGTTACCGCATCAGCGCGCGCCGGCCCTACCAGGCGGTGAATGACGACGGGTATGAAGTGGAATTGCTCGCCGCTCCGAGCGTGCACCCGTTACCTGCGGCGGAAGCGTTCGACCCGATGGCCTCGCTGATCGAGCAAGAGTGGCTTCTTCTGGGAGAGCCGCTGCGGCACGTTGTTGCCACGTTGCGGGGCCGAGCCTGCCCGCTCTATGTGCCCGACCCACGCTGGATGGCTCTGCACAAGCTTTGGCTCGCGGACAAGCCTGAACGCAAGGCGTCGAAACGGGAAAAGGATCGCCGGCAAGGGGAAGTGCTGCTGGACGCGACTCGTTTTTTCTTAAGCAACTCGCACCCCATTGACGTTGCCTTCGTCCTCGATCTGCCTGAGGACTTGCGGACGCATTTCGACGATTGGGCAAGCACACGCGCGTTTGTACCCGCGTAGCGACGCGGCGCGCTTGCGAGAGCCCGTGCCCGGTTTGCTGCGGGGCCCGTCCGCGGGGGCCGCGCCTTCTCCGGGGTCGGTGCTGCATTGTTGTGTGTTGTCGGTGATTTCGCAATTGCGATCTGTATGACAATAAACGACAATGCAGCGCGTGACATCGTTCGACGACCTCGAGATCCGCCGCCCGGCGCTGGCGCGGACCTACCTGCAATTGCTCGAATCCCAGGCCGGTCGGCCGCTGGCGCTGTTTGCCCCGCGCCGGGTGGGCAAGACCTTCTTTCTCGATCAAGACCTGGCGCCCGCGGCCAGGTCGGGCGGCTACGTTCCCGTCTACGCCGATGTGGGGCTGCAGAGAACGTCGCCTCTGGACGCCATCAACCACGCGCTCGAAGAAGCCTTGGATGACGCAACCGTGCCCACCAGAGCGGTCGGCAAGGCGACCAAGACACCCGTGAAGAAACTCGGTGGCGTGGGCGCGAGCGTGGAATTCGGCGACGCGCCGGTGCGCCGCGCGCTGCCGGCCCAAGCCGAGTTGAGGTTCGATGCCCTGGTCGCGCGGCTCAGCGCGGCGGCGGCCAAGCCGGTGCTGTTGATGCTCGACGAAGTGCAAGCCGTGGCAGAGCACCCGCAGGGGCAGGCGATCGTTGCGACGCTGCGCGCCGTGCTGCAAAAGCACAAGCGCAAGGTACTCGCCGTGTTCACCGGGTCATCGCAAGAGGCGCTGGCGGCGATGATGTCGGCTTCGGGCGGGCCGATGGTCCAGTTTGCGCAGTTGATGAACTTCCCGAGCCTGGGCGACGAATACCTTGAGCTTCTGGCGCGGCACTTCGCCAAGGTCCACAAGGGCAAACGCCTCGTGCTGGCCGATCTGCGCCGGGTATTCGACCACATCGGCCACAAGCCAGCGCTGATGAAAGACATCGTCAAGACAATGTCGGCCGAAGGCTCGACCGATGTCGATCTCGCCTTGAAACGAATTTCCCTGGATGACCGGCATGTGGCGGGCTGGCGCGCGTTGCTGGCGAGCTTGGCGCCGTTCGAGCGGGAGCTTCTGGCGTTGGTGGCGCGAGGGCGTTCGCCGATGGGCAAGGACACGCTGCTTGATCTCGCCAAGAACCCGGCGTTTGAGCCGACGATCTCGAAAGTACGCTCCGCGCTCGAAAGGCTGAAGCGGGCAGGCGTGCTCGCCAAACCGGGGGCGAGCTTCATTGTCGAAGACCGTTTGTTCGCCGATTACGTGGTGGGGGCGATGCGGGCCCATTCACCGCGCAAGTAGCCGCGCCGGTGCGCGGCAGCTCACTCAACTGCCCGGCGCCAGCGGTGCAGCAGCGGGCAGGGGGTCGACTTCAGCAAACAAGGTGCCGGCCACAATGTCGAGCTTAACGCTCGCCAGTTGTACCCTCTGGCCCGCTTCAAAGGGGTGCAGCACCCACATGCCGTCGATGCCCTTGCGGTAGAGGTCGGCGCAGCGCGTGTCCACGTCGATCAGCAGGTATTCCTGCAACGTGGGGATGCGGCGGTACTGCGCAAATTTGTCGCCGCGGTCATAGGCTGCGGTGCTCGGCGAAAGCACTTCCACCAGCAGGGTGGGCTCAGACTTGGTCAGCGGGCTGGTCAAGTCAATGGCGCTACAAGTCACCATCACGTCCGGGTAGAAGTAGCTGTTGGTGGCAGCGACATGAAGCTTCATGTTGACCATGAGAGTGCGGCAGGGCGTGCCACCGAGGTGCTGGCGCAGCGCCATAGCCACATTCAGGACCACCGTCACATGCCGGTCTTCCGCCCCGGCCATCGCAAACACTTCACCATTGACAAACTCATGGCGTTCGAACTGCGTGGCCTCCCATGCGAGGTATTCGGCGCTTGCGCTTGCGGACTTTTCTGCGGCGTGGCCCATGGCTCGATCTGTTTCGGGTGCGTGGTTTGCACGATTATGAATCGCCCGCGTCACAAAAGCTGTTCCAGCAAGCGCGCCACATGAACAGCCTCGCGCTGCGCGCCATCGGCAATCTGATGCCGGCAGCTCGTGCCGTCGGCGACGACTATCGCGTCTGTGTGCTTGCGTATGGCGGGCAGCAGGTTGGCCTCGGCCATTTGCATCGAGATGGCGTGGTGCGATGCCTCGTAGCCAAAGCTGCCCGCCATGCCGCAACAACTGCTCTCGATCAGCTCGGGCTTCGCGCCGGGGATCAGGCGCAATACATCGAGCACGCTGCCGATCACGCCGAAGGCCTTCTGGTGGCAGTGACCGTGCAGCAGGATGGGTTGGTCGACTGCATTGAACTTCAGCGCAAAGCGCCCGGCGGCGGCTTCACGGGCGATAAATTCTTCGAACAGCAGCGCCCGTTGGGCGACGACTTGCGCGCTCTCGCCCAGGCCCATCACCAGCGCTTCGTCGCGCAGCGTCAGCAGGCAAGAGGGCTCCAGGCCGACGATGGGCACGCCGGCCTGGGCGAGCGGCAGCAGCGCCTCGATGAGCGCGCCCGCCTTGGCCTTGGCCTGCACCACCATGCCGGCGGCGAGGTAGGTGCGGCCGCAGCAGTGCTGGCCACCTTGCTTGCTCAGCGTGTGCAGCGTGTAGCCGGCGGCATGGAGCACTTTGGCGGCGGCGATCGCGTTTTCGGTTTCGAAGTAGCCGTTGAAGGTGTCGACGAACAGCACGGCCGTCTTTTCGCCGCTGCGCGCAGCTTCGAGCGTTGCGTCACGGCTGGCGAAGATGGGTCCCGGTCCCGAGTCGAGTACGGGGCGGTGCTCGCGCGGGGATGACGGCGCCGAGCTTCCGTCGTGCACGCGCCAGAAGGTGTCGCTGCGCCACTTCGGCAGACTTCGCTGGGCGGACAGGCCGAGCAGCTTTTCGCTCAGCCACGCCGCGCCGGGCAATGTGTCGCGCAGGTTCGCGAGCCACGGCACGCGGCACGCGGCCGCGGCGTAGTCGGGCAGATGCGCGATGAGCCGGTCCTTCAGCGTGTGCCCATGCTTGGCCTTGTAGTGAGCGAGGAACTCGATCTTCATCTTCGCCATGTCCACACCGGTAGGGCAGTCGCGCTTGCAGCCCTTGCAGCTCACGCACAGGTCCATTGTGTCGAACATGGCCTCGCTGGTGAACGCGCCTTCACCGAGCTGGCCGGACAACGCCATGCGCAGCGTGTTGGCGCGGCCCCGCGTCAGGTGCTGCTCGTCGCGCGTGACGCGGTAGCTCGGGCACATCGTTCCGGCGTCGAACTTGCGGCAGTGGCCGTTGTTGTTGCACATCTCGACGGCTTTTGCCAGGCCGCCTGTGCTGTCGCCGCCGCTGCCCGCGGGCGTGACGGCTTCCGTCACCGGATCGGCCTGCACATTCCACGCTGACCAGTCGAGCACAGGTTGGATCTCGATGCGGCGGTACGGCTTGGGCGCCTGCTCGGGCGCGAAGCGCAGCAGCGCTGCATCGTCCATCTTCGGCGGGTCGATGATCTTGCCGGGGTTGAACAGCTTGATCGGGTCGAGGTGATTCTTGATCGCGCGAAACGCGTCGTTCAGCTTCGGCCCGAACTGCCACGCGATCCACTCGCCGCGGCACAGACCATCGCCATGTTCGCCGCTGTAGGCGCCCCGGAACTTGCGCACCAGCTCGGCGGCTTCCTCGGCGATGGCGCGCATCTTCGCGCCGCCATCAGCGCGCATGTCGAGAATGGGCCGCACGTGCAGCGTGCCCTCGCTGGCGTGCGCGTACCAGGTGCCACGGCTGCCGTGGCGCGCGAACACTTCCGTCAGCGCGTCGGTGTACTCGGCCAGGTGCACCAAGGGCACGGCGCAGTCT
>JANOLJ010000153.1:0-9157 GCA_031419715.1 Burkholderiales bacterium | reverse complement strand
AATGGCGCCGGCCAACGTGGTCTTGCCGACCTGACGCGGGCCGAGAATCGCGACAGCGGGGTAGAAGGCGAGGCGTTGGCGAACCTCGGTTGCAAGCAGGCGATTAATCACTCTTGCATTTTGTGCGGTTATCGCTCAGTTTGCAACCATGATACAGCGGCGATGCGACACAAGCTATGTCGCCTGGCGGGCTGGCCCGCTGCTTGCATTCACTCCACCTCGAGTTCAACATTCACACGCCGGCCAAGGGCCGCCACGATGTTCACCAGCGCATCGAGCGAGAAACGGGAGATTCGGCCGCGCAGCAAGTCGTTGCCAACGAGCTGAAGACCTGCGGTGTGGCCGCCATCGAGGACTCGCTCGCCGGTGGCCGCACCGAGGCCGTGGTGTCGGTGCGCGGGGCGCGGCGCCACGTCGTCATGGAGCTGGCGCAGTACCAACACCTGCGTGAGTGCGAACTCGAGGCCCCTCCGGCGAGCATGATTGCGGTTCGAAGTCGGCGCGCGTCCGGAGGCAAGAAACTGCGGTGACCTGGGGCGGCTGAAGCGGATGATGGGCCACGCCGGGCGGTTTTTCGAATGGCCAAGTGTTGCTGTCACGCTTTCATTCGACGTGTTGACGACCACCCGACTCATCCCTATGATCCGTTCAACAGTGTTTTACTTCAGGCGATGTCAACGATGGAAGTGGTTCTTCGCAAGTACGGCAATAGCACGGTCTTGGCACTGCCTCCTGCCGTGCTCAAGGATTTGGGTCTCAAGGCGGGCCAATCAATGACCCTCGATTCCACGCCCGACGGTCGAATCACTTTGGCGCCGAGGCGCCGCTACAGGCTGGCGGACCTGATTGCACGGTGCGACCTGAAGGCACCGCCGCCTGCAGGCCTCGCCCTGTGGGACAACGTTCGGCCGGCCGGCAAAGAGGCTTGGTAATGGTGGTGTTTGACCGGGGCGACATCGTGCGGGTACGCCTGGACCCCGTGGAAGGCCATGAAATTCGCGGAGAAGCACGCCCGGCACTCGTACTCACCACCCGCGAATTCAATCAGCTCGGCGACGTTCTTGTGGCCCCAATCACGCAAGGTGGTGACTTCTCCCGCTTCGCGGGCTTCGCGGTTTCGCTGGCTGGTACGGGTTGCAAGACGCAGGGCGTTGCCCTCGTGAACAAGATACGAATGATGGATCTGGCTGCGCGCAAGGCGAAGAAGGTCGAGCGCGCGCCGCAAGAGATCATCGATGACGCGGTGGCGCGCCTGATGACTCTGTTTGAATGACAGTGCATATAGAGCGGCGCGCCGGGTCGAGCCAGCTCGGGCTGTAGATGCTTCGGGTTTCGCCTTTTTGACCGGGCACTTGCCGGAGTTGCGATGGTGTGGCGCCAGCAACGTAGCTAGGCGATCAGCACCTGCGGGCAGGCTCTCAGGCGCCCACCGGCTGGAAAGTGCAGACTCCATCGCTACAGCCCCGCCCTCCTCACCCCCGCCGCCGCCGGCCGCGCCACACCACCAAATTCCGGCCCAACCAAGTCATCCGCAGTGAAGCCCCGATTCACATCCAGCCCGATGACCCGCCAGTCGCGCACGGGCAGGAGCGTGGGGTGCACTCGCATCTCGGCAAACCGCGTGGGCAAGCGCATGCCTTGCAGTGCCTGGTGGTCAAACATGTCGACCTGATGCGCGCTGCCCTTGGCCGACTCCAACCCTTCGAGTGAGAAGCGCATGCGGCGCATCAGTCGTTCCTTGCGGTCGATGAACAGCGCCACCTGGTCGATGTGGGTGTGGCCCAGGCCGGGCGCGAGCTGGATGCGCAGCACGTCGCAGGACAGTCCGTTCACGTTGTCGATGTCGCCCAGCTCCAGCACCAGGGTGCGCTCGGCAAGCAGCATCGGGCCGAGCAGGAACAGGCGGTAGGCGTCAGCCACCAGTGCCGCGGCGGCGCGGCGCTCGGTGTCGCGCGCTTCTTCGCCGTTGTACCAGACGCGCACTTCGCCGAACACATGCGTGCTTGGCCGGCGCACCACGAACTTGCGCCCCGACGGGCCGGTGTGGGCCTGGGCGATCACGCTGTCACGCAGCAGCAGCCGCTCTTCCGACTTGACGCGAAACCCGGGGTCGATGAGGACGGGTTGGAGCTTGTCGATCAACAGGCGCCAAGTGCCCTCGTAGCTGACGCTGAGGTCGCTCAAGGCCTTGAACGCCGCCAGGCCATGCGCCGCAGCGCTTTCGTTCAACAGCGACTGCGCCGCTGGCGTCGAGCGCGCCGAGAGCGACACGGGCAAGGGCGCAGCGCAGCCGGGCAGCAGGCCCAGCAGCGGGCTGGTGAGGGCGGCGCCGAGAATGGCACGACGTCGGATGTGGGGGTCTTGCATCGCTGAATCTCCGCGGGAAGTGTTGAGTTGCAGTTGAGTGGCCGTGGGGTCGCCTTTGGGTCGCCTTTGGGTCGCCGTTGAATGACATTAAACACCGAGGCAGCTGCACGGTCCGTCATCGCCCGGCGAACGGCGGCTTGCGCGTGAAGCGCCGCAGCAGCAGGCTCGGCAGGCGCACCACGAATTCGATCATGAGGCGCAAGTGCATCCCGCTGAGCAACAGGTTGTCACGGCCGTAGCGGAAGTGCGAAACGCCGCCTTCGTCGGCGCGCAGATATTTCACCGGCGCGTCAATGTTCACCGGCGTCACGCCGCGCCACGCCAGGCGCACCACCGCTTCGGGGTCGAAGTCGAAGCGGCGCATCCAACGCTGGCTTTGCATCACCGCCACCAACTCGGCAATCGGGTAGACGCGAAAACCATACAGCGAGTCACCGATGCCCGCGCCGAGTGTCTCCAGGTCCGCCCAGCCGTTCGAGATGCGCCGGCCGCGCACCCGCAACAGCGGCGCCGAGGCGTCGAAGACCGGGCGGCCGAGGATCATCGCCTCCGGGCGCGCGGCGCTGGCCTGCATGAAGGTGGGGATCAGTGGCGCTGGGTGCTGGCCGTCGGCGTCCATCGTCAGCGCGTGCGTGTAGCCCTGGGCGCGCGCCGCCAGCAAGGCGTGCAACAGCGCGGCGCCCTTGCCCTGGTTGTGCGGCAGCTCAAGCACGCGCAGGCCTGCATCGGACGCGGCGAACTCGCGCAACCGCGCGGGCGTGCCGTCGGTGCTGCCGTCGCTCACCACCCACACGGGGCACCACTGCGCCCGGGCCGCGCGCACTGTGTCGAACACAATCGCGCCGGGGTTGTAGCTGGGAATGATGACGATGTGGGTCGTGCTCGGCGTCACGGTGTTAACTCCTCGGTGAAGTAGGCCTGCATCGTGCGCAGTAGCTGCGCATGATCTTCTTGCGCCGCGAAGCGCTGGCCCAGGCGCAGCTTGAACGTGACGCGCGCCGGTGGCGTGCGCCAGATCGGCCAGCCCTTGCCGAGGTAGGGTGAATCGGTCTCGATGAGGACGGTTTGAATCGGCACTTGCGCGCGCTGCGCGATCAGCGTGACGCCCGGCAAGAAGGCATTGACAGGCTGGCGCACAGTGCGCGTGCCTTCGGGAAACACCACGAGGTGCCCACCTTCGAGCAGGCTCTGCACGGCGCCACCGACCATGCCGCGCGGCGAATCGTTGCGTATGTACCGGGCGAGGCGGGCGCCCGCGCCGAGAAACACGTTGTGCATCAGCGAGGCCTTCATGATGCACACGCCGCGCGGCACGCAGGCCACGACGAGCAGTGCGTCCAGCATGCTCGGGTGGTTCGCGGCGATGATGAGGCCACCGCGCTCATGGCGCAGGGCAGACAGGCCACGCATGTCGATGCGCATCATGCCGACGCCTTGCGCGACGGCCCAGAACGCTGCATAGCCGTGTGAGATGGCGGCCCGCCCCAGCGCCCGGCCCGCGGCCCGCGGCAGCACCAGCAGCAGCCCCAGGGCAACGAGGTTCCAGGCAAGCGAGCCCAAGCCCAGGCCGAGCAGCAGGGCGTACAACCGCGCGCCGCGCACCATGCCGCCCAGCGCGGCCCGCAGGGACGTCATCTCTCGACGGAAACTAGGCGGTCCGACACGCTGAAGATCCACGAGACGGCAACTCCGAAGGTCAAGTTCTGATCGGTCTTCACTAGCGGGCTTGCCGCGACCACGGCACCGCGCAAGCTGTCGTAGCGCAGGAAGGCTCCGAACCAGGTGCGGTCGAATCGCCGCGAAACGCCTGCCAGTGCAAGCCAGCCGGCGTAACCGCCGCGTGCGTCAAACGCTGGCCGCGCCGCCGTGGCGTCGGCGGCCCCCACGCCATACAGATGCTCGTGAAAGCGCCGGTCGCCGAACACGGTGCCAAGCTGCAGGCCCACGTCCCAGGCGCCGGTGATGCCGCGCACGTCGAGGTTCAGGTGCGGGTTGAAAGTCCAGCCGATGTCGCGTGGCGAGCGCTGTAGCGCATAGGCGGCACGCAGCGGCGCGCGCAGCTCGAGCTTCAGGTGATTCGCGGCGTCGCGCCAGAATTCAACGTTCACGCTGGGCCCGAACTCGATGCGCGCCGGCAGCTCGGCCATGCCTTCGCGCGCGGCGTTGTTGCGTGCGGGCGCCGCGGCGGCGAGGCTCACGTCGATCTCAAAGCGCTGCGTGTCCAGGAGCACCGCCCGCGCGCCCTCACGATCAGCGCGCAGCCATTGGCCGCGATAGACGAAATACGGCAAGGGCAGCGCGTAGTTCGCGGCCTGCTCGGCGCCGCGATAGTCGGGCAGACGCAGCGCGGCGATGCCGACGCCGAGCTCCCACAGCGGCAGTTGTTCGGAGGCGCTCTTGACGCCGATCGCAGGGGCAGCAGGAGCCGCAGGGGCCGCGGTTTGCGCCAACACGGGGCGGCAGGCCAGCAGGCCGGCGAACACGGCCACGAACAGGGCCACGAACAGGTGAAACGGGTTTGTCAGCGGCACGGGCCCGCACTGTATCACCCGGGTCTGCGGCGCCACCTGCCGCAGGCACCCTGCGCTCAGCATGCGCCGAGCCTGCGACACTCCCGAGCGAATGCCCACCGAAACCGCGCCTGGCCCCACTCTCGCATCGCTGCCAACCGCCGGCACGGTGCCGCCTGTTGCCCACGCTGGCTGGCGCAGCTTGGCCTGGCAGCGCCTGCGCCACTTGATGTGGCTCAAGGCGATCGGCATCTCGCTGTTCTGCTGGGTCTTCTTTGTCGCCTACTTCCACTTGCTGCGCCATCCGCGGGTGGCCCCGCTGGAGATGCCGGTGACGGCGCTGGACCACGCCATCGCCTTCAACCCATGGGCGCTGGTGCCCTATGTGTCACTGTGGGTCTACGTGGGCATTCCGGTGGGCCTGCAGCCGAGCTTGCGCCATTCAATCGTTTACGGGCTTTGGATCGGCGCACTGTGTCTGGCGGGACTGGCCTGTTTTTACTTCGTGCCCACTGCGGTTGCGCCGCTGACCCAGGCAATCGATCTGACGGGCCACCTGGGTTTCTCCGTCCTGCTGGGGGTGGACGCCGCCGGCAATGCCTGCCCTTCGTTGCATGTGGCGACGGCGTTTTTCAGCGCGATCTGGATCGACCACCTGTTCAAAGAGGTGCGCGCGCCGGCCGCCGCACGCTCAGTGAACGGCATCTGGTTCGTGCTCATCGCCTACTCCACACTCGCCATCAAGCAGCATGTGGTGCTCGACGTTCTGGCGGGCGTTCTGCTCGGTGGGGCGTTCGCGCTGGCCTCGCTGGCCGCGCGGCTGCGCCCCCCCGAGCGGATATGATTCAGCGCAGACACAGACGGGACGCAACGAACGCGATTGCACCGCATGGCCGCGCCAACGTGGAAACCGGGGAGTTCGACTCGTGAGTTCGCTGCCAGAGATACAAGACCTGATACACAAGAAGTACGGTGTCGATCCGGTGGCGCTCGATGCGAACACCAGCCTGCGCGGCCACGGCATCGATTCGCTGACGCTGGTGGAGTTTCTGTTCGCGGTGGAAGATCACTACCGCATTTCGATTCCCGAAAAGTATTCGGAGGTCGACACACTCGCCGCCCTGGCGCTGGCGGTAGACGAGATTCGGGCCGAGCAAACGGCATGAACGCGGCAAGCGCCGCTTTGTTGTCGCACCCAGCATGAGGCACACCGCGGTCGTCGTCAGCGGCATCGGCGTGATCTCGCCGCACGGCGACGATTGTCCGGCCATGTTCGCGGCACTGATGCGCGGCGACTCGGCAGTGCGCAAGGTGTTTCCGGAACTAGCCAAACCGGCCGCGGCAGCGACGGTCTCGTTCGACGAAACACGCTGGTTCACGAAGCTGCAACTCGCCGGCGTGGACCGGGTCAGCCAGCTCGCCGTCGCGGCGGCGGACCTCGCCCTCAAGGATTCGGGCGCCGCGGGCCAGGTGGCCGCGCAGCGCATCGGCGTCTATGTCGGCTGCGGCATGGGCGGCGCCGCCGCGCTGGAGGCAGCCTATACGGCAGGCAACCACGGCGGGCGGGTGCCGCCGCTGACCATTCCCGCCTTCATGCCCAACGCGCCCGCCGCGCATGTGGCCATGCGCAATCGCGTGCAGGGCCCCGTGCTCACCTACGCCGTCGCCTGCGCGTCGGCCGCGGTGGCGATCACCGAGGCAGCCAAGGCCATCCGCAACGGCGAGATCGACCTGGCCATTGCCGGCGGCAGCGAAGCGCTGATCGTGCCTGGCGTGGTTGCGGCGTGGCAGGCGATGCAGACCCTCGCCAGCTTCGCACCGGGCCAGGCGGCAACCGCGTGCAAACCCTTCGCCCTGGATCGCAGCGGCTTCGTGCTCGGCGAAGGCGCGGCTTTTTTGGTGTTGGAGCCGGACGCCCAAGCCCGCGCGCGCGGCGCCCGGCGCTACGCCGAGCTCGCCGGTTGGGGCCTGAGTTGCGACGCGACGCACCTCACCAAACCCGACGCCCCCGGCCAACAGCGCGCCCTGCGCGCCGCGTTGGCGCAGGCTGATCTGCAGCCCGCCGACGTGGGTTACTGCAATGCCCACGGCACGGCCACCAAGGTTGGCGACGCGATCGAGGCCACGGCGCTGGGCGAGGCCTGGGGCAGCGCGATCGACAACTTGCGCGTGAGTTCCACCAAGGCGCTGCACGGCCACCTGCTCGGCGCGACGGGCGCGCTCGAAGCGGTGGTGACAGTGCTGGCGTTGCAGCGCGGCGAACTGCCACCGAACGCGAATTGCGAGACCGTCGACCCGGCGTGCCGCCTCAACCTCGTGCGCACTCCCGGCGAGCCGATGCCGGGTCTGCAGGCGGCGATCAGCAACTCATTCGCCTTTGGCGGAACGAATTCGGTGCTGCTGTTCAAGCGCGCTTGACGGGTTCGCCTGTCGCGCCGCCCTACTCCCCCAAATAGGCCGCCCGCACCTTGGGGTCGTTGAGCAGCGCTTTCGCGTCGCCGCTCATCGTGATCTCGCCCGAGTCCATCACATAGCCACGCGTTGCGAGTTGCAGCGCGCGGCTCGCGTTTTGCTCGACCAGCAGGATCGTCGTGCCTTCGCGGTGGAAGTTGTCGATGACTTCGAAGATCTTGTCGACCATGATGGGCGACAGGCCCATCGACGGCTCGTCCAGCAGCAGCACCTTGGGCCGCGCCATCAACGCACGCCCCATCGCGAGCATTTGCTGCTCGCCGCCGCTCATCGTGCCGGCGAGTTGCGCGCGGCGTTCCTTCAGGCGCGGGAACACACCGAATACTTTTTCGATGTCGGCGTCGATCTCGGCGTCATTGCGCACAAAGGCGCCCATCATCAGGTTTTCCGTGATCGTCATGCGCGCAAACACGCCGCGCCCCTCGGGCACCATCACCAGGCCCTGCTTCACCAAGTCCCATGAGCCCTGGCCCTTGACGCTGCGGCCCATGAAGCGAATATCGCCGTCTGCCGCCGGCTGGGTGCCGGTGATGGCCTTGAGCGTTGTCGTCTTGCCCGCGCCGTTCGCACCGATCAGGCTGACGAGTTCGCCCTCGTTGACTTGAAAGGAAACGCCTTTGACGGCCTGGATGCCGCCGTAGGCGACCTTCAGGCCGATGACTTCTAGCAATGGGTTGGTGGCCATGGGCGGTTCGGTCAATGTGCCTGGTGGCCGGCGCCGAGATAGGCCTCGATCACCTTCGGATCGCGTTGCACGTCGTGCGGCGTGCCTTCGGCAATTTGTTTGCCGTAGTCGAGCACGGTGACGCGGTCGCACAGGCCCATCACGAGTTTCACGTCGTGCTCGATCAGCAATATCGTGCGCCCGTCCTTGCGAATGCGGTCGATCAGTTCGCGCAGCACGATTTTTTCCGTTGCGTTCATTCCTGCCGCGGGCTCATCGAGCGCGATCAGAATCGGGTCAGTGGCCAGCGCGCGCGCGATTTCCAGGCGCCGCTGGTCGCCGTAGCTCAGGGTGCGCGATTTGTACTCTGCGAACTTGCCGATGCCCACGTAGTCGAGCAACTCCTGCGCGCGCTTCGCGATCTGCGCCTCTTCATTTTTGAACTTCGCGGTGCGAAACACCGCCCCGATCAAACCGGAGCGGGTGCGGACGTGCCGGCCCACCATCACGTTTTCCAGCGCCGTCATTTCGGCGAACAGCCGAATGTTCTGAAACGTGCGCGCGATGCCGGCCTTGGCGACCTCGTGGACGGCGCTGGGCTTGTACGGCTTGCCACCGAGCTCGAAGGTTCCGGAGTCGGGTGTGTACAGGCCAGTGAGCACGTTGAAAAATGTCGTCTTGCCCGCGCCGTTAGGACCGATCAGCCCATAGATCTGGCCCTTGTTGATCGTCATGGCCACGTCGGACAAAGCCTGCAAACCGCCGAATCGTTTTGAGACAGCGCCGACGTTCAACACCGATTCGCTCATCGCGCCAGCTCCGTGGGCGCGGGCGCCGCCTTGCCGTGCTCAGGCTTGGGCCACAGGCCCCGCGGTCGCGACAACATGATGCCGATCATCGCCAGCGCAATCAGCAACTGGCGCAGGATCGAAGCGTCCAGGCGCCCACCGCTCCAATCCTGCAGCGGCCCGGCAACGTAGCGCAGCACTTCAGGCAGCGCCGCGAGCAACAGCGCGCCGACGATGACACCCGGAAGATGGCCAATGCCGCCGAGCACGACCATCGCGACAATCATGATCGACTCATTCAGCGAAAAGGCCTCGGGCGTGATGCACGACTGGTAGGTCGAGAACATCACGCCGGC
>JANOLJ010000152.1:0-37044 GCA_031419715.1 Burkholderiales bacterium | reverse complement strand
CACCGTGCTGGCGCTGGCCCCGGGCGACCCCTTCGAAGACCTGGCCACCAACCCCAACGTGCCGCCCGAGGTGCGCATGGCGCTGCGCGCGCAGTTCGGACTCGACGACCCGATCTGGCAGCGCTACTTCCACTGGCTGGTGAACATGCTGCGCGGCGATTGGGGCTTCTCGTTCGTCAGCCGCATCGACGTCGACAAGCTCATCGTGCAGCGTCTGCCGGTGACGATCGCGGTGATCGGCATGTCGCAGCTGCTGGCCCTGCTGGTGGCGGTGCCGGTGGGTGTGCTGGCGGCGGTGCGGCCCTATTCCTGGTTCGACCGCATCGCCAGCACCGTGGCCTTCATCGGTTTTTCGCTGCCGACCTTTTTCACCGGCGTGCTGTTCATCCTGTTCTTCAGCATCTACCTCGGTTGGCTGCCCTTCGTCTTCCGCGCCGACATCGCCGAAACCGGCTGGCGCTGGTGGTGGGAGCACTTGCGGCAAAGCATCATGCCGATCACCGTGCTGGGCCTGTTCCAGGGCGCGAGCTGGATGCGTTATGTGCGCTCGTCGGTGCTCGACGTGGTGCGCCTGGACTACGTCACCACCGCGCGCAGCAAGGGCCTGTCGGAGCGTGTGGTGATCAACAAACAGGTGGTGCGCAATGCGCTGATCCCGGTCGTCACGCTGGTCGCGCTGCAGATGCCGGCAGTGTTTGGCGGCGCCATCGTCACCGAGCAGATCTTTCGCATCCCCGGCATCGGCAGCCTGTTGATCGACGCCATCCTGCGCAACGACACGCCGGTGATCATGGCCGTGACCTTCGTGTTCTCGATGCTCGTGATTCTCTTCAACCTGATTGCAGACGTGATCTATGGCTGGCTCGACCCCCGCATCAGCTACCGCTGAGGCCCAGGCTCCTCTGGGCAAGGCCATCGCCAGCGTCTCGCCGGGGGCCGAGGCCTGGCGCCGCTTCCAGCGCCACCGGCTCGCTTACTGGAGCCTGTGGATCCTGGGTGCATTGGCATTGGCCGTGCTCATCGGCCCCCTGGTCTACAAGGTGGGCATCAACGAGATCGACTTCCAGGCCCGCCTGGCCAGCCCGGCCATGAAACACCCGCTGGGCACCGACGACCTCGGCCGCGACCTGCTGGCGCGCATGCTCTATGGTGGCCGCATCTCGCTCGCGGTGGGCCTGGCGGCGATGCTGATGGCGATCACCGTGGGCGTGACGATCGGTGCCATCGCCGGCATCTCGCGCGGCTGGATCGACACCGTGCTGATGTGGGTCACCGACCTCTTCCTGAGCCTGCCGCAACTGCCGCTGCTGCTGCTGCTGATCTTTTTGTTCCGCGACCCGCTGAAGAAGATGCTGGGGCTGGAGATGGGCATCTTCATCCTCATCGTCGTCGTCATTGGCGGCTTTCGCTGGATGCCGGTGGCGCGGCTGGTGCGCGCGCAGTTCTTCTCGTTGCGCGAGAAAGAGTTCGTCGAAGCGGCGCGCGCGCTGGGCGCCAGCACTTCGCGCCAGGTGGTGCGGCACATTCTGCCGAACAGCCTGGGCCCGGTGATTGTGGCGGCGACGATCGACGTTGCCGCGGCGATCATCGCGGAATCGACGCTGTCGTTCCTCGGGCTGGGATTCCCGCCCGACATCCCCACCTGGGGCCGCATCCTCTACGACGGGCGCGACTACATGGACATTGCCGCGCACTGGGCGCTGTTCCCGGGGCTGGCGATCTTCCTCACCGTGCTGACGATCAACTTCATCGGCGACGGCATGCGCGACGCGCTCGACCCGCGGAGAGTCTTGTAGTGGCGCTGCTCGAAATCCAGGGCCTGAAAACCCACTTCAAGACCGACGACGGCTGGCTGCACGCGGTGGACGGCGTGGACTTGCACGTCGACCGTGGCGAAACCTTGGGCGTGGTCGGCGAATCGGGTTGCGGCAAGTCGGTCACGGCGATGTCGGTGCTCAAGCTGCTGCCGATGCCGCCCGGGCGCATCGTCGCCGGTCGCATCCTCTGGCAAGTGCGCGACCTCGTGCCGCTGGGCGCGAAGGAGATGCAGGCGATCCGCGCCAAGGAAATCGCCATCGTGTTCCAGGAGCCTATGACCTCGCTGAACCCGGTCTACACCATCGGCGAGCAGATCGCCGAGGTGGTGCGGCTGCATGAAAACCTGAACCGCGCCGATGCGATGGAGCGCGCCGTGCAAATGCTCAGGCGCGTGCACATCCCCACTCCCGAACGGCGCGTGCGCGACTACCCGCACCAGTTTTCCGGCGGCATGCGCCAGCGCGTCATGATCGCGATGGCGCTGGCGTGCCAGCCGAAACTGTTGATCGCCGACGAGCCGACGACGGCGCTGGACGTGACGATCCAGGCGCAGATCCTGGAGTTGCTCGCCGAGCTGAAGCGCGAATTCGGCATGGCGATCATGCTGATTACGCACGCGATGGGCGTGGTCGCTGAAGTGGCGCAACGCGTCGTCGTGATGTACGCCGGCAAGGTGATCGAAGAAGCCTCGGTGGAGCGCCTGTTCGCCCAGCCGATGCACCCCTACACACAGGGATTGATCCGCTCGATCCCGCGCATCGACACGGCGGCGCTGCACAAGGTGCGCTTGGAGGCGATTGCCGGCACGGTGCCCAAGCTCATCGAGCCGGCCGAAGGCTGCCGCTTCGCGGCACGCTGCAAACATGCGCGCTCCGAGTGTTCAGCGGCCACGCCGCCGCTGCGCGAAGTGGCTCCCGGCCACAAGGTCGCGTGCATCCTCCCGGTGTGAAAGACGCTGCCATGACCGCACCGCTGCTGAGCGTGAAGAACCTGGTGAAGCGTTTTCCGGTGCGCGGCGGCCTGCTGCAGCGCCAGGTCGATCAAGTGCACGCCGTGGACGGCGTGAGTTTCGACCTCGCGCCCGGTGAGACGCTCGGCGTGGTGGGCGAGTCGGGCTGCGGCAAGAGCACCACCGGGCGCTGCATCCTGCGTCTGATCGAGCCGACGTCGGGCGAGGTCTGGTTCGAGGGCAAAAACGTCACGGCGCTGGGCAAGAATGAACTGCGCGCACTCGCGCGCGACATGCAGATCATTTTTCAGGATCCGTATGCGTCGCTGAACCCGCGCATGACGGTCGGCGCCATCATCGGCGAGGCGCTGATCATCCACAACCTCACCGCGAGCGCGGCGCAGTACGAAGCGCGTATCGTCGAGCTGCTTGAGACCGTGGGCCTGAGCGCCGACCACATGCGCCGCTACCCGCATGAGTTTTCCGGCGGCCAGCGGCAGCGCATCGGCATCGCACGCGCGCTCGCCGTGAGCCCGAAGCTCGTGGTGTGCGACGAAGCCGTGTCAGCGCTCGACGTGTCGATCCAGGCGCAGGTGATCAACCTGTTGGAGGATCTGCAGGAGCAGTTCAACCTCACCTACATGTTCATCGCGCACGATCTGTCGGTGGTGGAACACATCAGCGACCGCGTCGCGGTGATGTACCTCGGCCGCATCGTCGAGATCGCGCCCTCGCGCAACCTTTACACCCAGCCGCTGCACCCTTACACCGAGGCGTTGCTCTCGGCCGTGCCGATCCCCGACCCGAGCGTCAGACGCAAGCGCATCATGTTGCAGGGCGACGTGCCCAGCCCCATCAAGCCGCCGCCGGGTTGCCACTTTCACACCCGCTGCCCGATCGCGCAGACGCCGCTGTGCAATACCGAAGTGCCGCCGTTGAAGCAGGCCAGCGAGGGCCATTGGGTGGCGTGTCACTTGCGCGGTTGATGCGCGCAGCGTTGGCGAAACGAAACGATACACAGCGAAACCCCAGCGAAAGGACGCCAGGGGCCCTGCCAGGCACGATGACTTCCGTGTGAACAACACAGTCATCAACCCCTGAAAGGAACTGAAATGAGACCCTGGCTGAAGAAATCGCTGATTGGCCTGTTTGGCGCAAGTGTGTTGCTGGGCGGCTTGTCTGCCTGCGGCCACCGCCACCATGGCGACGCAGGTTGGCAGGCGAGCGCCGAAGACGCCGCCAAGTGGCGCGAGCGTGCGATGGATCGTGCCGCCAAGGAGCTGCAGCTCGACGACGCGCAGAAACAGCGCCTGGGCGTGCTGTTCGACAAACTTCGCGAGCAGCGCTCGGCAATCGTCGGAAGCACGACCAACCCGCGCGCGGAACTCGGCGCGCTGATCAGGGGTGACAGGTTCGACGCCACACGTGCCCAGGCGCTCGTGGAAGAGAAGACCGGCGCCATCCGGCGCGGGAGCCCGGAAGTGATTGCCGCGCTGGCAGGCTTTTTTGACGGGCTCAAGCCCGAGCAGCAGCAGAAGCTGCGTGCCTACCTCGACAAGCGCCACGGCCACGGCGGGTGGCGCGGCTGACACCCAGTTCGGAGCGGGCTGATGCCTGGCGCGAACACGCGCCGCGCCAGGCGTTGCCTCGGATCGCATGCCGTGGGAGCATCGTGACCATGCACCGCATCCTGCTGATTGACGACGACGAACATCTGGCGCCGCCGCTGGCGACTTACCTGCGGCGCTTCGATTTCGAACTCGCGAGTGCGCTGCGCTCGAGCGGCTGCGCACGGAGACGTTCGACGCGGCGATTCTCGACGTGATGCTGCCCGAGATGGACGGCTTCGCCCTGTGCCGGACGATCCGTAAGGAGAGCGACATTCCCATCATCATGCTCACGGCGCGCGGCGATGTGATGGACCGCATCGTCGGCCTGGAACTCGGAGCTGACGACTATTTGCCCAAGCCGTTCGAGCCGCGCGAACTCGCGGCGCGCCTGCAAACCATCCTGCGGCGCCAGCGTGGTGCGGCCCAACCCTCGGAAGCAGGGCAACAGCGCCTCGCGTTCGACGGGCTGGTCATCGACCTGGACCGGCGCCAGGTGCAACGTCTGGGCGAGCCGGTCGAACTGACCGGCACCGAATTCGAGTTGCTGGTGCTGCTCGCGCGCGAACCGCAAAAGGTGTTCACGCGCGATCAAATCCTGAACCGCTTGCGCGGCCACGACGCCGAGCTGTATACGCGCGCCGTGGATATTCTGGTGAGCCGGCTGCGCAAGAAGCTCGAACCGCTTGCGTGCATCAAGACGCTGCGCAACGCCGGCTATGCGTTCGCCGGTGCGCGCGCATGACAGCGCCGCATCCGGCGGGCGCAACCGCTTCGCCGCGAGCGCAGCCGCAGCGCACCGCGCGCAGTTGGCATCGGCGCGTGCGGCACTCGCTGGGCATGCGCCTCGTCGCGCTGTTCGTGGTGTTCGCGCTGGCGCTGGCGATCATCTTTGTCGGCGGCATGCAGCGCGCGCTGTCGGGGGGCTGGCGCGACGTGGTGCGCCCGCTGGTGGCCGACTACGTGGATCGGCTCGCCGCCGAGCTGGGCACGCCGCCGGATTTGCCGCGTGCGCGCGCGATGGTGCGCGACCTGCCGCTGTCGATTCGCATCGACGGGCCCGTCGTGCAATGGGATTCGCACCCGCAGGGTTCGCAAACCGACAAGCGCCACCATGACTGGCACCGCGACGATGGCGCCACGCAGGGCGCGGGCTGGTGGCTGCTGCGCCGTACCACAGCCGACGGCCACCGCATCGTCTTCGGCCTGGGCGATTCGGGATGGTCAGGTCAGCCGCGTGCGATCGGCTGGGCCACGCTGGCGCTGTTGCTGCTGATGACGGCGCTGGCGTATGCGTATGTGCGCCACCTGTTGCGCCCGCTGCACGACATCGGCCAAGGTGCGCAACGCTTCGGCGACGGCAACTTCGACGCGCCGATCGTCGTGCGCCGGCGCGACGAACTCGGTGACCTGGCAGGCCAGGTCAACGCCATGGCGGCGAGCCTGCACCACATGCTCGACGCGAAACGAGCGCTGCTGCTGGCCATCAGCCATGAATTGCGCTCGCCGCTGACGCGGGCGCGCCTGAACGCCGAGCTGGTGGACGGCACCGGTGCGAATCACACGCCGCGCGAAGCCTTGCTGCGCGATCTGGCGCAGATGGGCGATCTGATCGCCGATTTGCTGGAGAGCGAGCGCCTGGCGAACGGCCACGCCGCGCTGCAGCTCGAAGCCATCGACCTGAATGCGCTGGTCGCCGAGGTGCTTGCAGGGAATTTCAGCGGCCAGCCGGTTCAGACGCAATTCGCGGCGCTGGCGCCGATGCCACTGGATCGGGTGCGAATCAAGCTCCTGTTGCGCAACCTGATCGACAACGCGCTGCGGCACAACGGCGGCGCGAGCCCACCCATCAGCGTGACAACGCGGCGCGAAGGCAAGGCCGTGCGCTTGAGCGTGCGCGACTTCGGCCCGGGGGTGGCCGCGGAACATCTGGCGCAACTGGCCGAGCCGTTTTATCGCGCCGACGCGGCGCGCCAGCGCGCCACCGGTGGCGTGGGCCTGGGCCTGCACCTGTGCCGGCTGGTGGCGCGCGCGCATGGTGGCGAGTTGCACATTGCCAACGCCTCGCCCGGGTTGGTCGTGGAGCTGGCGCTTGCGGCGTGAGCAGCGCGATTCCCGGCGTGGCGCGAGCAGCTCCCGTGCCTTGTCGATCCCTCAGACCCGCCGTGAACGCCCGACCCAATAGGGGTCACGCAACCGGCGCTTGAAGATCTTGCCGGTGTCCTCGCGTGGCAACTGCTCGTGCAGCGCCACCACTTTGGGCACCTTGTAGCCCGAGATGCGTTCGCGCAGCCAGGCGCGCACGCTGTCGGCGCTGAGCGTGGCCCCCGGCGCGGGCTGCACCGCGGCGGCCAGGGCTTCGCCGAACTCGGCGTCGGGAATGCCGAAGACGGCGCAGTCGGCCACGCCCGGCATGCCTTGCAGCACATGCTCGATCTCCACCGGGTAAATGTTCACGCCGCCGCTGATCACCATGTCGGCCTGACGGTCGACGATGTAGAGGAAGCCTTCTTCGTCGAGGTAGCCGACGTCGCCCATGGTCTTCAGGCCACCACGCTCCATGTGCGCGCGGGCTTGCGCCTGGCCGACGTAGCTGAAGTCAGGCGTGGCGGGCTGGTCGATGTAGATCAGCCCGGGTGTGCCGCGCGGCTGTTCCCGCCCCTGCTCGTCCAGGATCATCATGCGCACGCCGGGCAGGGGCGGGCCGGCGGAGCCGGGCTTGCGCAGCGCCTGTTCGCTCGTCAGCAGCGTCATGTAGCCCAGCTCGCTGGCACCGTAGCACTCGTGGATGACGGGCCCCCACCAGTCGATCATGGCGCGCTTGATCTCGGGCGCGCAAGGGCTGCCGGTGGACGACACGAAGCGCATCGAGCTCACGTCGTGGCGCGCCCGCACGTCAGCGGGCAGCGCCAGCAGGCGCACATACATCGTCGGCACCAGATACGCATGGGTCAGGCGCTGTTCGTGAATCAAGCGCAGCGTGCGTTCGGCGTCGAAGCGCTCTTCCAAGTACAGCGTGCCGTCGTCTTGCGCGATGCCCAGCGCATAGCCGTTCGGCGCGCTGTGATACCAAGGCGCGCTGAGCAGTGCGCGCATGCCGGGCTCGGTGCCGTAGGCCAAACGCCGCATCGCCGCGCCAGCCACGGCCTGCTGGGGCGTAGTCGGGTGGCGCACGATGCCCTTGGGGCGGCCGGTGGTGCCGGAGGTGTAGAACATCGCGCCGCGCACCGGCGCGGGCGGGGTGGCCAGGGGCGGCGTGGTGTCGCGCAGTGGCTCCCATCGCGGCAGGCCGGGTGCGTCGCCGCGCACGCTCCAGACGCGTGCGTCGCCGGTGTGCAAACCTGGCAGCGCGGTGATCAGGTCGGCGTCGGCAATGAAGACTTTGGCGCTGCTGTTGGCGAGGATGTACTGCACCTCGTCGGCCTTGAAGTGCCAGTTCACCGGGCACCACATCGCCCCCAGGTGGCGCGCGGCGAGCATCAGCTCCAGCGCCTGTGGGCAGTTGCGCAGCAGCAGCGCGACGACGTCGCCGTCACGCACGCCCGCGGCTTGTAGCGCCGCGGCCGAGCGCAGCCAGCGTTGCTCGAAGGCATTGGGAGCAAGGGTCTGACCCTGGAAGACGATCGTCGGGTGCATGGTGTCTTGATCCTGGCTGAATCTTCAACCGAACAGGCGGGCCGCCATCAAAGCGCCATCGAATGCGACGCCCTTGCGCTGAGCAGGATGCGGGTGCGGCGCGGGCTGGGTGCGGTGGCGCAGTCGTAGAGGGTGATCATCATGCGGGGCTTTCGAGCTTGTCATGCGTCTTCGTGTCGAAGTCGCTCGCCTCATGCCGCTCGTGCAACTGGCTTGACGGCTGACCCCAGGTGCGGTTCACCATGCGGCCGCGCTGCACCGCAGGGCGCTGCGCGATGCTGTCGGTCCAGCGCTGTACGTTTTTGTACTCCTGAACCTGCAGAAACTCGCCCGCCTCATAGAGCAGACCTTTGGCGAGCGCGCCGTACCAGGGCCAGACAGCGATGTCGGCGATGGTGTAGGCGTCACCCGCGAGATAGGCGCTCTGCGCGAGGCGCTTGTCCAGCACGTCGAGCTGGCGTTTTACCTCCATCGCGAAGCGGTCGATCGGATACTCCATCTTGCTCGGCGCATAGGCATAGAAGTGGCCGAAGCCGCCGCCGAGATAGGGCGCGCTGCCCATCTGCCAGAACAGCCACGACAGGCACTCGGCACGCCGCGCATCGCCTACCGGCGGAAGATACGCGCCGCCGAACTTCTCGGCCAGATAGAGCAGAATCGCGCCGGACTCGAATACGCGCACCGGCGTGGGCCCGCCGCGGTCCAGCAGCGCCGGGATCTTGGAGTTCGGGTTCACCGCGACAAAACCGCTGCCGAACTGATGGCCTTCGTTGATGCGGATCAGCCACGCGTCATATTCCGCGCCGCCATGGCCCAGCGCGAGCAGCTCCTCCAGCATCACCGTGACCTTCACACCGTTGGGCGTTGCCAGTGAGTAGAGCTGCAGCGGGTGGCGGCCTACCGGCAGGTCTTTGTCATGCGTGGCGCCGGCGACGGGACGGTTGATGTTCGCGAAGCGGCCGCCGGATTCCTTGTTCCAGGTCCAGATTTTCGGTGGCGTGTAGGGGGACGAATCGTCCATGCGGAGATCTCCAAGCGAGGGGGTGTGGATGCAGTATCCATGCAACGGCTCGCCAGGCGATGCATCGGCGGTTCAGCGCTTGTCGCCCCAGCGGGCGATTCGTACCACCCAGGCCATGCTCAGCCCGTAGGTCGCCATGCCCAGGCCGGCCAGCGCGAAGATGGTCCACGGGTCAGCTTCTGCCTTGGCCAGAAACCAGCCGCCCGCAGCCACAACCAACAGCCGCAGTGTGCCGGCCAGCACGGGGCCCACGGCATGCCCTGCGCCGAGTGAAGAGAAGTACAGGCACAGCCCCAGACCGAACAGCCCGTAGCCCGGCCCGACCCAACGGAAGTAGCTGGTGGCCGAGGCCAGCACGGCGGGGTCTTGCGTGAAGTGGCCGCTCCACAAGTGGGGCAAAAGCGCCAGCAGCAGCCCCAGTATGCCCAGCAGGGAGCCGGCCAGCACGGCCGCAACCCAGGCGACGCGGCGTGCCCGCGCGATGTGCCCGGCGCCTATCGCCATGCCCACCAGCGGCACCGAGGCCACGCCCACGGCGAATACGATGGGCACGAGCAAGAACTCCAGCCGCGTGCCGATGCCATAACCGGCCAGTGCATCGGTGCCGAAATACGCGACGAGGCGCGTCAGCACCAGGATCGTCAGCACGGTTTGCAAGGGCGACAGGCACGCCACCGCGCCGACGCGCAAGATGTCGCGCAGCAACTCGCGTTGCCACGGCGTGGCGGTGATTTCCAGCTTCAGCGCTGCGCGCCCACTGCCCAGGTAGGCGAGCAGGAACAAGGCGCCACCGAGATAGGCCACCACCTGCCCCAGCGCCACGCCGGCCATGCCCAGGCGCGGCAGGCCGAACCAGCCCAGGCCGCAGGCCCCACCCACCAGCACCTGCACGGCGGCCACCGTGAGCAAGGTGAACGAGGGCACGCGCATATTGCCGCTGCCGCGGATGACGGAGGCAAAGGTGTTCAGCATCCAGATGCCCGCCGCGCCCAGGAAGGCCACATTGGAGTACGCCACCGCCTGCGCCAGCGCTTCGCCCCGGCCGCCGAGCAAGGCGTACAGCGCGGGGCCGAAGGCGAGCATGGCGGCGGTGCTGGCGAGGCCTGCCGCCAGCCCGATCCACAGGGCATGCACCGCGAGCGCGTTGGCGCGCGCCGTGTCGCCCGCGCCGAGCGCGCGGCTCACGGCCGAGGACACGCTCCCGCCCATCGCGCCTGCCGAGAGCATTTGCTGCAGCATCACCATCGGAAACACCAGCGCCATGCCGGCCAGCGCGGTCACGCCCATGCTGCCGACGAACGCGGTCTCGGCCACCGCGGCCTGCGCCGTGGCCAGCATGGCCGCCATGTTGGGCAGCGCAAACCGCAGCAGGGTGGGCAGGATGGGGGCGCTCAACAACGGGTGCTGGCGCGCCGCGGCGGCCGCCACGGGTGGGGCTGCCGGCCCCGGCAAGGGGGTGGGGGCGGTGCTCACCTGGGGCTCATCGCCCGTCGAAGTGCGGCGCACGTTTTTCGACGAACGCCGCCGCGGCACCTTTGTGGTCGTGGGTATCGAAGGTGCGGATCATGTGGATCGCCTCGGCGTCCAGCACATCCGCGAGCGAACCGCGCAGCCCGGTGTTGAGGTTGCGCTTCATGTAGCCGACGGCGATGGTGGGCAGGGCCGCCAGCTCAGCGGCCCAGGCGCGTGCGGCCTCGGCCAGTTCAGCCCCAGGCACCGCTCGGTTCACCATGCCGATGCGCTGTGCTTCGTCACCGAGCAGCACTTGCCCGGTGAAGTACAGCTCTCTGGCCTTTGCCGCGCCCACCAGGTGGTTGAGGAAATAGCTGCCGCCAAAGTCGCCGGACAGGCCGATCTTCGAGAACGCGGTGGTGAGCTTGGCGTCGGTCGAGGCGATGCGCATGTCGCAGGCCAGCGCCAGCGACAGCCCGGCGCCAGCCGCCGGCCCTGGGATCACGGCCAGCGTCGGCTTGGGCATTTCATGCAGCCAGCGGCTGACCTCCATGCGCATGCGCAAATCGGTGACCTTCTGATCGAAGGTCATCGTCGAGGGAGCGCCTGCGGCGCCCCGGGCAAAGCCTTTCACGTCGCCTCCGGCGCAGAAGGCGCTGCCGGCGCCGGTGAGCACGACGAGGCGAACCGTCACGTCATTGGCCAGGCGCAGCAGCGCTTCGGACAGCGCGTCCATCATCTCGCGCGTGAGGGCGTTGCGCGCCTGCGGCCGGTTCATCGTCAGCGTGACGATGCCGTTGTCTCGGGTTTCCAGTAAGTCCTGGGTCACTTCGTGCTCCTGCTGAGGATGAACGCCGCTACGTCGGAGATCAGGAGGCCGCTGCCATGCTGGCGCCGATGCTCGCCTTGGCCTGCGCGTATTCGCGCTTGAAGCGTTCCACCAGCGCGGCAGCGGGCATCACCTCGCGGATCGCGCCGATGCCCTGGCCGCAGCCCCAGATGTCTTTCCAGGCTTTGGCGGCGTTCGCGCTTTCGCCGCTCGCGAAGTTCATCTTGCTCGGGTCGCTTTGCGGCAGGTTGTCCGGGTCCATGCCGGAATTGCGGATGCTGCCCTTGAGGTAGTTGCCGTGGATGCCGGTGTAGAAGTTGCTGTAGACGATGTCGTCGGAATTCGATTCCGTGATCATCTTCTTGTAGGCCTCCGCCGCACGCGCCTCAACGGTCGCGATGAAGGCCGAGCCGATGTAAGCGAAATCGGCGCCCATGGCCTGCGCGGCGAGGATGGCACCGCCCGAGGAGATGGCACCCGCCAGCGCCACCGGGCCGCCGAACCACTCGCGAATTTCGGCCACCATCGCGAACGGACTCTTGACGCTGGCATGGCCGCCCGCCCCGGCGGCCACCGGGATCAACCCGTCGGCACCTTTCTCGATCGCCTTGTGCGCGAACAGGTTGTTGATGACGTCGTGCAGCACCACGCCGCCCCAGCCCTGCACGGCGCGGTTCACGTCTTCGCGCGCGCCCAGGCTGGTGATGACGATCGGCACCTTGTACCTGGCGCAGACCTGCATGTCGTGCTCCAGCCGGTCATTGCTCTTGTGCACGATCTGGTTGATGGCGAACGGCGCGGCGGGCGAATCGGGATGCGCCTTGTCATGCGCGGCCAGGGCCTCGGTGATCTCGGCCAGCCATTCATCGAGCTGTGAAGCCGGCCGCGCATTGAGCGCCGGCACCGCGCCCACCACGCCCGCCGTGCACTGTGCAATCACAAGCTTGGGGTTGCTGACGATGAACAGCGGCGCGCCGATGACGGGAAACTTGATGCGCTTCAGAACGGGGGGCAGGTAGCGAGCGGGTGCGGTCATGGGGGTGGTGGGGTGCTGTGGAACAAAGGCGGGTCGGGTTCAGTCTTCAAGCTCGGCCTTGGCCATCTCCACGTCAAGCCGCTCCATCGCATCCGCAGGAACGCAGGCTGCGGCGTCTTCGTAGAGTTTGGTTGCTTCCTTCATCTTCTTCTCGCCCTCAAGCATTACCAGGCCGTTCGCGTATTCGACCATGGCGATGGCCGAACCCGGGTTGAGCTTCAGGGCGGCCTTGTACATCGCCAGGCCGGTGTCCTTGGAGGCGCCTTGGGTGCGCCCCAGCAGGCCGCCGACTTTGTCGATCACCTCGGCGTGGAATGCGCCCAGCGCAATGTGCGCATCGGCGTGTTTGGGTGCGAGTTTGATGGCGGTCTCAAGGGCGCCCTTGACCTTGCTGCCCAGGCCTTGCGCGAGTGCCTTGGCGATGCTGATGCCCTGGCTGTAGCGGCCCAGGGCATAGGCCATCAGATACCAGGCGTTGGCGTTCTTCGGCTCGGCACCGGCCTGCGCTTCGGCGCGCTGCGCGGCTTCCAGAAACATCGCGAGCTTGGTCTTGTCGTTCTTTTCGAGGTAGTTCGCGTAGATCGCCTGCGCCTTGTTCGCCACCGTGATGCCGGCGCCGCCGCATTTCATTCCGGCATCAAAGGCCTTCTGGAATTCGCCCGCGTGGAACAGCCCCCACGCGGCCAAAACCTTGTCGTCCTTGGGCAAAGGCTCGGCGTCGCCGGTATGCAGGCGTGCCCATTTCTTCTTCAGCGTCGCCGCGTCGCAGGTGTAGGGGGTGCTGTCGTGCGGGAAGGCGGTCCACTTGGCCATGTCGTTGGTCTCCTCAGGGGTTGATGTAGCGGCCAGCCAGCGCGTGCAGGTGTTCGCGTTGGCTTGTTTCGAGATAGGGCAGCAGCAGGCTGAGCATGTGGAAGGCGCCGCGCGCCAGGGCGGCGTTCGCGAATTCGGGTTCGAGTGCGTGCCGCGGGTCGCGCACGTACTCGAAACTCAGCCAATACGTCAGCACGACGACCATCGCCGTGGCGACGGGCTCGACCTCGCGCGCGTCGATCTGAATCACGCCTTCCTTGCCCAGGCCCGCAAGCAGTTTCTGCACGGCTTGGCCCTTGCTCTTGAGAACACTCTGGAAGTGCGTCTCCAGGTGGCGGTTTTTCGAAAGCAGGTCGTTCAGGTCGCGATACAGGAAGCGGTATTGCCAGACGAGTTCGAACAGCAGGTGCAGGAACAGCCAGGCGTCTTCGATGTTGCGCACGTCATGCGCGGCGCGCAGCAGATCGGCGAGCGCGGATTCGAAGGCATTGAACAAGCTGTTGATCAGCTCGTCCTTGGCGGGGTAGTGGTAGTACAGGTTGCCCGGGCTGATGCCCAGCTCGGCGGAGATCAGTGTCGTGGACACATTGGGTTCGCCGAAACGGTTGAACAGCTCCAGAGTCGTCTCCAGAATTCGTTGTGCCGTGCGGCGAGGTTTCTTGGTTTTGGCGGCCATGGGCGGGCGGGTACGGACGCGGAGAATCTAGCAGCAAGGGCGCCGCCCACCAAGGGGATCAGCCCGGGGTGGGCCAAGAGCCGAGGGTTACCCGGGGCGGCACCGGGGCCACAGCGCCTGGGGCCATAGAATTACCGCCCCCATGCCCGCCGTTTCATTCCAGCACGTCAGCAAGACCTTCAAGAGCGGCACCCGTGAAGTTCACGCGCTCACCGACGTGAGTGTCAACATCGAGCAAGGCGAATTCTTCGGCCTGCTGGGGCCCAACGGCGCGGGCAAGACCACACTCATCAGCGTGTTGGCCGGTCTGGCGCGCGCGAATTCAGGCAGCGTGAAAGTGCTGGGCCATGATGTCATCACCGACTACGCGGCGGCCCGGCGCAGCTTGGGCGTCGTGCCGCAAGAGCTGGTGTTCGACCCGTTCTTCAGCGTGCGCGAGACGCTGCGCATCCAGGGTGGCTACTTCGGCGTGCGCACCGATGCAAAAGCGAATGACGCCTGGATCGACGAGTTGCTTGCCAACCTCGGGCTGAGCGACAAGGCCGACGCGAACATGCGCCAGTTGTCGGGCGGCATGAAGCGCCGTGTGCTCGTGGCGCAGGCGCTGGTGCACCGCCCGCCAGTGATCGTGCTCGACGAGCCGACGGCCGGTGTGGACGTGGAGCTGCGCCAGACGCTGTGGCAGTTCATCGCGCGCCTGAACAAGTCCGGCCACACCGTGCTGCTGACGACGCACTACCTCGAAGAGGCGGAGGCGCTGTGCGGGCGCATCGCGATGCTGAAAAACGGGCGCGTTGTCGCGCTCGATCGCACCTCGGCACTGCTTGCCGGCACCGCGAGCACGATGCTGCGCTTCAAGACGGACAGTGCCCTTCCTGCCGCGCTGGCCGTGCGCGCGCGCGTGATGGGGCGCATCGTCCAGGTCAGCGCCCATGATGCCGCCGAAGTGGAAACCATTCTCACGGCACTGCGTGGCGGAGGCGTGAAGGTGGAAGACCTTGAAATCGGCCGCGCCGATCTGGAAGACGTGTTCCTCGAAATCATGGCGAACGCGCCAGCCGCGGACGCGGTGACCGCATGAGCAGCCTCGGCATGACCCTCGAAGGCGCGGGCACCTTGTTCCGCAAAGAGGTGCTGCGCTTCTGGAAAGTCAGCGTGCAGACCGTCGCCGCGCCGGTGCTGACGGCGGTGCTTTACTTGTTGATCTTCGGCCATGTGCTCGAGGACCATGTGAAAGTGTTCGAACGGATCAGCTACACGAGCTTTCTCATCCCCGGCTTGGTGATGATGAGCGTGCTGCAAAACTCGTTCGCGAACACAAGTTCTTCGCTGATCCAGAGCAAGATCACCGGCAACCTGGTGTTCCTGCTCGTCACGCCGCTGTCGCACTGGGCCTGGTTCACTGCGTACGTCGGCGCCGCGGTCGTGCGTGGTGTCGCGGTGGGTTCGGGGGTGTTTGTCGTGACCTGGTGGTTCGCGCCGCCGGGCTTCGCGCAGCCGCTGTGGATTGCCATCTTCGCCCTGATGGGCGCGGCGCTGATGGGAACGCTGGGCATGGTCGCCGGCTTGTGGGCGGAGAAGTTCGATCAGATCGCCGCGTTCCAGAACTTCATCGTGATGCCGATGACGTTTTTGTCCGGCGTGTTTTACTCGGTGCATTCGCTGCCGGAGTTCTGGCGCACGCTGAGCCACCTGAACCCGTTTTTCTACATGATCGACGGCTTTCGCCACGGCTTCTTCGGTGTCAGCGATGTCTCTCCGTGGCTGAGCCTGGGCGTGGTGGGCGCGAGCCTGGCGGTGGTGTGCGGCCTGTGCCTGCAATTGCTGCGCAGCGGCTACAAGTTGCGCCACTGAGCCCGCGCGTCAGGCGCCGGAAGGCGACTGACGGCTGGCGAAGGCCCAGGCGCCATACGAGCGGCTGGGCTGAGCCCGGACGAACACCTTTGCATGCGTGCGCGAAGGCTGACGCATAATTTCGCCATGGCCGACCCCACTCCCGCTGAAATCGAACGCTTCATCGCGCAGGGCTTGGCCTGCGAGCATCTCGCGGTTGAAGGCGATGGGCGGCACTTCTTCGCCACCATCGTGTCGGCGCAATTCGAAGGCGCGAACCGGGTTGCCCGCCATCAGCGCGTCTATGCGGCCCTGGGCGATAGAATGCGCGAGCAGATTCACGCCTTGTCGATGAAGACGTTGACCCCCGCCGAATGGGCCTCAAGCCCGGACGCGGCAACCCACCCCCACTGAACAGCGCCGCAGGGACACCTCGCGTCGAACCGGCTCGTGCACGACGGGCGCCAACGCCTGACGACCTGCCCGAGCGACCATGGACAAACTCCTCATTCGCGGCGGCCGCCCACTCGAAGGCGAAGTGTCGATTTCGGGCGCGAAGAATGCGGCGCTGCCCGAGCTTTGCGCGGCGTTGCTGACGCGCGAGCCCGTCACGTTGCGCAACGTGCCGCACCTGCAAGACGTGGTCACGGTGCTGAAACTGCTGCGCAACATGGGGGTGCAGGCCGAGCGCGACGCGCAGGACCCCGGCACCGTGCATGTGGACGCCGGCAACGTGACGGCACCTGAGGCGCCGTATGAACTCGTGAAGACGATGCGCGCGGCTATCCTTGTATTGGGGCCGCTGCTGGCGCGTTTCGGGCGCGCGCGGGTGTCGCTTCCCGGCGGATGCGCGATCGGTTCACGGCCGGTGGACCAGCACATCAAGGGCATGCAGGCGCTGGGGGCGAGCATCACGGTGGAACACGGCTACATCGTCGCCACGGCGAAGCGCTTGCGCGGCGCGCGCATCACGACCGACATGGTCACGGTGACCGGCACCGAGAACCTGCTGATGGCGGCCACACTCGCGCAAGGCGAAACCGTACTGGAGAACGCGGCGCAAGAGCCCGAGATTCCCGACCTCGCGCAGATGCTGATCGCGATGGGTGCACGCATCGAAGGCCACGGTACGCGGCGCATCGTGATTCAAGGGGTCGATTCGCTGCACGGCTTGGTGGCCGCGAATGCGCACTGCATCCTCCCGGACCGCATCGAGGCGGGGACGTTTTTGTGTGCGGTGGCGGCGGCGGGCGGCAGTGTCGTGCTGCGCGGCGCGCGCGCTCGGCACCTCGACGCGGTGATCGACAAGCTGCGCGAAGCGGGTGCGGCGATCGAGGTCGGCGACGATTGGATTCGCATACGCAGCAGCAGCCGGCCGCGTGCGGTGAGTTTTCGCACCAGCGAGTACCCGGCTTTCCCGACTGACATGCAGGCGCAGTTCATGATCCTGAACTGCATCGGCGAAGGGGCCTCCACCG
Source organism: Burkholderiales bacterium (assembly GCA_031419715.1). Taxonomy (GTDB): domain Bacteria; phylum Pseudomonadota; class Gammaproteobacteria; order Burkholderiales; family Burkholderiaceae_C; genus JAEMQF01. The sequence goes on along the minus strand of JANOLJ010000152.1, from coordinate 19,896 downwards.
TCACCGAAACGATCTTCGAGAACCGCTTCATGCACGTCAACGAATTGCTGCGCCTGGGCGCGAAGATTCAGATCGACGGCCGCACGGCGACGGTGCAGGGCGTGCCTCGGCTTTCGGGCGCGGCGGTGATGGCCACCGATTTGCGCGCGTCGGCGAGCCTGGTGATCGCTGGCCTGGTGGCGGAGGGCGAAACCATAGTCGATCGCATTTATCACCTCGATCGCGGCTACGACCGGGTGGAGACCAAGCTGCGCGGCCTGGGCGCTGACATCGAGAGGGTTCGATGATCACGCTCGTGCCATCGGGAGCGCGAGGATGATCACTCTCGTGCCATCGGAAGCGCGAGGATGATCACGCTCGCGCATTCGGGAGCGCGAGCATGATCACGCTCGCTTTGTCCAAGGGCCGCATCTTCGACGAAACCCTGCCGCTGCTGAAAGCCGCCGGCATTGAAGTCGCCGAAGACCCGGAGAGCAGCCGCAAGCTCATCATCGCTACGAGCCGGGCAGACGTGCGCTTGGTGCTGGTACGCGCGAGCGACGTGCCGACCTATGTGCAGTACGGCGGCGCCGACCTCGGCGTGGTCGGCAAGGACACGCTGTTGGAGCATGGCGGGCAGGGCCTGTACCAGCCGCTGGACCTGGGAATCGCGCGCTGCCGCATGAGCGTGGCGGCGCGCGCCGATTTCGACTATCAAGGCGCCGTGAAGCAAGGCTCGCGGATACGCGTGGCGACGAAATTCACGCGCATCGCGCGCGACCACTTCGCTGACAAAGGGGTGCACGTCGACTTGATCAAGCTCTACGGTTCGATGGAGCTGGCGCCGCTGACCGGGCTGGCCGATGCGATCGTTGACCTCGTGTCCAGTGGCAATACGCTCACGGCAAACCACCTGGTCGAGGTGGAAACGATCATGCCGATCTCGGCGCGACTCATCGTCAACCAGGCCTCACTCAAGCTGGAGCGCGAGACGATGCGCGCCTTGATCGATTCCTTTGCCGCCGCGGTGACACCATGAGCGTGGCGATGCGCGAGCTGACGACCAGCGCGCCCGACTTCGAGGTGCAATTGCAGAGCGTTCTGCACTGGTCGGCGCAAACCGACGCGGCGATCGAGACGCGGGTCGCCGAGATCATTGCCGACGTGCGCGAGCGCGGCGACGCCGCGGTGCTCGATTGCACGCGCCGCTTTGACGGCTTGGCCGCGGCATCGCTGAAGGCGCTGGAGATCGGGCAAGACGAGTTGCGCGCCGCGCTGGATGCGATCACGCCCGCTCAGCGTGGCGCGCTTGAAGTGGCGGTCGCGCGCATTCGCGCATTTCACGAACGTCAGCGCGAAGCCTGCGGACGCAGTTGGAGCTATCGCGATGCCGACGGCACGCTGCTCGGCCAAAAAGTCACGCCGCTGGACCGCGTGGGGATCTATGTGCCCGGTGGCAAGGCGGCCTATCCGTCAAGCGTGCTGATGAGTGCCGTGCCGGCGCGGGTGGCGGGCGTCGGCGAAATTATCCTCGTCGTGCCCACGCCGGTTTCGGGCAGCGTGGCCACGGGGGGCAGTGGGCAGGCGGGCGCCAGTACGCGCGGCGAACGCAATCCGCTGGTGCTCGCCGCCGCGGCGCTGGCCGGCGTGGACCGGGCGTTCACGATCGGCGGCGCCCAGGCGATTGCCGCATTGGCTTACGGCACGGCTACGCTGCCGGCCGTGGACAAAATTACCGGCCCGGGCAACGCTTACGTGGCGAGTGCGAAGCGCCGCGTCTTCGGCAAAGTGGGCATCGACATGATCGCGGGCCCCAGCGAAATTCTCGTGCTCGCCGACGGCAGCACACCGCCCGACTGGGTGGCGATGGACCTGTTCAGCCAGGCCGAACACGATGAGATGGCGCAGAGCATTCTGTTGTGCCCGGATGCGACCTACATCGCCCGGGTAAAGGTCGAGATCGAGCGCCTGCTGCCCGAGATGCCGCGCCGCGCCGTGATTCAGTCGTCGCTCGAGGGTCGGGGCGCGCTGATCCTGACGCGCTCGATGGAAGAGGCTTGTGCGATCAGCAACCGCATCGCGCCCGAACATCTTGAAGTGAGCTCGAACGACCCGCACCGCTGGGAGCCGCTGCTGATTCATGCCGGCGCCATCTTTCTGGGCGCCTACAGCAGCGAGAGCCTGGGCGACTATTGCGCCGGGCCGAACCATGTGCTGCCCACGTCGGGCACGGCGCGCTTCTCGTCGCCCCTGGGCGTATACGACTTCCAGAAGCGAAGCAGCATCATCGAAGTGAGCGAAGCGGGCGCAAACATCCTTGGCCCCGTCGCGGCCGAGCTGGCGCGCGGTGAAGGGTTGCAGGCTCATGCTCGGGCGGCTGAAATGCGTCTTGCTGGTGATTGACACTGGTTGCGTGCAACACGAGAATAGTGCAACACGAACTTAGTGCCTCAATGATGAAGAACGTCACGATCACGATGGAAGACAAGGTTGCCGACTGGGCGCGCATGGAGGCGGCACGGCGCAACACCAGTGTGTCGCGCCTGTTGGGCGAACTGCTGGCTGAAAAGATGCGCCGCGACGACGCCTATGAGCGCGCAATGCGCGAGGCGCTCGAATTCAAGATTTGGGGCGCGAGCGATGGGCGCTACCTCACGCGCGAGGAGATGTATACGCGGGGTGCGGGGTGAGCGGCACCGTGTTCGTCGATACGAATGTGTTGCTGTACTGCTTCGACGCACGTGATGCGGTCAAGCGCGCCGGTGCGCAAACCTGGGTTTCGCACTGCTGGTTGAGCCGCTGCGGGCGTATCAGCACCCAAGTCCTGAATGAGTTCTACAGCAACGCCCGCAAAAAATTCATGAACGCGATTTCAGCCGGCGATGCCCGCGCCGAAGTGCGGCGCTATCAGCAGTGGCAGCCCTGGGCGATCGATCAGGCCACGGTCGAAACCGCGTGGGCGATCGAAAGCCGGTTCGAGCTGAACTACTGGGATGCGCTCATCGTCGCGTCAGCGCAGCAACAGGGCTGCGAGCATTTGCTGAGCGAAGATCTCCAGCATGGGCAATTGATCGACGGCGTGAAAGTGATCAACCCCTTCACAACGACACCAGAAGAGATCGGGCTCGCATCGTGACGACTTCACTTGCTGATCGCATCCAGTCGGTGATTCGCCAGGACGTGCAGTCAATGCACGGCTACGCGATCCAGGCGAGCGCCGGCTTGGTGAAGCTTGACGCGATGGAAAACCCGTTTCGCCTGCCGCGGGACCTGCAGCGCGAACTGGGCGAGCGTCTGGGCCGTGTCGCGATCAATCGCTATCCTTCGCGGTGCGTGGCCGACGTGATCGAGGCGCTCACCGCCTATGTGAAGCCGCCCCCGGACGCAAAGTTAATGCTGGGCAACGGCTCCGATGAATTGATCAGCTTGCTCGCACTCGCCGCCGACGTACCTGGCGCCAGCGTGCTCGCACCACTACCCGGTTTCGTGATGTATGAAATGTCGGCCAAGCTTCAAGGCTTGAAGTTCGTCGGCGTGCCGCTCACGCCCGAGTTCGAGCTCGACGAGCCGGCGATGATGGAGGCGATTGCGCGGCACCACCCGGCGATCACCTACATCGCCTACCCGAACAATCCGACGGCGAACCTGTTCAGCGACTCGATCATCGACCGCATCGTCGCCGCCGTGGGCGCGCAGAGCGGCCTGGTGGTGTTCGACGAGGCGTACCAGCCGTTCGCCTCGCGCACCTGGATGCAGCGCATGGGCGCGCATGAGCATGTGCTGGTGATGCGCACCCTCAGCAAATTCGGCCTGGCCGGTGTGCGCCTGGGCTACATGGCCGGGGCGGCCGCGCTGATTGATCAGATCGACAAGGTCCGGCCGCCCTACAACATCAGTGCGCTCAATGCCGAGGCCACGCTGTTCGCGCTGCAACACGCCGACGAGTTTTCGAAGCAAGCTGCCATCTTGCGCGAAGAGCGCGCGCGGTTGCAACGCTTGCTTGCGCAAGTCGTGGGCGTGACCGCGTTTCCCAGCGAAGCGAACATGATCCTGGTGCGCGTGGCCGACGCGGTGCGCGCGTTCGACGGCATGAAACAACGCGGCGTGCTCGTCAAGAACATTTCACCCCTGCATCCCCTTCTTTCCAACTGCCTGCGCCTGACGGTCGGTACACCCGAAGAAAATACGCTGATGATCGACGCCCTGAAAGCGAGCCTGTAGATGGCCGACCGCATCGCCCAAGTCACGCGCAACACCAAAGAAACCCAGATCGCGGTGCGCATCAACCTCGACGGCACGGGCGTGGCCAGGCTCGCCACAGGCATCGGTTTCTTCGACCACATGCTCGACCAGATCGCGCGCCACGGCCTGATCGATCTGGACGTCGACGCGAAAGGCGACCTGCACATCGACGGCCACCACACGGTGGAAGACGTGGGCATCACGCTGGGCATGGCGGTGGCCCAGGCGGTGGGCGACAAAGCGGGGCTGACGCGCTACGGCCACGCCTACGTGCCGCTGGACGAAGCGCTGTCGCGCGTCGTGATCGACTTCTCCGGCCGCCCCGGCTTGCACATGGACGTGCCGTTCAAGAGCGGCATGGTGGGCGGCTTCGACACGCAACTCGCGTTCGAGTTCTTCCAGGGCTTTTCCAACCATTGCGGGGCGACGCTGCACATCGACAATCTGAAGGGCCAGAACGCGCACCACCAGGCGGAAACCGTGTTCAAGGCCTTCGGCCGGGCGCTGCGCATGGCGGCGACGATCGACCCCCGCTCGGTGGGCGTGGTGCCTTCGACGAAGGGCAGCCTTTGAGCGAGTTTGACCCGATGCGCCGCATGACCGCCGGGCTGGCGCGATGAGGCGCAAGGCTATGGAGCGCGCGACATGACTCGCACGGTGGCGGTGGTCGACTACGGCATGGGCAACTTGCGTTCCGTGTCGCAGGCGGTGCGGCATGTGGCGCAAGGCGCGGGCATAGATGTGATCGTCACTTCAACGCCTGAGCAGGTGTTGCAAGCCGAGCGTGTGGTTCTGCCCGGGCAAGGCGCGATGCCCGATTGCATGCGTGAATTGCGCGACTCAGGCCTGCTCGAAGCCGTGCTCGACGCGGCCTCACGTAAACCCTTGCTGGGCGTGTGCATCGGCATGCAGATGCTCTTGACGCGCAGCGAGGAAGGGCCGACCGAGGGGCTGGGCTTGATTGCCGGCAGCGTCAAGCGCTTTGCCCTCGAAGGCCGATTGCAGAGCGACGGCAGTCGCTACAAAGTGCCGCAGATGGGCTGGAACCGGGTGCGTCAGGCGCGCCCACACGCGCTGTGGGCGGGCGTGCCGGATCAAAGCTACTTCTACTTCGTGCACAGCTTTTTCGCTCAACCCGTTGATGCAAGGCACACGGCGGGCGAAACCGACTACGGCGAGACCTTTACCTGCGCGCTGGCTCGGGATAACATTTTCGCTACCCAATTTCACCCCGAGAAAAGCGCCGAGCACGGTTTGGCGCTGTACCGCAACTTCCTCCACTGGAAACCCTGACGGCCCTCATCCAGAGCGTTCGGCATCGTTTGCACACCAGTCTCGGGTACCCTCTCCACTCACGCCCCCGCGCGCTCGGCCATGCTGCTGATACCTGCAATTGACCTGAAAGACGGTCACTGTGTTCGCCTCAAACAAGGCGACATGAAACAGACCACGACCTTCAGCGAAGACCCCGCGGCAATGGCCCGGCGCTGGGTCGACGCCGGGGCGCGGCGCTTGCATCTCGTCGACTTGAACGGTGCATTTGCCGGCAAGCCGATCAATGAGGGCGCGATCAAGGCCATCCTCGCGGAGGTTGGCGAGGAGATTCCGGTGCAGCTTGGCGGCGGCATCCGCGACCTCGACACGATCGAGCGCTATCTCGATGATGGCTTGAGCTTCATCATCGTCGGCACCGCTGCGGTGAAGAGCCCGGGGTTTCTGCGCGACGCGTGCAGTGCGTTCGGTGGCCACATCATCGTCGGGCTGGACGCGAAAGACGGCAAGGTCGCCACCGACGGCTGGAGCAAACTCACCGGCCACGAGGTGATCGACCTGGCGAAGAAATTCGAAGACTACGGCGTCGAAGGCGTGATCTACACCGACATCGGGCGCGACGGCATGCTGCAAGGCATCAACATCGAGGCCACCGTCAAGCTCGCGCAGGCGCTGACGATCCCCGTCATCGCCTCGGGCGGGCTGAGCGGCATGGCCGACGTGGAGAGGCTCTGCGCCGTCGAAGACCAGGGCATCCGAGGCCTGATCTGCGGCCGCGCCATCTACACCGGGGATCTCGACTTCGCGCAAGCGCAGGCGCGTGCCGACGAGCTGAACGGCGCGGCTTGAGCAGCGCCCATTCAATGCTCGCCAAACGCATCATCCCCTGCCTCGATGTCACCGGCGGGCGCGTCGTCAAGGGTGTCAATTTCGTCGGCTTGCGCGACGCCGGGGATCCGGTGGCGATCGCCGCGCGCTACAACGACCAAGGGGCGGACGAGCTGACGTTTTTGGACATCACCGCCACCAGCGATGGGCGCGACACGATGTTGCACATCGTCGAGGCGGTCGCGTCGCAGGTCTTCATTCCGCTCACGGTGGGCGGTGGTGTGCGCAGCGTCGATGACGTGCGGCGCCTGCTCAACGCCGGGGCCGACAAGGTCAGCTTCAATTCGGCGGCGGTGGCCGATCCGCAGGTGATTGCCGACGCCTCGCGCAAGTATGGGGCGCAGTGCATCGTCGTCGCGATCGATGCGAAGCGGCGCATCGACAGTGATGCCGCGTCTCGCGGCGCCGGTTGGGACGTTTATACGCATGGCGGGCGCAAGAACTCCGGCTTGGACGTGCTCACTTGGGCGTGCCAGATGGTGCAAGCCGGCGCGGGTGAATTGCTGTTGACCAGCATGGACCGCGACGGCACGAAGTCGGGGTTCGATCTGGAGTTGACGCGTACCGTCAGCGACGCGGTGAGCGTGCCGGTGATCGCCTCGGGAGGCGTGGGCACGCTTGAGCACTTGTCGGAAGGCATCCGCCTCGGCCACGCTGACGCGGTACTCGCCGCGAGCATCTTCCACTATGGCGAATTCACGGTCGGCCAGGCCAAGGCGCTGTTGGCACGCGACGGCATCGCGGTTCGGCAGTGAAGGCGGCGCCGCGCGCCACAGCGCGCCGCGAGTTGCCGCATGCAGTGCGCATCATCGGCGACCAATGGAAGCGCAGCGCGCTGCCGGTGCCGGACCTTCCAGGCTTGCGGCCCACGCCCAGCCGGGTGCGCGAAACCGTCTTCAACTGGCTCGGCCAAGACATGACCGGGCGGCGCTGCCTGGACGCCTTTGCCGGTTCCGGGGCGCTCGGCTTCGAGGCGGCGTCTCGCCACGCCGCTTTGGTAGTGCTGTTGGAACGCGACCGTGGCCTGGCGCGGGGGCTCACACAGTGCCGGGATCGCTTGGGAGCGAGCACGGTGCGCGTCGAGAACGTCGATGCGCTGGCCTGGATGGCCACGGGCCTGGAGCGCTTCGACCTGATCTTCATCGATCCGCCGTTCGACGCCGGTCTGACACTGCCGGCGCTGGAGCGCGCGGCGCGCCTGTTGGTCGCGGGCGGGGTCGTCTACCTTGAGTCGGGTCGCCCGATCGACGCAGAGATACTCGCCACGGCGGGATGGCGCATCACGCGCTGTGCCCAGGCCGGGCAAGTCCACTTCGGATTGTTGGAACGCGCCTCGCCTGTGGGCGATAAACTCGCGACGTGACTTCCACTACCCGCCTCACTGCCGTTTACCCGGGGACCTTCGACCCCATGACATTGGGTCATGAAGATCTGATGCGCAGAGCGAGTCGCCTGTTCGAGCGCTTGATCATCGCGGTGGCTGCCGGGCACCACAAGCGAACCATGTTCACGCTCGACGAGAGGTTGCAGATTGCCTCCGAGCTGGCGGCCAAGTACGGAAACGTCGAAGTGATGGTGTTTCGCGGGCTTCTCAGCGACTTCGTGAAGCAACAGTCCGGCAAGGTGGTGGTGCGCGGCCTGCGGGCGGTGAGCGACTTCGAGTACGAGTTCCAGATGGCTGGCATGAACCGGCAATTGATGCCGGAGGTCGAAACCGTGTTCCTCACTCCGGGCGACCTTTACCAGTTTGTCTCGGGCACGTTCGTTCGCGAAATCGCGAGTCTGGGCGGCGACGTTTCCAAGTTCGTCTCGCCATCGGTATTGGAGCGGCTCAGGCTTCGCGTGAAAAGCGATCCCGGCTGAGCGACATGGCATTACTCATTACAGACGAATGCATCAATTGCGACGTCTGCGAACCGGAGTGTCCGAATCAAGCGATCTCGATGGGGGCGGAGATCTACCAGATCGACCCGTCCCGTTGCACCGAGTGCGTGGGCCACTTCGACGAGCCGCAATGCGTGCAGGTCTGCCCGGTGAGTTGCATTCCGCTCGACCCGCGGCACAGTGAGACCAGCGACATGCTGTGGGCCAAGTACCGGCGCCTGCAAGGCCCGAGAGAAGCACCGACCTGAACTTGGCCCGCCGGGCGCGCCGCCCGGGACCCGTGCAGCGAACGAGCTACTTTTTCTTTTTCTCGACGGGCTCAATCGCAACAAAGTCTGCGGGAGGCTTGGCCTTGGACTTGGACTTGCCGTCCTTGCTCTTGACCGCGCTGTCCTGCACCGCCGAGGCCGAGGCGGCGGCGGGCCGCGAAAGGCCGTTGATTTCAATCGGGGCGGGGACTTTTTTGCGTTCCTCGGCGAGTCGTTCGCGCTCCATTTCGGCGGCCCTGCGCTTTTCCTGCTCCACAGCGCGCGCTGCGGCGGCGCGCTGGGCTCCGGTTCGGCCGTCCGTGCCTTCGAGGATCGTGCCGTCAACGCACGGGCGCTGCGAATACTCGCGCCCACCCGGGCCGCAGCGGTAAATCGTCGTCGCCGCGTCGGCGATGCCGGCGGCGACGAGCAGGGCGACGAACAAGCTGGTGCGAATCATGGCGCCCTTTCGGGGGGTGTAGCCGCCACTTCGATTTCTCGGCGTGGCGGCTTCGGCCGAGCGGGCTTGGCGTGGATCAGCATCGTCGCGCGCTCCATGTCTCCGGCCAACAGAGCGTCCAAGGCGCCCAGGCTTTGCTCGATGCATTTGCACACGGCGTTGTGCTCCTCTTTCGCGGGATTGCGCAACACATAGTCCACGACTTCCGACTTCACTCCTGGATGCCCTATTCCCAAGCGTAAGCGCCAGTAGTCCGGTGTTCCAAGATTCGAGTGGATGTCGCGCAGGCCATTGTGGCCGCCGTGGCCGCCGCCGAACTTGAGTTTCATCTGGCTCGGGGCCAGATCGAGGTCGTCGTGAATTACAAGAATCTGGCTGGGCTCGATTCGGTAATAGCGCGACACCGACGCAACCGATTCGCCGGAAAGGTTCATGAATGTCTGCGGTTCGAGCAACCACACCGGGCCGGCAGGTGCGTTGAAGCGGCCCAACAAGGCGCGGTGGCTGCGCTCCATGTGCAAGCTTGTCGAGAGCTTGCGCGCGGCCAGGTCGAGCCACCAGAAACCCGCGTTGTGGCGGGTGTCGGCGTATTGCGCGCCCGGATTGCCCAGGCCAACCAACAGGCGGATCATGGCGCCGATTATCGGCGTTGAGCCAGGTTGCCATGTACGCGGCGCGGTCAGCCGCGGCGCTGTCCGATCGCCGCGCATGAAAAAGCCCCGCCTTGGCGGGGCTTGGAGGCGCATGAGCAGCGCTTACTTTTTGTTCTGCTTTTCGTTCTTCTTCGCCTTTGCCGGGGCGGCTGCCGGAACGGCCACGACCGGTGCCGCCACAACCTCTTCCTCGGCAGCCTGCATCGAGACCGACACGATGACTGGGTTGGGTTTGCCTTGCGTCATGACCTTGAGGCCTTCGCCAAGCTTGATGTCATTGGCATGCAAAGACTGCCCCTTGGCCAGGTTGCTCAGATCGACAGTGATGAACTCTGGCAGTTGCGAAGCCAGACACTGGATCAGCAATTCAGTGATGACGTGGTTGACCAGGCACTTGTCGGTCTTGACCGCAGGCGAGTTCTCTTCGTTGATGAAGTGCAGTGGCACGCGCTTCGTGATCTTCGTTGTGGCATCGACGCGCTGGAAGTCGATGTGCAGCACGATGGGCTGGAATGGGTGCATCTGGCAGTCGCGCAGCAACACGTTTTGTGTTTTGCCGGCGAGTTCCATCTCCAGGATCGACGAGTGAAAAGTTTCTTTCTTCAGGGCAAAGAACAAGGCGTTGTGATCGAGCTCGATCATCGCGGCCGGGCCTGAACCGTAAACGATGCCGGGAACTTTTTGCGCAATGCGCAGGCGGCGGCTCGCTCCGGTCCCCTGCAGCGTGCGCTCATAAGCGACGAATTTCATGTTTCACTCCATTGATGATGAAGCCCCGCGACCAGGTGCTTCAGGTAAAGGCCTCGCGGCCTGGCTGTTGCCGCCCCCGCGAAGGGCCGGCTTTCGACTCCTACTTCATACGTTGCTGTTTTGCTCCGCGAACAGCGACGTGACCGACTCACCGTCGGAAATGCGCCGTATTGTCTCGGCGAACAAAAATGCAACCGAGAGCTGCCGCACCTTGCGGCAGCTTCGTCCCGCGGCGCGCAGCGGCACTGTGTTCGTGATCACCACTTCGTCGAGCATCGACGCGTCGATGCGCTCGATGGCCGGCCCGGAGAACACGGCGTGCGTGCAATAAGCGTAGACGTTCTTCGCGCCGCGTTCCTTGAGCACTTCCGCAGCCTTCACCAGGGTGCCTGCGGTGTCGATCATGTCGTCCATGATGACGCAGTTGCGGGAATCGATGTCGCCGATCACGTGCATCACTTCCGACACGTTGGCGCGCGGCCGGCGCTTGTCGATGATCGCGAGTTCACAGCCGAGTTGTTTGGCCAAGGCGCGGGCGCGTACCACGCCACCGACGTCAGGCGAAATGACAACCAGGTCTTCGTAGCGTTTCGATTGCAGGTCCGACAACAGCACCGGCGAGGCGTAGATGTTGTCCACCGGAATGTTGAAGAAACCCTGGATCTGGTCGGCGTGCAGATCCATCGTCAGCAAGCGCTCGACGCCCACCGCTTCGAGCATGTTGGCGACGACTTTCGCGCTGATGGGCACGCGCGTCGAGCGCGGCCGGCGGTCTTGGCGGGCGTAGCCGAAATACGGAATGACGGCGGTGACCCGGCGCGCCGAAGCGCGCTTGAGCGCATCGACCATGATGCACAGCTCCATCAGGTGTTCATTGGTCGGCGCGCAGGTCGGCTGGATGACGAAGATGTCGCGCGCCCGAACGTTCTGGTGGATTTCGACGTCGACTTCACCATCGGAAAAACGCGCCACCTTGGCCTTGCCGAGTTCGATGCCCAGCTGGGAGGCGATTTCGCCAGCCAATTCGGGATTGGCGTTTCCGGTGAACAACAGGGTATTGAACAGCACGCTCTTGCTCCGTTGTGGCTACGTCGAGCCTGCGAATCACTTCCCGGCCCGCCGCCCAAGGCAACGGGCGCGCAGAGAAGTTCAATTGTCTTGGCAGGGGAGGAAGGACTCGAACCCTCGCATGTCGGAATCAAAATCCGATGCCTTTACCAACTTGGCGACTCCCCTACACGGGTCCGCAGCTTTGCAACCGCGAACCCAATACCCTATACACCTCTCAGCAGTTTCAGTCGCCCGCCCACCTCAACAGCGGGTGGTGCTCCAGACTGCGGCACATCCGCCCGACCCAACCCGCTGGCAACGGCGCCGGCAAGGCCGCCGAGGGTTGAACGCCTGAACCTGCCCTGGCAAAAACCGCGCTGCCCGAGCCTGTCATTCGGCTGTTGCCGAACCGTGCTTCGAGCACCTCGGCGGCCTGCGCAACCTCGTCACATTGTGCCTGCGCGGCACCCTGTAAATCGTTGCGCCCAAAGCCGCCCAACAAGGCTTGCGAGGCCTCCCCAAGAAAGCTTTCGACTATAACAGCCTCGGTATCGCGCACCATGAGCGGGCTGGCGAAAACCGAGCCCGTGGCCAGTGCCGCCGCAGGCTTCACCACGCCGAACCATTGTGCCGGGATCGCCACCGGCGTGAGCCGCTCGCCGACACCCTCGACGAAGGCGTTCTGACCGGCCAAGAAAAATGGCACATCGGCGCCTATCTCAAGGCCCAAAGTCAGGAGTCGAGACAATGGCCAGCCGACACCCCAAAGCCGGTTCAGTGCGAGCAGCACCGAGGCGGCGTTCGAGCTGCCTCCGCCCAGCCCTGCGCCCCAGGGAACCTGTTTGTCGATGGAGATGTCGGCGCCCTGGCGCACGCCGCTTTGCGCTTGCAATGCGCGCGCGGCACGTAGGCACAAGTCGTCTTGCGGCAGTGCGGCGCCGAGGTCGTGTCGCAACAGCCGGGAGTCGCTGCGCAGCTCGAAATGAAGCATGTCGCTCCAGTCGATCAGCACGAACACCGACTGCAAGAGGTGGTAGCCGTCGCTGCGCCGACCGATCACATGCAAAAACAGGTTGAGTTTGGCCGGCGCGGGCACGTCGTAAATTGAACGCAAAGCCACGGATTCAGGGCCGGTCGAGCTTTGCGCGCACCGTCACCACCGGCGCCTGGTCTCGGCGCGCCAGTACCAGCGCGTCGTTGAAGCTTGTCAGATTGACGTCCCAGCCGAGCTGCCGAAATCCGGGGCCCGCGGGCGCAAGGTTCATTTCACTCGGGGCGGCGGGCCAGGGGTGGCCGCGCAGCCAGTCGAACAGGGCGCCGACGGGAACGCGCTCGCCCAGCAACTTCTCCGTGAGGCTGTCGAGGTCGGCGTACGGTGTTTGTTCCTGCGGCGTGACCAGCATGGCCCGGCCGGGCGACCAGCTGACCTGCGCGAGTGTGGTCCCCAAGGGTGTGGTGAGGTTGAGTCGGCCGACCCGCGCATCGCCTTCAAGCTCGAAGGCGGCATTCATGGCCCGCGCTTCAACCTGCGCCGTGGCATCGACCCGGACCGACAGTCGACCCGAGATCAGGTCGCCAGGAAGTCGCTCGCGCGGCGGCACCGATGCACAGCCCGACACCAGCAGCAGCGCAGCGAGCAGCCAAGCCGCTCGCGCCGAGGAACTCACAGGTCGACTCGCAAGCGGCCCAAGGTTTCGCGCAGCACGTCGTTGGCGTTGTCGCGCTGGCGGCCTTCGCGCCAAATGCGCCGCGCCTCGTCTTTCTGGCCCATCGACCACAGCACCTCGCCCAGGTGCGCGGCGATTTCGGGGTCGGGGCGTGACTTGTAGGCGGCGCGCAGCAGGCGCAGCGCTTCATCCCGATTGCCCAGTCGATATTCGACCCAGCCCAGGCTGTCGGTAATGAAGGGTTCGCCGGGGCTCAAGGCCAGCGCCTTCTGGATTAGCAGTTTCGCCTCTGGCAGACGCACATTGCGATCCGCCAGCGAATAGCCCAAGGCGTTGTAGGCGTGATGGTGATCCGGTTTGATTTCGATGACACGCCTGAGCAAGCGCTCCATGTCTGCCATGCGATTGAGCTTTTCCGCCGTCATCGACTGTTCATAGAGCAAGTCGGCATCGTTCTCGAACTTCCGATTCGCCAGCGCCAACACTTCGTTCGCGTCGTCCCAGCGCTTCACGTCGCGCATGACCTGGGCCTCGGCGAGCAACTTGGCGCGTACATCTTCCGGAGCGCGCTCGGGGACGCTTCGAATGAGGTCGCGAGCCTGGGTGAACTTGCCCTGGCGCGCGAGCAGTGCGGCACGACGCGTCTGCACCTCCAGGGCGCGCTGTGGGTTCTCGACCTTGGCCAGCCACGCCTCGGCACCCTTGAAGTCGCCCAATTGCTCAGCGCATTGCGCGAGCAGCAACCACGCCTGCGTCAGACCTTGTTCCGGCGATGCGGGTGCGTCGTCATCGTCGGTCGCAACCGAGGTCGCGGCGCTTGCGGTCCCCTCGACGAGCTGGACGTAGGTCTTCAATGCCTGAGCCGCCTCGGTCGGATGCTTCAGTTCAAGCTGCAGGGCGCCAAGCGTCAACCAGGGGGCGGCGAGCTGCGGCTGATCGCGGGTGGAGATCAGCAATTGCGCGATCGCGTCGCCATAGCGCTGCGAGCCAGCCAGGCCGCGCACATAGAGCAGGCGCACGCCGTGGCTGTCAGGCTTGGCGGCGAGGTGGCTTTGCACGACTGCTTCGGCCACCTCAAGGCTCGCCATCATTTCGACGGCCAGCACGCCCGGGGCTTCCGCCGTCGGGTCGAGCGCATGCGCGGCGCGGGTCAAGCCCAGTGCCTTGGCCGAATCCTGCGCTGTCCACCAAGCCCGGGCCGTCGCGATGCGCGCCGCGACCCGCGTCTCGGTGCGGTTCAGGTACGGCTGCAATTCCTGTTCAATGATCTCGGCCGATTGCTTGCGGTCTGCATTCGCGGCAAAGAAACGCGGCAAGGAATTGATCAGTGCGATGCGTTCGGCAGCGCCAGCTCGCGACAGCATCGAACGCAGGGGCTCGGCGGCTTCCGCGGCGCGGTTCAGCGACACCAGCAACTGCACCACATAGCGATGCGCTTGCATCGATTCAGGTACCGCGCTGCGCCACGCCTTTGCTGCCGTCAAGGCTTGCTCCATCGCGCGAGCCTCTAAGGCGATGTCGGTGACGCGGCGGAAAACCTGCTCATCTTTGGTTCGCCGCGCGGCGTCGAGCAACACCTCATAGGCCGTGCCGGCCTGTCCGCTGCGCAATTCGATTTCCCCGATCAACAGCTGGTAGAACAGCTGCGAGTCAAGCGTGGAATTTTCTGCCGTCGTACTTGGGCTTCCAGCGGCGGCACGCGCGAGGTGTGTCGAGCTGACAAGGCAGGCCAGCAGCACGGCGGCGCATTGCGCGACGAAGCGAATATTTCTGGCCGCCATCATGTGCTCCTGATTCCCTGGATCGATTCTAGGATGATGGACCAGGGCAGTCGTGATAATTCCCCGAATGCCTGAGCTTCCCGAGGTCGAAATCACGCGGCTGAGCTTTGCGTCGCGAATCCAGGGCGCGCGCACGACGGGCGTGCGCCTGGGCAAGCCATTGCGCTGGCCGTTGGGCTGCGACGCCGAAGCACTGTTATTCCAAAGGGTTGGCGAGGTGACTCGACGGGGCAAGTACCTCTGGCTGCCCCTTGAGCGCGGCGGCTTGTTGCTTCACTTGGGCATGTCGGGTTCGCTCAGTTTTTCGCCCACCGTCGGTGAAGCAGGTCGCCACGACCACTTCGACTTGAACACGACACAGGGCACGCTTCGCCTGACGGATCCACGCCGATTCGGCGCGGTGGTTTGGTCGCCTTCTCTGTCCAGCGGGGCTGCCGAACAGCTTCTCGCCAGGCTCGGCCTGGAACCCTTCGATGCCGGATTCAATGGCGCGTATCTCAAGACGCAATTGCGTTCACGCAACATCAGCATCAAACAAGCGCTGTTGTCGGGCTCCATCGTCGTAGGGGCTGGGAACATCTACGCCTGCGAGGCGCTGTTCGAAGCGGGCATCGACCCGCGCTTGCGCAGCGCCAACCTCAGCCTGGCGCGGTGCGAGCGGCTCGCAACGGCGATACGCGGCACGCTGGCGCGCGCGCTGACTCTCGGCGGCTCGACGCTTCGCGACTTTCGCGACGCACACGGCATGGCCGGCGAATTCCAATTGCATGCCCAGGTCTACGGCCGCGAGCATGAAGACTGTCGGCGGTGCGCCATGCCAATCCGCCGCATCTTGCAGGGCCAGCGTGCCACCTACTTCTGTGGGCGCTGTCAACGGCGCTGATCGCAAGGCAGAAACTTCTCGCGGCGACGGTTCGATTTTTCGCAAGGACCATGACCCCCGATTTGAAGGGGAAGTCGATCTGCACGAATGCGCCCATCACCTCCTGTGGCCGTGCATTTGTGCCCATGCGAATGGAGTGACGAGTTGTTTCAGGCGCTCAATTCTGTGAGGCTTGCGATAGCATGACCCATCGGTAGATTTACCGCAGCGCCACGTGTTGCACTCATGAACCATTCTTTCGCTGGCAGTCTCGACGCCCTGGGTGGTTGGCGCGAATCCCTGATCGAGCGCCTTGACGAACTGGCGCAGTTCCTCACGATCAACGGACTCATCGACGAGCCCACACATGAGCAGATCGGCTTGCTGCGAACGCGCCTGGGCAGCGACAAGTTGATCGTCGCTTTCGTCGCTGAGTTTTCGCGCGGCAAATCGGAACTGATCAACTCCATCTTCTTTTCCGACACCGGCCGGCGCATTCTGCCGGCCACGCCGGGGCGCACCACGATGTGTCCGGTCGAACTCGGTTGGGACGGCCAGGAGAGTGCCGCACTTGCCCTGCTGCCGATCGAGACTCGTCTTGAAGGGTTGTCGCTTGCCGAATTGCGCACCCAACCGCGCGCTTGGCGCTATGTCCCGCTGAATGTTCAGAACCCCGAGCAGCTTGCGGAGTCGCTCCAGGAGGTGATGCGTACCGAGTGGATGACGAAAGAGCACGCGCAGGAACTTGGTTTCTGGAGCGACGAGAGGCCCGAGGACAACCCGCCACTGGACGATCTCGGCCGAGTCCAGGTGCCGGCTTGGCGTCACGCCTTGATCAACTATCCGCACCCGCTGCTGCGTCAAGGCCTGGTCGTGCTCGACACGCCGGGCTTGAACGCCATTGGTGCCGAGCCCGAACTGACCTTGAGCCTGCTGCCCACCGCGCACGCCACCGTGTTCGTACTGGGCGCGGACACCGGTGTGACAAAGTCCGATCTCGCGATCTGGCGCGATCACCTGGGCACGAATCCTTTGGCCCGCTTTGTCGTCTTGAACAAGATCGACTCGCTGAACGATCCGCTGCTCACGTCCGAACAGGTGGCCGAACAGATCCAGGTTCAGGTGCGCGATGCGTCTCGTCTTCTGGACATTCCGGCGTCACGCGTTTTCCCTCTGTCGGCACGCCAGGCCTTGACCGCGCGAATCGGCGGCGACGCCCGGGCGCTGCGCGAGAGCCGCCTGCCACCGCTCGAAGAGGCATTGAGCGCGCAACTGCTGCCGCATCGACGAGACGTTCTCGAGCAGCTCGTGCTGAGCACAACGTTGCAGATCGAGACCCAGATTGCACGACGCCTGGTCGATGGGCGGCGCCAGTTGTCCGAGCAACTGCTTGAGCTGCGCGGTCTGCGCGGCAAGAACAGCTCCAAGGTGCTGGTCATGCTGCACCGCGTGGATGTAGAGATTCAGGAGTTTGAGCAGTGCAGCGTGCGCCTGCAGGCGATGCGCACGGTGCACACCCGCATTCTCAAGGACATGCTGGTCGGCTTGTCCACCGACCGTGTGCAGGAAGAAGTGGCGCGGATGCAGGAGACCATCAAGGGCAGCGTGATGAACCTGGGCGCGAAGAAGGCGTTCGTGGCACTGTGCAAGAGCCTGAATGCCATGCTCGCGTCGGCCCAGCAACGCTGCGCCGAAACACGCGAAATGCTTGAGGCATCATTCTCCAAGCTCAACTCGGAATTCGGCTTCAGCCTGGCGCTGGCCAAGGGCCCCGACCTCGACCGCTTCGTTCGCGAGCTTGGGCTCATCGAGCGCAACTACATGCAGTACTTCGGTCTGACCCAGGCGCTGCGCTTGTCGCAGCCGAAGTTCATGGACCAGTTCCGCCGCATGTTGGTGTCGCGCTTGCGTGTGGTATTCGAAAACGCCGCAGGCGAAATCGAACTCTGGAACAAGACAGCGTCGGGCCAGGTCGACTCGCAGTTGCGCGAGCGTCGCCGCAGTTTCCGGCACCGCCGCGAGGCGCTGGAGCGTATCCAGTCCGCCTCGGGCGACCTGGAGCAACGCATCGGCGAACTCGAAGGGCAGGACCAGCGCTCGCAGCATTTGCTCAGCCGCGCCACGGAACTGGCGGCCTCGCTGCGCAGTGAAGCGTGCAGGGCGCCCGCCGGAACCCAGGCCTCGGTGGACTTTGTTCTGCCCGAGGCCGGTGAGGCGCTGCCGATGCCGGCGCCGCGCTTGCGCATCGCCTAGCCCACGGGCGAACTGGCTCGTGGCGAGTCCGTCGCCATTCGCGCAGCGCATCGTCCGGTGGCAGCAGCGCCACGGCCGGCATAGCTTGCCGTGGCAGCAAACCCGCGATCCGTATCGCGTCTGGCTGTCCGAGATCATGTTGCAGCAGACTCAGGTGGCGACGGTCCTGGGCTACTACGAACCGTTTCTCCAGCGCTTTCCCGATGTGGCGACGCTCGCCGCCGCGCCACTCGACGATGTGTTGAGCCTGTGGAGCGGCCTGGGCTACTACAGCCGCGCGCGCAATCTGCACCGTTGTGCGAACGTAGTCGCGCAGGAATGGGGCGCTGTCTTTCCCAAGGCCAGCGCCGATCTCGCCACGCTTCCCGGCATCGGCCGCTCCACGGCGGCAGCGATTGCCGCGTTTTGCTTTGGCGAGCGCGTCGCCATTCTTGACGGCAACGTCAAGCGCGTCTTGGCTCGTGTCTTCGCATTCGAGGGTGACCTGGCCGAGGCGCGCCATGAGCGCGAGTTGTGGGCCCTGGCGGAGTCGCTCCTGCCGGCACAAGGCATTGCGCCCTATAGCCAAGGGTTGATGGACCTGGGGGCGACACTGTGTCTGTCGCGCAATCCGGTGTGCGCGTCATGCCCGGTCGGTGGCAGTTGCATGGCCTATGCCATGGAGGCTCAGACCGACTACCCCGTCAAGTCGAAACGCCTCAAACGCGGCACTCGCGAGCATGTCTGGCTGCTGCTTCAGTGGCGCGATCAAGTGTGGTTGGAGCGTCGCCCTGAACGAGGCGTGTGGGCAGGACTGTGGAGCTTGCCGGAGTTTGATTCGCGGCAGGCTCTTGATCGCACCTGCACAGCCTGGCCGGGCCAGCCGGATTGGCTGCCCAGCTTCGTTCATGTGCTGACCCACCTCGACTGGACCTTGCAGCCCGTGCGCTGGACGCTGCCGTCACGCACCAGCGCAGCGCGACTTGCGCAAATCGTTAGTGCCTGGCCGGCGGGCCGATGGTTTGATCGCGCCGAAGCGCTGGCCCTGGGTTTGCCCGCGCCCTTGCGAAAACTGCTTCAGGGCTGAGCTTGCGGCCAGCGCGGCGCAAGGCGTTACTTGACCACGCCCTTGCCGCGCAGGAAGTCGGCGACAAGCTGCAAGCGCACCGACGGATCGCTCAGCTCCATCAGCTTTTGTTTCGCCCCCAGCGGAATCGGCAAGATCTCGCACCATCGATTCGCCACCCAGCCGGCGTTCTCGTACTCATAGGGCTGAAGAAAGGGGCTGGCACCCTGCGCGTCGAGCGTGGCGATGGCGTTGGCCAAGCCCTGCACAGTATCGCGTTGCGTGGGGTGCGGGCGCACGACGGCGTCATCGGGCAGCGCCGTGGGTTCGGCAAGCCACAGGCCGTCATCGCGCTGTCGTGACGACTCAAGAGTGAAGCGGCTCTTGCCGCGGCATCGCACATTCAGAATGCCCGCCTGGGCGCTGTCGACGTCGAGCAGTTCAGCCAGCACGCCGGTCGACTCGAATTCGATCTGAACCTTGTGCGCTCGCACTTCGCTGCCCTTGTGCAGCGCCACCACCCCGAAGGGCCGGCGCTCGCGCATGCAATAAGACATCAAATCGAGATAGCGCGCCTCGAATACCTTCAAGCTGAGCAAGCCGCCGGGGAAGAGCACGGCCTGAAGCGGAAACAGCGGCAACGCCGCCGCGGGCAACGGCGCCATGTCGAGAAGAGGTGGGGCTGCTTTCAGCGGTGCTTGTGCCATGGGTGAATCGCCGGGCTAGGCCTGCCCGTTACCTGAAAAAACCGCTGGACATTTTTGACGACACCTTTTATCGTCGCGGATGGATGCACAGAACGAGATCAAGCGGACCTTAAAGCAGGACGACGCGATAGAAGCGATTCAACAGCTCTTGGCAG
>JANOLJ010000151.1:0-8480 GCA_031419715.1 Burkholderiales bacterium | reverse complement strand
GATGGTCTACGGGCCGATCGCCGCGTTGCTCGTCGAAATGTTCCCGATCCGCGTGCGCTGCTCGTCGGTGAGCCTGCCGTACCACATCGGCAACGGCTGGTTCGGCGGCCTGCTGCCGAGCATCGCGTTCGCGATCTCGGCGCACACCGGCAGCATGACGAGCGGGCTGTGGTATCCGATCGGCGTGGCGCTGGCGAGCTGCGCGATCGGGCTGGTGTTCGTCAAGGAGACGCGGAGCGTCAACCTCGACACCGCGCGCGACTAACCCGCAGCCAGGCAGTTCTCAACCCGCCAGCCGTAGAGCCACTCCATCGCGTCATAAAAGCGCTCGGGCGGGCGGCCCTGCCAGAGCTGGTTGCGCACCAGCCGCTCCACGCCCTTGGCGTGGAAAATGCGCCCCATCTCGCGCGCCGACAGCACGATGCGCGCGGTGCGTGCCACGCGCGAGCGCTGGTAGAGCGCGAAGGCTTTCGCGAAGTCGTTGTCGTGAACCCGCAGCGCCTCGCCCAGCGTGACAGCGTCTTCCAACGCCATGCACGCGCCCTGGGCCAGGTATTGCAGGGTCGGGTGGGCGGCGTCGCCGAGCAGTGTGGCGCGGCCGTAGTTCCACTGGGCGATCGGCTCGCGGTCGGCGGTGGCCCAGCGCTTCCAGTCCTTGGGCAGATCGATGAGCTGGCGCGCCCGCGGGCAGATGCCTTCGAAGTAGCTCTGCACTTCCTCGGCGCTGCCTTCGCGCACGCTCCACTGCTCGACCTCGCGGCTGTGGAAGGTCACGACGACGTTGTACTGCTCTCCGCCGCGCAGCGGGTAATGCACCAGGTGGCAGTTCGGGCCAACCCAGATGCTCGCCGCGTTCCATTGCAGGTCGACGGGGAAGTCGGCTCGATCGACCACCGCGCGGTACACCACGTGGCCCGAGACGCGCGCTTCATCGCCCACGTACTGGCGGCGCACCGCGGACTTCACGCCGTCGGCGCCGATCAGCGCGATGCCGCGATGCTGCTGGCCCTTCGCATCGAACACGGTGACGCCCAGGTCGTCTTGCTCGACGCGTTGCACCTGCGTTGACGTCGCCACGCTGATGCGGCCGGTGGCGCGTGCGCCGTCGAGCAGGCAGGCGTGCACATCAGCGCGGTGGATCACGGCATAGGGGTTGCCAAAGCGTTCGCGAAACGCCGCGCCGGTGGGAATGCGGCCGACCAGCGACTCATCGAGTGCGTCGTGCATCACCATTTCGTCGGTGTAAACGGCGCGGCCGCGCGCCGCTTCACCGATGCCCAGCGCGTCAAACGCGGCGAAAGCGTTCGGCCCGAGTTGGATGCCAGCGCCGATTTCACCAAGCTGCGGCGCTTGCTCAAGCACCTTGACGGCAAAGCCGCAGCGCACCAGCGCGAGTGCGGCGGCGATGCCGCCGATGCCGCCACCGGCCACCAGCACCGGGGTCGAGCCGCCTGGGGTTGCTGCCATATCGATCAGCTTGCCTTCTCTTTGACATAGCGCCCTGGCGCGGGTTCGATGGCCGAGTGTTTGCTGTTGCCCAGGCGTTTCGGCGCGGCGACCAACGCGCCGCCATGGCCCGCGAGCCACTCCATCCACGCCGGCCACCAACTGCCCGGCACTTGCTGCGCGGTGTCGAGCCACTGCTGCGCGTCGCTTTGCAGCTTGCCCGTCCAGTGGCTGCGCTTGCCCTTGGCCGGCGGGTTGATCACGCCGGCAATATGGCCGCTGGCGCCGAGCACGAAAGTGCATTCGCCACCCAGCAGTTGCGTGCTCGCATAAGCGCCTTGCCAGGGCACGATGTGGTCTTCACGCGATGCGTAGATGAAGGCGGGGATGGTGATGGCCCGCAAGTCCACGGGCTGCCCGCATTGCGTGGTCGCACCGGAGACGCGCAGCTTGTTTTCGAGATAGGCGTTGCGCAGGTACCAACAGTACATCGGGCCGGGCAGATTGCTGTCGTCGCCGTTCCAGAACAGCAGGTCGAAGGCGGGCGGTGGCTTGCCTTTGAGGTAGCCGTTCACGACATAGGGCCACACCAGATCGTTCGCGCGCAGCGAGGCAAACACTTGTGCGAGTTCGCGGCCCTTGAGCAAGCCGCCCTGGCCGATCGAGGCCTCGCGCGAGGCGACCGAGGCTTCGTCGACCAGCAGTCCCAACTCGCCGCCGTCAGAAAAGTCGAGCAACGTCGTCAGCAAGGTCACGCTGGCCACGGGCGCTTCGCCGCGCGCCGCGAGCACCGCGAGCGCGCATGACAGCAGCGTGCCGCCGACACAAAAGCCGAGCGCGTTGATTTTGTCGGCGCTGCCCTTGCCCCCGCCCTTGCCGCCACCCTTGCCACCGCCCTTGCCACCGCCCTTGCCACCGCCCTTGCCACCGCCCTTGCCACCGTAAGCGATATCGCGCGCCGTGCTGATCGCCGTGATCACACCCTGCTCCAGGTAGTCGTCCCAGCCCAGGTGTTGCTGTGGCGCGGAAATGTTGCGCCACGAGACGAGGAACACGTTGTGCCCTTGCGCCAGGGCATGCGCGACGAGCGAGTTTTCGGGCTGCAGGTCCAGGATGTAGTACTTGTTGATGCAAGGCGGCACGATCAGCAGCGGCGTCGCGTAGATCTTGGCGGCGACGGGCTGGTACTGAATCAACTGAATCAGCTCGTTCTCGAACACGACGCTTCCGGGCGTCGTGGCGACATTGCGCCCGAGTTCGAAGGCCTGGTCGTCGGTCATCGACACACGCCCCTGCGCCAGGTCGGCCATGTAGAGCTTCATGCCTTCCATCAGACTCGCGCCGCCTGACTCTATGGCGAGCTTCATCGCTTCGGGGTTCGTCGCCAAAGAGTTGGCCGGGCTCAGCGCGTCGACCACTTGGCGCAACAGGAAACCCATCTGCGCTTTGCTGCGTTCATCGAGCGGTGCCGCGGCCAGCGCCTGTTGCAGATTCGCCGCCTGCGTGGCGTAGGTCTGCGCGAGCACGGCGAAGCGCGGGTCGGTCTGCCAGGCGTCGTCAGCGAAGCGGCGGTCCGGCGCTGCGGCTGAGCCCGGCAAGCCGACGGCGGTCTGCGCGCCGGGCCACCAGGGCAGCATGGTCTTCATCGCCTGTTCATGCAACGCCAGCCAGTTCGGCAGGGCTTGCTGCCAAAGCGCGAACACGTCGCTGGAATTGCTCGCATCGCGCGCGGCGCCCGGCACGGCGGCGGGCCAGTGGGCGAGCAGATCGCGCCACCACGCCGTCGGGTCAGCAGGGGAATCGGGGGTCGCTTGGGTCATGGTGGTTTGCTCCTGGTCGGGTTTGATTTGCGGTGCAGGCGGCGCCGCGATTTGTCTGCTGCATGTCTGCTGGCTGCTTATCGATGCCGTGTGGCGGGCCGCATCAGGACCACGTGACCGCCGCGGAGAACATGTACCCCGCACCATAGACCGTCTTGATGACCTTGGGATTTTGCGGGTCGCTTTCCAACTTGCGGCGCAGGCGCGAAATGCGCACGTCGATGCTACGGTCCAGCGGCGACAGGTCGCGCTGGCCCATCAACTGCTCGCGCGTGAGGATCTGATGCGGCCGCTCGACGAACGCGCGCAGCACCTGGGTTTCGGCCACGCCCAGCACATGTTCGCTGCCGTCGGCGGCGCGCAGCACGTTGGCCGCGATGTCGAGCGACCAGCCCAGAAAACTCGCGTAGCGGCGCGCGGGTCCGTAGCCCGACCCCGGGGCGAGCCCGGGCCTGCTGGCGCGCCGGCGCAAGATGCTGCGCACGCGCGCCACGAGTTCGCGCGCCTCGAAGGGCTTGACGACATAGTCGTCGCCCCCATGCTCCAGGCCGATCACGCGATCGGCGGCGTGGCCGCGGCCGGTGAGGATGAGCACGCCGCAGCTCGACACTTCGGCGATTTTGCGCACCAGGTCCATGCCGTCCATGTCGGGCAGGCCGAGATCGATGATGCACAGGTCGGGTCGTTCGGTCTGCAGGCGGCGCAACACGTTCGCGCCGTTGCGATACGCCTCGGTGCTGAAGCCGAATTGATGCAACGCTTCGACGACGAGCTTGGACACCGCGTCATCGTCTTCAACGACGAAAATCAACGCCTCGGGTGGCGTTGCGTCGTCGGTGCGAGGCCGGGTGGGCGTCATGTGAGCGCGTCCTCGATCAGCGCCGCGAGCTGCGCACGGGTGAAGGGCTTGGGCAGGATCGGCATGTCGATCGGCCGCTCCAGCTCGGGCGCGTGGCCGCTCATCAACACCACGCGGGGCACGCCGCAGCGCTCCCGGGCAAATGCCGCCAACTCCCTGCCGTCCACGCCGCCGGGCATCACCACGTCGGACAGCAGCAGCGCGATGCCCGGCGTCTGCTCCAGGATCTGCTTGGCCTCGACCCCGTTCTCCGCCTCGACGACGGTGTAGCCGAGTTCGAGCAGGAAGCGCCGCGCCACTTTGCGCACGTCCGGGTCGTCTTCCACCAGCAACGCCAGGCCCTGGCTGCCAGGCGTAGCGCTGCCTGGGTGTTCCAGCGCTGGCGGCGCGAAGTCGCTGCTCAGCTCGGAGGCGGGCAGCCAGAGCGTTACCGTCGTGCCCTGACCGACCTGGCTGGAAATGTCGATCGCACCGTCGGACTGCTTGACGAAGCCGTAGACCATCGCCATGCCCAAGCCTGTACCGAGGCCCGATTCCTTTGTCGTGAAAAAGGGTTCGAACACGCGCGCCAGCGTCTTCGCGTCCATGCCGCTGCCGTTGTCGATGACATCGATGCGCACGTAGCGGCCCGCTTCAACCTGATGCGCCGCTGCCGCCACGGCGTCGAGCATTTGGGCGCACGCACGCAGGCAAATCTTGCCTTGCGCCTGCGTGGCATCGCGCGCGTTCAGGATCAGGTTGAGCAGGGCGTTCTGCAACTGGCGCGAATCGATCCACGCCCACAGGGGCTCGGTGCCGGCGTCGATCTCGAGTTGCAGGCTTTCGGGCAAAGACCTGCGAACCAGCCGGCCGATCGAGGCGATGAGCGGTGCCACATCGACCGCCTGCGCTTCCAGCGGCTGCTGGCGCGAGAACGACAGCAATGCCTTGATCAGCTCGGCGCCGCGTCGCGCCGCGTCGACTGCGGGTTCGACGAACTCCGCGACCGTGGCGTCACCGGGGCGCGCGTCCGACAACGCATTCAGATTGCCGATGACCACCGTCAGGATGTTGTTGAAGTCATGCGCCAGTCCGCCCGTCAGCTGGCCGAGCGCTTCCATCTTTTGCGCCTGTACCAGCATCTCCTGGGTGCGCTTCTGGTCGGTCACGTCGAACGTGAGTTCGAAACATCCGGCCACCGAGCCGTCAGCGGTGATTTCCGGAATCAAGGTGGTGCGCGCGATCACCGTGTTGCCGCTGATCACGGCCACCTCGTACTCGAACGTCACCGCCTCGCCCGCCATCGCGCGTAGCACCTTGGGCCGGATGCCGGCGTAGGTGGCCGCACCGAGGTACTCCCGGGCGCTGGCGGCGCGCGGATTGTTCGGGTCCAGGCCGTACCACGATTGGTAGGCGCGGTTCAGGTAGCGGTAGATGCGGCGCTCGTCGAAGTAGGCGATCAGCGCCGGAATCGAATCGGTAATCAGCCGCAACTTCGCTTCGCTCAAGCGCAATTCGGCGGTGCGCTCCGCGACGCGCGACTCAAGCTGCGTGTTGTGCTCATGGATCTGGCGCTGCGCGGTTTTGTCGGCGGAAACGTCGGAATAGAGCGTCACGAAGCCATACCCGGGCACGGGCACGCCGCGGATGCTCAGCACGCAGCCATTGGGCCGGGTGCGCTCAAACTCGTGCGGCGTGAACTCGCGCGCCGCGCGCACGCGCTCGTCGACTTGGGCTTGCACGTCGCCGGGGCCGTAGTCGCCGCGCTGCGCGTTGTAGCGGATGAAGCTCGTGAACGGCGCGCCCACGTAGGCCATCTCGGGCGGAAAGTCGAGCAGGCGAAGGAACGACTTGTTCCACGCGATCAGGTGCAGGTCGAGGCCATACAGGGTGAACCCTTGGTCGACGAAGTCGAGTGCGGCCTGCAGCGCCTGCAAGCGCATCGGGAAAACGATAGGGGGTTCGCTCAAGGAAACACTCGATGCTGGCATGGGGTGGGGCTTGCAGGAATTCTAGGAGCGTGCACACTCAGGGTTAGGGCGATGCAATCATTCGTCACATTGCATCGCTCCTCGTGCAACATTCATCGGTCATCCTTGCGGCCGGCAAATAGGAGGAGCAACGTGAGTGAATCCGAACTGAAGGTGTACCCCCCATCGCAAGCCGCCGTGCAGGGCGCGCACATTTCCGGAATGGCGGCGTATCAGAAACTCGTCGCCGAGGCGCAGGCCGACCCAGGCGCTTACTGGTCGCGCCTCGCACGCGAATTCGTGAGCTGGAAGAAGCCGTTCACGAAGGCGCTCGACGCGAGCAACGCCCCGTTCTACAAGTGGTTCGACGACGGCACGCTCAACGTGTCGTACAACTGCCTGGACCGGCATGTCAATGCCGGCAAGGGCGCAAAGACGGCAATCATCTTCGAGGCCGACGACGGACAGGTGACGCACGTCAGCTACGCCGACCTGCTGGAGCGCACCTGCCGCCTCGCGAACAGCCTGCGCGCACGCGGCGTGAAGCGCGGCGACCGGGTGGTGATCTATATGTCGATGAGCGTCGAAGGGGTGGTCGCGATGCAGGCGTGCGCGCGCATCGGCGCCACGCACTCCGTCGTGTTCGGTGGCTTCTCCGCGCAGAGCCTGCGCGACCGCATCAATGATGCCGGCGCCGTGATGGTGATCACCGCCGATGAACAACTGCGCGGCGGCAAGCGATTGCCATTGAAGCAAATAGTCGACGAAGCGATCGCGCTGGGCGGCTGCGAGACGATCAAGGACGTCATCGTCTACAAGCGCACCGGCGGCGCGATCGCCTGGAACGCAGCGCGCGACCGCTGGCTGCACGAGCTCGTGGCCGGTGCAGCCACGCACTGCGAACCCGAATGGGTGGGCGCCGAGCACCCGCTGTTCCTGCTCTATACGTCGGGCTCGACCGGCAAGCCCAAAGGGGTTCAGCATTGCACGGGCGGGTACCTGATGTTCGCGGCGCTGACGACGAAGTGGACCTTCGATCTGAAAGACGACGACGTGTTCTGGTGCACGGCAGACATCGGTTGGGTCACCGGCCACACCTACATCGCCTACGGCCCGCTGGCGCTCGGCGGCACGCAAGTCGTGTTCGAAGGCGTGCCCACCTACCCTGATGCAGCGCGCTTCTGGAAGACGATCGAAAAGCACAAGGTCACGATCTTCTACACCGCGCCCACCGCGATCCGCTCCCTCATCAAGGCGGCCGAAGGTAGCGCCGCGGTGCACCCGAAGAACAGTGACTTGTCGAGCCTGCGCATCCTCGGATCGGTGGGCGAGCCGATCAACCCTGCGGCCTGGGAGTGGTACCACAAGCACATCGGCGGCGGGCGCTGCCCGATCGTCGACACGTTCTGGCAGACCGAGACCGGCGGCCACATGATCACGCCGCTTCCCGGGGCGACGCCGCTGGTGCCGGGTTCATGCACGCTGCCGTTCCCGGGGATTGATGCGGCGATCGTCGACGAAGCTGGCAACGATGTGCCGAACGGCCAGGGCGGCATCCTCGTCGTGAAGAAACCGTGGCCGAGCATGATTCGCACGATCTGGGGCGACCCGGAGCGCTTCAAGCAGAGCTACTACCCGCCGGAGTTGAAGGGCTACTACCTGGCCGGCGACGGCGCGATCCGCGACGCTGGAACCGGCTATTTCACGATCACCGGGCGCATCGACGACGTGCTCAACGTGTCGGGGCACCGCATGGGAACGATGGAGATCGAGTCGGCGCTCGTGTCGCACACCGAGCTGGTGGCGGAAGCCGCGGTCGTCGGCCGGCCGGACGAGACCACCGGCGAGGCAGTGTGCGCCTTCGTCGTGCTGAAACGCGCGCGGCCCACCGGCGAGGAAGCCAAGAAGATCGCGACCGAACTGCGCAACTGGGTCGCGAAGGAGATCGGCCCGATCGCCAAGCCGAAAGACATCCGCTTCGGCGACAACCTGCCCAAGACGCGCAGCGGCAAGATCATGCGCAGGTTGCTGCGTTCGATTGCCAAGGGCGAGGCGATCACCCAGGATACGTCGACGCTCGAGAACCCGGCGATCCTGGAGCAGCTTGCCGACAAGAACTGAACCACCGCGGCCGATTGCGGTTACAAACCGTCTGAGCACAGTGCCAGACACACATGGAGCAAGACAGATGGCAACGACTGACACACTGACCGCCGTGCGGGAACGATCCCGTTCGATGACCACCGAAGAGAAAAAAGTGATCGTGGCTTCTTCCGCGGGCACGATCTTCGAGTGGTACGACTTCTACCTGTACGGTGCGCTGGCCGCCATCATCGGGGCCCAGTTCTTCACCGCCTTCCCCGAGAACACACGCAACGTGTTTGCACTGCTCGCCTTTGCGGCCGG